>JBCCTY010000073.1:0-15687 GCA_039197885.1 Actinomycetota bacterium | reverse complement strand
GAGTCAGCCCACGACGACGAGCTCGTGGGCGGCGCGGGAGGCTGCGAGGTAGAGCTCGCGGGGCGACATCCCGGCCCGTTCGACGACGACGGCGTCGTACTCGATGCCCTGGTGGCGCCAGGTGTCCGCGGCGGTGATGGTGGTCACCGTGTCCCAGCGCTCGTGCAGCGCATCGCCCACCGTGCCCAGCTCGGCCACTTCGCGTACGGGGGTGCCGGTGGGGCGGATGCCGAGCATCTCGACGGCATCGAGCTCGGGGTGCGCTGCGGCCAGCTCGTTCAACCACTCGACGATCTCGGCCGACTGCCGGTAGGCGGTCGTCATCTCGGCCACGTCGACGTCGAGGGCGCGAGCCGCCGCTCGCAGCCCGATGCCGTGGGCGTGGGAGCGCTGGGCGTCGTCGCCGACGAGGGTGAGCCCCGGCGCGCGACGCCGCACGGCGCGCAGCTGGAGCGCGGTGAGGTCCTGGGCCTCGTCGACGATCGCATGGGAGTACCGCGCCGGGACGCCCTCGATGCGGGCCCGGACCTCGTCGGTCACCCCGCCGTCCTCGGGCACCGCCAGCCAGTCGCGCTGCAGATCGTCACCCGCGCCGAGCCGGGCGAGCAGGTCGGGGTTGCGCAGCCGCTTCAGCGCCTGCGTGGTCGAGCAGGTCGGCACGATCTTCGCCATGGCCGCGGCGACCTCGGCCCGGGGCAGCTTCCGCAACGCGGCCGTGCGGTCGATGATGAGGCGTCGTCGCTGGCTCCACGGCGAGCGACTGGCCGAGATCCTGTCGGCGATCTCGGCGATCTGGTCCGCGGTGATGCGACGACCCCGAACCTTGATCTCGGCCGGCTCGACGAGCGACGCCTCGAACCGATCGAGCACCTCCACCCACTCGGCGTGCCCACCGGCCGGCGTGTCGGGGCCGAGCAGCTCGGTGAACGTGGTCTGGCGGATCTTGCGCTCGCCGAGCGTCGGCAGGACGCTGGCGACGTAGCGCAGGAACCGGTCGGACGGGCCGACCACCAGGATGCGGTCGGAGGTGATCCGTCGGTCGTTGTAGACCAGCCACGCCGCTCGGTGGAGCCCGACGACGGTCTTGCCCGTGCCCGGTCCTCCCCTGAGGACGAGGCGGTCGTCGGGGTCGAGGCGCACCAGGGAGTCCTGGTCGGACTGCAGCGTGGCGACGGCCGCCCGCATCTGCTCGCCCTTCGTCCGCGACAGCTCGGCGAGCAACGGCGACGAGCCGGACGCCTCACCGGTCACGAGGTCCTCGACGAGGAGGTCGTCGATCGAGCCGACGTAGCTCACCCGGCGCCGGAGCCCGTGATCGTCGTCGACGGTCGCCTGGTAGAAGCCGGTGGCGAAGGGTGCACGCCAGTCGACGACCAGCTGGTCGCCGTCGCTGTCGATGCCGTAGAGCCCGATGCGCCAGGTCCGGTCGTCGTCGACCCGGCCGAAGACGACCAGGTCCCGCTGCAGGAGCTCGATGGTGTCGCCGATGATGGCGTCGACGTACTCCTGGGAGACGGCGTCGGCACCGCCGTCGGTCCCCACGAGCCGCTCGACACGTTCGAGCTTGTCGGCGACGGCCTCGCGGGCGCGTGCGAGCGCGGCGAGCTCGGCGTCGAGCGTGACGGGTCCCACCGATCCGACGATGCCAGATCGGTGAGGGCGTGTCGCCTGATTAGGCCTCGGCCGCGGCCTTGACCTGAGCGGCGAGGCGGGACTTGGCGCGTGCGGCGGCGTTCTTGTGCAGGACGCCCTTGGCGGCGGCCTTGTCGATGCGCTTCACGGCGGCGCGGAACGCCTCGTCCTGCTGGTCGGTGCCGGCGGCCTCGATGGCGGCCTTGGTCCGGGTGCGCACCTCGGACTTCACGGCACGGTTGCGGAGGCGCCGCTTCTCGTTCTGGCGGTTGCGCTTGATCTGGCTGGCGATGTTGGCCATCGGGGCGGAGACTTCTTTCGCGTCGGTGTCGCAGGAAGAGCGGGGTGCCGGCGGCATCGCCGAACGACTCGTCAAGGCTAGCAGCGCGGTCGTCGACCAACACCTGACGCCGTGGACGCCGGGGTGGGGGAGGTGCGTCGGTATCCTCGCACCATCGCCATGGATCTCGCCCGCATCCGCAACTTCTCGATCATCGCCCACATCGATCACGGCAAGTCGACGCTCTCGGACCGCATCCTCGAGCTCACCGGTGCCGTCGACTCGCGATCGATGCGCGCCCAGTACCTCGACTCGATGGACCTCGAGCGCGAGCGGGGGATCACCATCAAGGCCCAGAACGTCCGGGTCGAGTGGAACGACCACGTCCTCCACCTCATCGACACCCCGGGTCACGTCGACTTCGGCTACGAGGTGAGCCGCAGCCTCGCTGCCTGCGAGGGCGTGGTGCTCGTCGTCGACGCAGCCCAGGGGATCGAGGCGCAGACCCTGGCCAACTGCTACCTCGCGCTCGAGAACGACCTCGAGATCGTCGCAGCGCTCAACAAGATCGACCTGCCGGCTGCCGATCCCGACCTCTACGCCGCCGAGATCGAACAGGTGCTCGGCATCCCGGCCGACGAGATCGTGCGCATCTCGGCCAAGACCGGCGAAGGCGTGCCCGATCTCCTCGACGCGGTCACCGAGCGGATCCCACCGCCCACCGGCGAGGCCGACGCCGCGCTGCAGGCGCTGGTGTTCGACTCCGTCTTCGACCAGTACCGCGGGGTGGTGAGCTCGGTCCGGGTGATGCACGGCGTGCTCGACTCGGGCCAGAAGCTGCGGTTCATGCACGGCGGGACCGAGCGAGAGGCCGAGGAGATCGGCGTGCGGACGCCGACGAACACGCCGGTCGACCGACTCGGACCGGGCGAGGTGGGCTACCTCATCGCGGGCATCAAGGACGTCGGCGAGGCCCGGTCGGGCGACACCGTGACCGATGCCCGGCACCGGGCCGACGAGCCACTCGAGGGCTACCGCGACCCGCAGCCGATGGTGTTCTGCGGGCTCTACCCGATCGACGGCGACCAGTACGCCGACCTGCGCGAGTCGCTCGAGAAGCTCAAGCTCAACGACGCGTCCATCACCTTCGAGCCCGAGACGTCCGCAGCGTTGGGCTTCGGCTTCCGCTGCGGCTTCCTCGGGCTGCTGCACATGGAGATCGTCCGCGAACGACTCGAACGCGAGTACGACCTCGATCTCATCGCCACGGCGCCGTCCGTCGAGTACCACATCACGCTGTCCGACAGCAGCGAGATCGTCGTCGACAACCCGTCGGAGCTCCCCTCGATGGACAAGGTCGAGGCCATCGCCGAGCCGACGCTGAAGGTGTCGATCATCACACCGTCGTCCTACACCGGCACCGTGATGGAGCTGTGTCAGGCCCGCCGGGGCGAGATGACCCACATGGAGTACCTCTCGCCCGAGCGGATCGAGCTGCGCTACGACATCCCGCTGGCCGAGGTGGTCACCGACTTCTTCGACCAGCTGAAGAGTCGAACCCAGGGCTACGCCAGCCTCGACTACGAGCCCTCGGGCTACAACGAGGCCAAGCTCGTCAAGGTCGACGTGCTCCTCAACGGCGAGGCGGTCGACGCCTTCTCGACGATCGTGCACCGCGACAAGGCCTACGACTACGGGCGCCGCATGGCCGAGAAGCTGCGGGAGCTGATCCCCCGCCAGCTCTTCGACGTCCCGATCCAGGCCGCCATCGGCGGGCGCATCATCGCCCGCGAGACCGTCAAGGCCAAGCGCAAGGACGTGCTGGCCAAGTGCTACGGCGGCGACATCAGCCGCAAGCGCAAGCTCCTCGAACGCCAGAAGCAGGGCAAGAAGCGGATGAAGGCCATCGGCCGGGTCGAGGTGCCGAACGAGGCCTTCGTCTCCGCGCTGCGCCTCGACGACTGAGCCGACCGTTCCTCAGAACGGGAAGCCGGGCTGCGGGTCGCGCACGGTGACGGCGGCGTCGAGCTGCTCGAGCAACGACTCGGGGGCGTCGAGCTCGTCGGTCACGGCGAGGCCGGTGGCCGCTCGGACGCCGAGCCAGAGCCGGGTGAACGTACCGATCCCGCACCGCAGGGTCGGCAGGCCGGCTGCTCGTCCCGGCTCGGCCGACGAGCGCTCGCCGAGGCGGACCACGTAGCTCCCGGCGACTCCTCGCCAGCCCTCGCGGCCGGCCAGGTGGCGCTCGACCGGATCATCGAGCTCGGCCACGAACGCGACCTCGGGGCCCGCGAAGCGCGTCGCCGCGAGCACCCCCGGGACGTCGAGCATCCGCCCCTGCCACCACGCCAACTGACGTCCACCGGGTTGCTGCTTGGTGGAACCCACCGACATGGCGCGGAACGGCCGGTCGACGAGGTGCTGGAGTTGGACGCCGGCGGGCTCGGGGACGTCGACCTGGACGACCTGGTCGGCGAGCGAGCGGAGCAGGCCGAGCAGATCGAGCAGCTGCGAGCGATGCTCGTAGGCCATCCACTCGACCCGGTAGGGGCCGCTCTCGACGTCGTCGGTGTCGAGCCAGAGGTGGTGGGTGAGCCGACCGGCGTCGTCGCGGAACCCGAGCCCGAACGCGGAGTCCTCCCACCCCATCTCGGCGGTCGTGAAGCCCGGGTCCGTGAGCGTGCAGGCCCCGTGGGAGCGGACCGAGGCCAGCCGGTTGGCGTGGACCTCGTCGGCGTCGTCGAGGCCCAGGCGGACCGGTCGACGCTCGGTCGGCGCCACGCGCAGCGCCGAGGGATCGATCCGCCAGCGTCGTTGATCGGCGCCGGTGCCGAAGCCGAGTCGGTCGTAGTAGCCCTGGTCGAAGATGCCGAGCGCGGCGGTGAGCTGCCCCGCCTCGGCGTCGGCGGCGACGGCCCGGGCCGTCATGGTCGATGCGAGCCCGCCCCGCCGGGCGAGGCGGCTGGCCGTCACCGAGGTGACGGCGCTCATGGCGAGGTCGCTCGCCCCGTGTCGCAGCGTCCCGTCGGCCGTGGTGACGCAGAGCTCGGCGCTGCCGTCGAGCTCGGCCACCGTGGCGCGGGCGATGGAGAGGAAGCGGTCGAGCGCGACCAGCTGGTGGTCGTCGCCCTCGATCCACCCGATCTCGCACCAGATCCGCCCGACGGCATCGCGATCGCGGTCGGGGTCGTAGGGACGGAGGAGGGCATCGCCGACCGGCACCGGTTCCATGGGCGAGATCCTGACCCGCCGGGCCGCCGACGGCGAGCACCTTTCGCGGAGCCGTCCTCGTCGACCACACCCCGCGCGGGGGTCCACCCAACGTGGTCAAGGCCGAGATACCGTCGCGTTCGACGCCGTGTCGTCCACCCGTCGGCCCCGACCCACGGGCCGACGTGAAGGAGCGCTCGAGTGAACGCCAAGCAGATCAGCATCTACCTGTTGATCCTCTTCGTTCTGTTCTTCATCGTGACCGACGCCACCCAGGCCGGCGAGTTCGGGCGGCAGTTCTTCGACTGGATCGGTTCCGGGCTCGGTTCCGTGCTCGACTTCCTCGACTCGCTGTTCGAGGCCGATCCCGAGGACACCGAGACCACGCTCGGGTTCCGGTGAGCCGACCGGGCGGCTGATCCGATGGAACCGCGACGTCGCCGCGAGGACCGGCAGGCCTTCGTGCGCACGCCGATGCAGCGGCTCTACTACGCCTTGCCGCCCCGGGTCCGCGAGTTCATCGACCGGATCTACGACTCCCTCCTCCCGATCCAGGACGACAAGATCCTGATCGCCGACGAGAAGATCCTCTACAAGTCACGGCGTCACATCGCCGAGATCGTCAAGCCCGGGTTGGCGCTCGTCGGCACCCTGCTCATCTTCTTCGCGCTGATCCTCCCCGGGCTCGGCGCGGTGGGGACCGCCGGTGTCGTCCTCGCCGGAGTGGCGTTGATCATCGCGGTGGTCGACCGCGAGCGCGACAGCATCACCGACTTCGTCAAGCAGTCGATCCCGGCGCTGATCCTCGCCGCGTTCGTGGCCTACTCGACCCGGTCGTCCGACCTCACCGCCGCCATCCTGTTGCTGTGGGTGGCCTCGGGGTTCGCGCTCCGCCTGCTCCGCTGGCGCTTCTTCCGGGTGCTCTACCTCACGAACCGACGCCTCATCCAGACCGAGGGGTTCTTCTCCAGCCGAGAGGCGACGCTGCCCCTCAGCCGCGTGACCGACGTCGCGCTGTCCTACTCGTGGATCGGGGAGTACCTGAACTACGCGACGTTCCGGGTCGAGTCGGCCGGCCAGACGCTGTTCAACCAGATCGACTTCCTGGCGTCCCCGAAGGAGTTCCACCGCATGGTGGTCGAGCTGGCCACCTCGCCGCGCAAGGAGCCCGAGGGCGAGGCGGTCATCGATCCGGGACTCCTGCCCCGACGTCGCCGCGAGACCGACCAGCCGGGCTACGGCGACTAACGACCGGTTCGTGGTGCTCGGTACGATCAGGGGTCCGGGACGCAGGCGGTCCCGTCCGACGGGGGGCCCGTGAGCGACGATTCGCTGGACGAGCGCAAGGCGGCGATCCTCACCGCGATCGTCGAGCAGTACATCGAGACCGACCAGCCGGTCGGTTCGGGCCGCATCGCGAGCTCGCTCGAGTCGCCGGTCTCCTCGGCGACGGTGCGCAACGACATGGCGGCCCTCGAACAGGAGGGCTACCTCCAGCAGCCCCACACCAGCGCCGGTCGGGTGCCGACCGACAAGGGCTATCGGTTCTTCGTCGACCACATCCCTCCCGGCCGCCTCGGGGCCCAGGAGTCACGGACCGTCCGTTCGTTCTTCGAGCACGCCCATCGCGAGCTCGAGGGCATGCTCCGCGAGACCTCGGCGCTGCTCGCCGATGTCACCCACCTCGCCGCCGTGGTCGTGCCACCACGCCACGAGCTGGCCCGCATCGCATCGGTGTCGCTCGTACCGCTGTCACCGACGCTCGTGCTCGTGGTGACGGTCCTGTCGACGGGTGTCGTCGAGAAGCACACGCTCGAGACCGACGCCGAGCTGACCGACGACGAGCTCGATCGCATCCGGACCGCGGTCTCGGCCGCAGCGATCGGGCATCCGCCCGGTTCGTCCGACGAGCCCGGGTCACTGGGTGAGGAGCGCCTCGACGACGTCCTGACGGCAGCGATGGCGGCGGTGTCGGGTCAGCCGATCTCCGAGCGCCTCTTCGTGGGGGGCACCTCGGTGGTCGCCGAGCAGTTCGATGCGGTCGAGACCGTCGGTCGGGTGCTGTCGATCCTGGAGGAGCAGTACGTCCTCGTCGACCTCCTCGGTGAGCTGCTCGATCGTGGCGTGTCGGTGGCGATCGGCAGCGAGACCGGGGTCGAGCCCCTCGCCGACTGCTCGGTCGTCGTGGCGCCCTACGACGTCGACGGCGAGCGGGCGGGCACGATCGGCGTGCTGGGTCCGACCCGGATGAACTACCCGCAGGCCCTCGCCGCCGTCGCCGTCGTCGGCCGCCGCCTCGGCCGGAGCATCGAGGACACCTGAGCGCTCCCCGGCTCCCGAGGAGCGTTCGGCTCGCGGTACCGGTGGTTCGGCCGATCTCCTGAGCGCTCGGCTCCCGCCGCCACGGCGATCCGAGCCGTATCCTGTGCTGCGACATGGCGGATCTCTACGAAGTCCTCGAAGTCGACCGGTCGGCGAGCCCGGACGAGATCAAGCGCGCCTATCGGCGACTCGCCCGAGAGCTCCATCCCGACGCCAACCCGGGTGATGCGGCAGCCGAGGCGCGCTTCAAGGACGTCTCGGCCGCCTACGAGGTGCTCTCCGATCCCGAGAAGCGCGACCGCTACGACCGCTACGGCTCGGCCGGTCCCGGCGGCGCAGGAGCCGACGGGTTCGGCTTCGGATCGGTCCAGGACATCTTCGACGCCTTCTTCGGCGGCGGGGCCGGTGGAGGGTTCGGCCAGGCCGCCGGGCGTGCCGGTCCACCGCGTGGTTCGGATCTGGAGGTGCGGCTCGACGTCGACTTCGAGCAGGCGGTGTTCGGCGGCGAGGCCAGCGTCTCGGTCCGGACGGCGGTCGCGTGCGAGTCGTGCGGGGGATCCGGTGCCGCGCCGGGCACGCAGCCCGTCACCTGCACGAACTGCGGAGGGCTCGGTCAGGTCCGCCAGGTCCGCCAGTCCTTCCTCGGGCAGATGGTGAGCCAGGTCATCTGCCCGGCGTGCGACGGCACCGGTGAGACCATCGCCGACCCGTGCTCGGCGTGTTCCGGTGAGGGACGCGTGGTCGAGAACGTCGACTACGACGTCCGCATCCCTGCCGGGATCGACGACGGTTCCACGCTCCGGCTGACCGGGCGTGGTGCCGTCGGCCCCCGCGGCGGACGGGCTGGTGACCTCTACGTCCACGTCCGCGTCGAACCGCATCCGCGATTCGAGCGCCACGGCATCGACCTCCACGAGGTGCTCGACGTCCCGCTCACGCAGGCGACGCTCGGCGCCCGCATCGACTACGAGACGCTCGACGACACCGAGGAGCTGGAGATCCCGGCCGGCACCCAGACCGGTGACACGATCCGCTTCCGTGGTCAGGGCGTCCCTCGCCTCGAGGGCCGCGGTCGTGGCCGGGGCGACCTCATCGTTACCCTGCGGGTCGTGACCCCCGACGATCTCGACGACGAACAGGAGGCGCTGCTGCGCCAGCTCGCCGAGCTGCGGGGCGAGCCGGTCGCCGACCCCGACCCGGGGCTCCTCGGCCGGATCAAGTCCGCCTTCCGGTAGTGCTCCCCGACGGCGGTGGCGGCCCTCACGTCTTCGTCGCCGACGTCGGCGACCCGACCCTCGACGTCGACGACCGCCATCACCTGGTGAAGGTGCTCCGCCTCCGCGACGGCGACCGCCTGACGGTCTCCGACGGAGCGGGACGGTGGCGGCAGTGCGTCCTGCACGACGAGCCCGAGCCGGTCGGCGCGGTCGTCGAGGTGGCCCCGCCTGCGGTGACGGTCACGATCGGCTTCCCGCCGGTCAAGGGGGACCGGCCCGACTGGGCGGTGCAGAAGCTCACCGAGATCGGCGTCGATCGGATCGTCGTGCTCGACACCGAGCGGGGTGTGGTGCGCTGGCGTGGTGATCGATGGGACCGGCAGTTGGCCCGTTGGCGGCGCATCGTGCGCGAGGCTGCGATGCAGTCGCGGCGGGTGCACCTGCCGGAGTTGCACGGTCCGACGGCCGTCGCCGACCTCGCAGGGTCACCCGGCGTGGCCATGGCCGATCGCTCGGGAGGGTCCCCGGACCTCGATCATCCGACGGTGCTCGTGGGCCCGGAGGGAGGCTGGAGTGAGGCGGAGCGCGCGCTCGACGGTCCGAGGGTCTGTGTCGGTGACAACGTGCTGAGAGTGGAGACCGCGGCGCTCGCCGCGGCAGTGCGGTTGACCGCCCTGCGATGACCTGGTTGTACCGCTACGGAGAGTGCTGCTAGCTTCCCCTCCTGACATCGAGGAGCGCCGAGCGTGGGTATCGGCGGCTCCGTGTGCGGCGGAGAGAGGCGCATGGACGAAACGGACGAGCAGCAGTCGGTCTACGGCAAGCGGGTGGGCGAGCGCCTGCGGGCCATCCGACGCCAGAAGCGCATGTCGCTCCAGGACGTCGAGGCCGAGTCGGCTCACGAGTTCAAGGCCTCGGTGCTCGGCGCGTACGAGCGCGGAGAGCGCGCGATCTCGGTGCCGCGGCTCCACCGCCTGGCCCGGTTCTACAACGTGCCCGTCTCCCAGCTGCTGCCCCGCACCGACGAGGAAGCCGATCTCGACGTGATCGACCTCCGCGAGGAGACCAACGTCACGATCGACCTGACCCGTCTGGAGTCCCTGTCGGGTCCCGAGGCGGCGATGCTGGGCCGCTACCTCCACATGGTCCAGATGCAGCGCCAGGACTTCAACGGCCGGATGCTGACCATCCGCCGCGACGACCTCCGGGCGATCGCCTGCATCCTCGACACCTCCGTCGAGATGTCGACCACCAAGCTGGCCGACCTCGGCCTCCGGCTGGGCGGCTGATCCCGGCAGACTGGTGACGTGGGGTCCATCGGGGTCTACGTCCACATCCCGTTCTGCGCCCGGCGGTGCGACTATTGCGCCTTCGCGACCTGGACGGATCGCGATCACCTGATCGACGACTACCTCGACGCGCTCGCCCTCGACATCGGTCGGGCGGTGTCGGCCGGCATGGGGCCGGTCGCCAGCGCCTTCGTCGGCGGGGGGACCCCCAGTCGGGTCCCGCCCGCTGCGCTCACGGCAGCACTCGCGCCGCTCCCGCTCGTCGACGGCGCCGAGGTCACGGTCGAGTGCAACCCCGACGACGTCGACCTCGAGCTCCTCCGGACGTTCTGTCGAGGCGGTGTCACCCGCATCTCGCTCGGGGTGCAGTCGATGGCCGACCACGTGCTCGGTTCGCTCGGCCGGGCGCACGATCGGGCGAACGTCGAGCGGGCGGTGGCGGCAGCCCGCGAGGCCGGCCTCGACGTCAACCTCGATCTGATCTACGGCGGGGCCGGCGAGACCCTCGACGACTGGCGATCGACCGTCGAGGCGGTGGTCGGCCTCGCTCCCGACCACGTGAGCGCCTACGCACTCGCCGTCGAGCCCGGCACGCCGCTGGCCGGCGACCCCGCGCGACACCCTGACGACGACGACCAGGCCGACAAGTACGTCATCGTGGACGACCTCCTCGGCGCCGCCGGCTACCGGAGCTACGAGATCTCCAACTGGGCCCGGCCCGGCCACGAGTGCCGCCACAACCTCCGCTACTGGCGTCAGGGCGACTACCTCGGCTTCGGTGCCGCTGCCCACTCGCACCGCGGCGGTCGCCGCTGGTGGAACCTGCGCACCCCGGAGCGATGGATCGGCGCCGTGCGGTCCGGCACCTCGACCGAGGCCGCCGCCGAGGAGCTCGACGACGACGCCCGTCGCGTCGAGGGGTTGCAGCTGCGCATCCGCACCAGCGATGGCGTCCCGGCGGCCTCGGTGCCCGATGAGGTCGCCCACCTCACGGAGGTGGGTCCCGACGGTCGTGCCCGGTTGACCCGGAACGGGCGCCTCCTCGCCAACGAGGTGGCCGTCCGGCTCCGCTGAGGGTCAGCGAGCGGCGACCGCGGCGTCGACGACCGGCTCGAGCAGATCGGCGAGGCCGCCCCCCACGTCGCCGGTCGACTCCACCACGAGGAAGGCGCCGTAGCCGTCGTCGAGGTCGAGCCAGGCGACGCTGCCGTAGGCACCCGGATCGCTGATGATCCCGGTCTCCCGATCGACCCACCAGCCCATCCCGTAGCCGGTGTCGTCGGCGTAGGCGTCACCGTCGTAGACCTCGCCGATGCGGTCGCCGTGCATCGTGGCCAGCGACTCGGGGGACAGGACCTGGGTGTCACCGCAGCGGCCGTCGCGGAGCTGCATGAGGAGCAGCTCGCC
Organism: Actinomycetota bacterium; assembly: GCA_039197885.1. Classification (GTDB taxonomy): domain Bacteria; phylum Actinomycetota; class Acidimicrobiia; order Acidimicrobiales; family Poriferisodalaceae; genus JBCBSZ01. The sequence continues at coordinate 4,330 of JBCCTY010000073.1, read as the reverse complement.
GTAGTCGCCGGTGGTGACGTAGGCGCCGCCCTCGAGGTTCGGGTTCTCGGTCGGACGCAGCACCGCGGGGTCGGCCTCGAACGCGGTCGGGTAGGAGAAGCCCGTGGGTGGGAGCTGGCCGAAGTGGTTGTTGTAAGCGAGGGTCTCGAGCCCACACGGCTCGACGTAGATCTCGTCGACCAACTCGGCCCACGACCGCCCCGACGCCACTTCGGCGACCGCGCCGGCCACCTGCCACTGGGCCCCGCCGTAGTCGAAGTTGGTGTCGGGTGCGGTGATGGCGCCGTCGTCGCCGTCGGTGGTGAAGATCTCGGCCCCGCACTCCTCGAGCTCGGCATCGGGGTCGAACATGCACAGGTAGGGCAGGAAGAGCGGGTCCGTGGCGAGCCCGATGAGCCCCGAGCTGTTCGAGAGCAGCTGGGCCGTCGTGATGTCGGGGTTGCCCGACCCCCACTCGGCCACCTCGGCGATCGGGGCGTCGATGTCGAGCAGGCCGTCGTCCTGGAGGTGGAGGAGGACGCCGGCGGTGACCATCTTCGATGAGGAGGCGATCAGCGAGATGCGGTCCTCGGAGAACTCGCCCCAGTGCTCGTGGAGCAGCACGCCGTCGTCGCGGTGCACCACGATCAGCCCGGCCCCGTTGAGCTCGTTGTCGGCGACGTAGGTGCTGACGATCGGGCCGATCTCGGCGAAGGGGCCATCGATCACCGGCTCGGCTGCGATCTCGGGGGTGGCGGTGTCGGGAGCGGCGGCGTCGACCTCGCCCACGGCGGCGGGGGTGGTCGTCGAGGAAGTGGGGGCTGCCGTCGTCGGCTCGCTGACGTCGGATTCCGATGACGAGGAGGAGCAGGAGGTGGCCATCAGGCCCAACGCCAGGGCGGCGATGAGTGGACGCAGGCCGTTGGGTCGCATCGACCCGAACGTACCTGCCGCTCCGGGAGACGCGAGCGTCGCGCCCCCCGGAGCCGGAGGAGCCGGGGCTACTGGCCGGCGGCCTTGAAGCCCAGGTTGATGTCGTCGATGATGTCGCCGATCGCCTCGATGCCGACCGACAACCGCACCAGGTTCGGCTCGACGCCGGTGGAGCTCTGCTCCTCGGGGGTGAGCTGGCTGTGCGTGGTGCTGGCGGGGTGGATGGCGAGGCTGCGGACGTCCCCGATGTTGGCCACGTGGCTGTGCAACTCCAGCGCCTCCACGAACTTCTGACCGGCCTCGGCGCCGCCCGTGATGCCGAACGCCAACACCGAGCCCGCGCCCTTGGGCGTGTACTTCTGGGCCGCCGCGTGCCACTGGTTGGACGGCAGGCCGGCGTAGTTGACCCACTCGACCTGCTCGTGGCCCTCGAGGTACTGGGCGACGGCGAGGGCGTTGGAGACGTGGCGCTCCATGCGGAGGCTGAGGGTCTCGATGCCCTGGAGCAGCTGGAAGGCGTTCATCGGGGCGATGGCGCAGCCGAGGTCGCGCAGCAGCTGCACGCGGGCCTTCAGGATGAACGCGCCGTGGCCCAGCGCCGGGAAGTAGGCGAGGCCGTGGTAGCTCGGGTCGGGCTCGGTGAAGTTGGGGAACCGGCCGCTGGCCGCGTAGTCGAACGTGCCGCCGTCGACGATCAGGCCGGCGATCGAGGTGCCGTGCCCGCCGAGGAACTTCGTTCCCGAGTGGATGACGATGTCGGCGCCGAACGCGATCGGGTTGAGCAGGTAGGGGGTGGCGACGGTGTTGTCGACCATGAGGGGCACACCGGCGTCGTGGGCGACCTTGGCGACACCCTCGATGTCGAGGACGTTGTTCTTCGGGTTGCCGATGGTCTCGGCGTAGAGGACCTTCGTGTTGGGGCGGATGGCTGCGGCCCACTCGTCGAGGTCGTCGGGGTCGTCGACGAAGGTGGCCTCGATGCCCATCTTGGGCAGCGTGTGGTGGAACAGGTTGTAGGTGCCGCCGTAGAGGGCGGCGGCCGACACGATGTGATCGCCGGCCTCGGCCAGGTTGAGGATGGCGAGCATCTCGGCGGCCTGGCCAGACGCGACGGCGAGGCAGCCCGGGAGTCCGACGGCGGTGCGGACGCCACCCTCGAGCGCGGCGACCCGCTCCTCGAGCACGTGCTGGGTCGGGTTCATGATGCGGGTGTAGATGTTGCCGATCTCGGCGAGGGCGAACAGGTTGGCGGCGTGCTCGCTGTCGCGGAAGACGTAGGACGTCGTCTGGTAGATCGGCACCGCCCGCGAACCGGTCGCGGGGTCGGGCTCCTGGCCCGCGTGGATCATCTTGGTCTCGAAGCCCCAGGCCTCGCTGCTCATGTGTCCTCCCGGAAACAAGACGGCGAGGAGAGCGTAGTGACCGAATAGCCGACTGGCGAGGTCGAGTTTCGCCGTCCGCCGTGGCGCTGCGCTCCGGGCCAGACTGTCCGGCGATGACCGAGGACGACGCCGACCCGCTGCGCCGCGTCGGCCCGCTGCTCGAGCGCGCAGGCGCGGCCGCGGCCCGCACCGCCGAGTGGGGCGCCTCGACCATCCGGCTGGCGGCGTTCGCCTGGGCCGCCCTGTTCGCGCTCCTCGGCACGGTCGTGGGCCGCTGGTGGGCGGGCGTGCTCGTCGGCGTGGTGTTCGCCGGCGGCGGCTGGCTGCTCGGCCGAGGGCTGCGGAGCTGGGCCATCGAGGTGCGAGCCGACACGGGTGGGCAGGCCGTCGGGTTGCGATCCCGGCTCGAGGCCGCCTCGGGGTCGGTGGTCGACGAGCTCGGCGACGCCGGCGAGCTCATCAACCGACGACTCCAGGGCAGGGGACGGCTCCGCTCGATGTGGGGGCTGCGGCGCCTCGCCCGGGAGCTGCCCGAGGAGCTCGACGACGTCCTCGGTGCCTTCACCCCCACCCGGGTGGCCGGTCTGGTCCCTCGGTTGTCGCTCGCCGCGTGGTCGGCGCTGAGCCTGGGGTTGCTCGTCGTGTTCGGGCCGTTGCTCCTGGCCATCGCTCTTGCCGTTGCCTGAACGTTCACGTCCCCGCCGGGACCGCACGATGTGGGAGGATCGCTCTCCGTGGGGCAGCGGGTCGCCATCTTCGCCGATGTCGGGCACACGGCCGCCCGATGGTCGACCGCCCGTGACGGCGGCGTCGAGGCGGTCACCCGCAGTGCCGATTCGACCGCTCGTCCGCCTCGCGGGTCGTGCACGCTCTCGCCGGGAGGCGGGCGCAGGTGAACGAGTCGGGGCGAGCGATCTTCGAGTGGCGGATCACCCCGCTGCCCGCGCAGCTGCGCACGGTCGACTTCGTGCTGCTCCTGCTGGTCGGCGCCGCCGTCATCATCGGTGCGGCGGCCCTCGTCGGTGACGCCCAGCTCCGCACCTACGCCGTGCCCACGGCCCTGCTCGGCATCGCCGCGGTGCTGTGGCAGCAGCGGTCGTGGTCACTGGCGTTCCGATTGGCGGTGACCCAGCGGGGCGACCTGGTCTTCGACGATGGGCGAGGACGGCGCCAGATCGTGCCGTTGGCGGGCTGTGAGGTCGGCATGTGTCGTCGCTCCCAGGGGTGGCTGCGCTTCGGGGCGCCGTGGCGCTGGGCCGTCGAGCTGGAGTCGCCCGAGGGTCACCAGCTGTGCCGCGAGCTCCCGGCGCTCGCCGGGTGGTTCAACCCCCCGGCGGCCGAGGTCGAGCAGATCGTGGCCGAGCTCACGGCGACGGCCGCCGCCGGCGGCGCTCCGACCCCGCCGGTGCCGGCGTCGCAGGTGCCGCTGGCGCCCCGTCACCAGCGTGACCGGTCGAGGTTCGAGTGGCGCCACCCCCGGCTGGCCGAGATCGCCCGGGCCCGACGTCGGGTGCGCACCGTATTCATGGTGATGGCCGGGGCGATCGGCGCGGCGACCGGGATCGCCATCTTCAGCGAGGACATCAGCGCGCTGCCCGCCGAGGCCGGTGTCATCGCCGTGGCCGTCGTGATCGGGCTGGCCTTGCTGGTCGACTGGCTGTTCTGGATGCCGTTCCGCTGGACGCTGCGGATCGATCCGGACGGGACGCTGCGCATCTCGTCGGGGGCGAGCGACCGGTCGGTGCGCCTCAGCGAGGCAGCCGACGTGGTGGTGGGTCGCCGTCACCGCCACGTGGCCGACGGCGAGGTGGGGCAGATGGCGAGCGGCTGGATGATCTCGGTGCAACGCCCCGACGGGAGCTTCTGGGACGCGCCCATCCCGACCGTGGCCGGGTGGGCCGGGTTGACCGTGGACGACGCCCGCTCCCTCGAACGGGTGCTGCGGCGCCGAGCCGGCCTGCCCGTCGAGCCGTAGCGGGCGTGCCCTCGAGCGCCGCCGGGCCCGCGGTTGCCTCGGGGGCCTGTGGTCTGAGGCG
>JBCCTY010000072.1:0-15690 GCA_039197885.1 Actinomycetota bacterium | reverse complement strand
GCGCCGAGCGGTTGCCCTCCGGCGGCGATGAGGCGACCGATCGTGTTGACGGTCGAGGTGAGCTCGTCGGGTGTGACGAGCTGGCGGTAGGTGATGCCGGTGGTGATCGTGGTCATGATCCCGGCTGCGTACGCGACGACGGCGAGCCCGGCGACCTCGCCGGGCACCGAGAGGAGCGCGACCACGGCGACGCACGACCAGGCGAGTGACGCCGGCGTCAGCATCCCCACACGCTCGACCGTGAACAGGCGCGGGAAGGCGATCGCAGCGAGCAGGCTGCCGATCCCGACGGCCGCATAGAGCACGCCCAGCCGAGCGTCGTCGGTGTCGTAGCCCAGGGCCTCGACCGACCACGGGACGAGGAGGCCCAGCACGCAGCCGATGGCGAGGGAGTTGCAGAACCCGGCGACGATCAGGATCAGGACGGCCCGGCGGCGGCGGATGAACGACCAGGCCGCACCGAGTTGGGCTCGGACGGACCCGGCGTGAACGACACCGCTCCGGCGGAGGTCGGAGCGGACCGTGAGTTGGACGGCCGCGGCGAAGAGGAACGTCATGGCGTCGAAGGTCAGGGCGCCGGCCGGTCCGATCGTGGCGATCAGAACGCCGGCGAGCACCGGGCCGCCGATGTCGGCCACCGACGCGAGCGTCGCCAGCACGCCGTTCGCTGCCGGCAGCCGGTCGTCGGAGACGAGCGCGGGGACGGCGCCGAAGTTCGCGGCATCGGAGAACACGAACGCCGTGGCCGACAAGAGCGCGACGACGAAGACCTGGGCGGCGCTGAGCACGTCGAGCCACGCGGCGATCGGGATCGTGATGGCGAGGAGACCCTCGACGACGTTCCCGCCGATGATCAGCCGACGCCGGTTCACGCGATCAGCGATCGGCCCGGCCACCCAGCCGAGGAGGAGGTACGGAGCGAGCCGGGTGGCGAACACGAGACCGGTCAGCGACGGCGAGCCGGTCAGATCGAACACCAGCACCGGGAGCAGCACGGTCGCGGTCGCCGTGCCGAGCATCGACACGCCTTCGGCGAGCACCCAGCGGGCGAAGCGGGGCTCCGAGCGCAGCGTCGCGATCAGCACGCCCTCGACACTGCCAGATCGCGTCCGCCTCGGTCGGTGCCCGGTGACGACCCGGACGGCCGTCGGGCCGGAGAGGATGTGCCGGCGATCAGCGGTTCACGTAGGCCTGTCCGATCGCGAACGCCATCACGGCCGAGAGCCAGCCGAGCGCCAGCAGGGCGGCCAGGATCCTCGTCGAGCGGGCCGACTCACCCCGAGCGAACCAGCCTCCTGCCAGGAAGGCACCCATCGGGAGGAGGCCACCGACGTAGTGGATGTAGAGCTGGCCGATGCCCTGGCCCTGGTCGAGGAGCTTGATCCCGAGGAGGATCTGCACGCCGAGCACGACCTGTGCGACGACCAGGGCCCAGCGGCCGCCGGTGTCGAGCACGCGGCCGGTGACGGCCAGGCGGAGGACCCACCCGGCGGCGGCGGTCATGGTGACGAGCACCAGCACGCCGACGGTGACGTGGACCGACGCATCGACGATCCAGTTGTCGATGCGGCCGTCACCCAGCTCCGAGGTCGTGGCGGTCACGGCGCCCGCTCGATCGACGCGCCGGCGCTCGGGGTGCCGTCGATGACCCGCGGCGTCTCGCCGCCACCAGCGACGAAGCGCTGGCTCACCTCGGTCGCGAAGGCGTCGACGGCGTCGCTGCGGACGAGCGCCACGGTGCAGCCGGCGAAGCCCCCTCCGGTCATGCGGGCACCGAGGCAGCCGCCGGTCGCCCGGGAGGCCTCGACCATCGCATCGAGCGCCGGACCGGACACCTCGTAGAGCTCGCGCAGGCTCTCGTGCGACGCGTCCATGAGCCGACCGAGCTCGGTGCCGTCGCCCCGTTCCATCGCGGCCGCGGCGTCGAGGGTGCGACGGTTCTCCTCGATGACGTGCCGGGCCCGTCGCCGGTCGACGTCGCCGACCTCGGCGAGCGCTCCGAGGCCGTCGAGATCGAGGTCGCGCAGCGCCGCCACGCCAGCGGCCGCCGCGACCCGCTCGCACGCGGCGCGACGATCGGCGTAGGCCGACTCGGCCAGCTCACGCCGGGTCATGGTGTCGAGCACGACGACCGTGACATCGGCAGGAAGGCGGTGGTCGATGCCGACGAGCGAGCGGCAGTCGATGAGCTGGGCGGCTCCCGCCGTGGCCCGTGCCGAGATGAGCTGATCCATGATCCCACTCGGCAGCCCGACCGCTCGGTGCTCGGCTTCCTGCGCCAGGCGCGCCACGTCCTCGGGCACCGGTTCGTCTCCCCGTAGCGCCGCCTGAGCGAGGAGGAGCGCCACCTCGAGCGCGGCCGACGAGCTCAGCGACGCACCGTGGGGGATGTCGGTCGTCACCTCGCCGACGAGGTCGCGCCACGGCGACCCGTCGTCGAGCAGCACCGACCTGACCGCTGCGACGTAGCGACCCCAGCCGCTCGGCGGGTCCAGCACGGCGTCGCCGAAGTCCTCCGACTCCAGGAGCGTGTCGTCGCCGGGTCCCGCGGCGATCCAGGTCGCGCACGGGAGGGCGAGCGGGAGGACGAATCCGTCGTTGTAGTCGGTGTGCTCGCCGATGACGTTCACCCGGCCGGGGGCGCGCACGACGATCGGAGGTGGATGCCCGAACCGTTCGTCGAAGCGCTGCTCGGCCCGTGCTCGCCCGTCCATCAGTCGGCCGACGTTAGACCCTTCAGCGGTAGCGGCCGACGGCGGCCTCGACGGCCGGCACGTAGGACCGGCCGAACTTGATCGCGTGCACGACGAGCGGCGCGAGCTGGTGGAGCTCGATCCGCTCCTCCCATCCCGGTGCGAGTGGCGCCTGCTCGGCGTAGGCAGCGAAGCACGCCGGCCCGAAGCCGCCGAAGAGGCGCATCATGGCCAGGTCGAACTCCCGGTGGCCTCCGTGGGCGGCGGGATCGATCAGCCAGCTCCGCCCCGCGGCGTCGACCACGCGGTTGCCGGCCCACAGGTCGCCGTGGAGGCGGGCCGGCGGTTCGACGGGACCACCGATCACCTCGAGGCGGTCGGCCACGCGCTCGAGGTCGGCGATGGTCGTCGCACGCAACGCCGCGCCGTCCGCGGCGAGCCGGGCGAGCGGACGGAGACGTCGCTCGGCGTAGAAGTCGGCCCAGGTCTCGCACGGGTCGTTCGGGAGGGCGCGGCTGCCCGTGGTGCGACGGTCCTCGCGGCCGAACGCCGGTGCACCGGCGGCGTGGAGCCGGGCGAGCGCTCGACCCAGCTCGACGTCGGTCGAGGCCGTGGGAGCGCCCTCGTCGATCCACTCCAGGGCCAGGAGCGCCGGCGTCTCGTCCGACACCGCCAGCACCTGGGGCACGGCGACGGCGTGCGCCTCTCGGAGCCAGGCCAACCCCGCGGCCTCGGTCGTGAAGAAGCCCGGCGGCGGCGAGCCGTGGGTCTTGGCGAACACGACCCGGCCGTCGGCGAGCTGCACCCGGCGGGCGTCACTCACGTCGCCACCCGACACCCGACGCACGTCGGTCGGCGGCGATCCGAGCACGACGGCGAGGCGTTGGTCGAACGACGTCACCGACGTCAGGCGAGGCCGAGGACGTCGAGGGCGTGGCCCACGGCGTCGGGCTCACCGGTCACGCTGAGCTCGGCGAGCGCCTGCTCCGCGGAGAGCGCTCGCTGGTGGCGCCAGACGACGACCACCATCGACCCGGTGAGGCGCACGTCGGCGTCGGGGTCGGCGCCGTCGGTCACCTCGATGCGCTCGTGGAACCGGACGAACCGACCGTCGTCGTCTCGGCGGGGCCCGATCGCGAGCGTCACCTGCAGCTCGTCGAGATCGAGGGCCACGGTGAGCTCGCGGTCGTCGAGCGCCTCGGTGACCAGCATCGACTTCACCCCGAACCGGAGGACCCGCTCGAGGAGGGGCTGGTCGTCGGTGGGCTCGTCGAGGAGCGGGACGCCGGCGCGTCCGAGCGCCATCAGCACCGGCTCGAGGTCGCGGCCCGAGCAACTCAGCTCGTAGACCGTCCGGGCGGCGGGCGGCGGCAGGTCGATGCGACGCACGTAGCCGGCGGCCTCGAGGTCGCGCAGGCGTTGGGAGAGCAGGGTCGGGCCGATCCCTGGCAGCGCATCGTCGAGGTCCTTCCAGCGCATCGGCCCGACGAGCAGCTCCCGGAGCACGAGCAGCGTCCACCGCTCGCCGACCAGGTCGAGGAGTCGGGCCGCCGGACAGAACTGCGCGTAGGTGCGGCGAGCCACACGACGACGCTACGACAGCACCCCTCCTACTACAACAATCGCGATTGATCACTCCGAAGTTCGTAGTTAGCGTCCCGCCCTGATCCAGCTTCCGAGGCTGACCCCACTCCCGCCGACCGGAGCCCTCAGCGACCGGAGCCGAGGTCGAGGCCGCTCACCCCGGTGACTCCCGGCGATCCCCGGGGGCGGGTCAGCGGTGTTCGATGCGGGCGAGGCGGAGCACGGCGCGGCCTTCGTGACGTGACGCCTCGAGGTCGAGCTGGCCGATCACGACCCACTCGTGGAAGCCCTCGGGGTCGACGATGGTCTGCTCGACGACCGTGCCGTCGACCACGAAGTGCACCGACGCCCGCGCCTCGGGATCGGTGCGGATCTCGTCGTGGGTCTCCCAGTACGGGGCCATCACCTCGCCGATCCCGGCGGCGGTCCACCGCGGAGTGCCGTCGGGTGCCTCCAGCTCGGCGAGCTCGTCATGGCGCCGTCGTGCGAGGAGCTGCACCCAGCGGAAGACCTCGTTGCGCACCAGCACCCTGAACGCCCTCGTGTTGCGGGTGATGTCGACGGTCGCCGGCAGCTCCTGGCTCGTCGCCACGACCTCGTCGACGCGCTCGGGGTCGCGGAGCCGCTCCCACTCCTCGATCATCGAGGCATCGACGCCGCGGACGAGGGCTCCCAACCACTCGGTGACGTCGTCGACCTCGTCGGTCCGGGCCCACTCGGGGACGGTCTGCACCATCGCCCGGTAGGCATCGGTCAGGTAGCGAAGGAGTACGCCCTCGGAGCGCTTCAGTCCGTAGTGCCGTACGAAGTCGTGGAAGCCCATCGCTCGCTCGAACAGGTCGCGCACCACCGACTTGGGCTTGACCGTCTCACCCTCGATCCACGGGTGGTGCACGCGCCAGGCGTTGAACGCGTCGTAGAGGGGCTCGGCCAGCGGCTTGGGCCAGGTGACCTCCTCCAGGCGCTCCATCCGCTCCTCGTACTCGACACCGGCGGCCTTCATCTCGTTGACCAGCGCCGTCTTGGCCTGGTCGAGCTGGGCGACGAGCACCACCGTGGGGTTCTCGAGCACCGACTCGACGACCGAGACGACGTCGAGCGCGTACGACGGCGAGTCCCGGTCGAGCAGCTCGACGGCGTCGAGGACGAAGGGCGACAGCGGTTGATTGAGGCGGAACTCGTCCTGGAGGTCGACCGTCACCCGGACCAGACGACCCTCGTCGTCGGGCTCGTCGAGCAGCTCGACGATCTCGGCCTCGACCAGCGACCGGTAGATCGCGATGGCTCGGCGGATGTGACGGCGCACCCGGGTGCGGGGCTCGTGGTTGTCGGTGAGGACGTCGCGGATCGCACGGCAGCCGTCGCCGGGCCGGTCGAGCAGGTTGAGGATCATCGAGTGGCTCACCGCGAAGGACGAGTCGAGTCGCTCGGGCTCGCCGTCCCACAGCTTGTCGAGCGTGCCCCGCTCCCAGTGGGCGTAGCCGCGCTCGGGGGGCTTCTTCTTGCGGAGCTTCTTCGCCTTCTTCGGATCCTCGGCGACCTTCTGCGCGATCTTGCGGTTCTCGACGACGTACTCCGGCGCCTGCACCCAGACGGTGCCGGCCGTGTCGAGGCCCTTGCGCCCCGCTCGTCCGGCGATCTGCTGGAACTCCCGGACCGAGAGCACCCGCACACCGGTGCCGTCGTACTTGCAGAGCTGGGTGAACAGCACCGAGCGGATGGGCAGGTTGACCCCCACACCGAGCGTGTCGGTGCCGCAGATCGCCCGCAGGTGCCCACCCTGGGCCAGCTTCTCCACGAGCAGGCGGTACTTGGGCAGCATCCCGGCGTGATGGACGCCGACGCCGTGGCGCAGCCAGCGCGACAGGTCGCGCCCGAACCCGGGGTCGAAGCGGAACCCGCCGATCGCCTCGGCCACGGCGGCCTTCTCGTCCTTGGTCAGGAGGTTGACGCTGGTGAGCTCCTGTGCTCGCTGCGTCGCGTCCTTCTGGGTGAAGTGGACGAGGTAGATCGGCGTGCGACGTGAGTCGAGCAGGGCCTCGATCGACTCCAGCAGGGTCGTCTCGCGGTACTCGACGTCGAGGGGGACCGGCCGCTCCGTCGAGCGGACCAGCGCCACGTCACGGCCCGTGCGGTCCTCGAGGTCGGCCCGCAGGGTCGTCGTGTCGCCCAGCGTCGCCGACATCAGGAGCCAGCGGGTGTGCGGCATCTCGAGGAGGGGCACCTGCCAGGCCCAGCCCCGCTGGGGGTCGCCGTAGTAGTGGAACTCGTCGGACACCGCGAGGTCGAACGGCGTGTCCTCTCCCCGACGCAAGGCCATGTTGGCGAGGATCTCCGCCGTGCAACAGATGATCGGGGCGTCGGGGTTCACCGATGCGTCGCCGGTGACCATGCCCACCTGGTCGGACCCGAACGCTCGACACAGGTCGAAGAACTTCTCGCTCACCAGCGCCTTGATGGGCGCCGTGTAGACGGACCGCTCGCCCCGGGCGAAGGCGGCGAAGTGACCCGCCAACGCCACGAGGGACTTGCCCGAGCCGGTCGGTGTGGCGAGCACCACGTGGCGCCCGGCGAGCAACTCGAGGATGGCCTCCTCCTGTGCCTCGTAGAGCTCGATGCCTCGGTCGTCGACCCACATGAGGAAGGCGTCGAGCAGCGCGTCGCCATCGGGGTCCGACGGGGCCAGCTCGGTGAGGTTCGGGGAGGGCACTGGTGTGCGACCCTAGAGTCGAGGGACCCGTAAGGTAGCCGCCTCGTGGACACCCGACCCGGACGCCCCTTCCCCCTCGGCGCTCACTGGCACGGCGGCGGGACCCGGTTCGCGGTGTGGAGTGGTATCGCCTCGGCGGTGACGCTCTGCCTGCTCGACGAGGGCGGCGCCGAGCGTCGGGTGCCCTGCCACCGCACCGACGGGGTCTGGCACGTCGACGTCGACGGCGTCGGTCCGGGCCAGCGCTACGGCTACCGGGTCGATGGGCCGTGGGACCCCGCCCAGGGCCACCTGTGCAACCCGGCGAAGCTGCTCGTCGACCCCTATGCGCGGGCCATCGAGGGCGAGCCCAGCTGGGACGGCTCCGAGCGGGCCTTCGCCTCGGGGCGTGAGCGAGACGACCGCGACAGCGGCGGCGCCGTGCCGGTGTCGGTCGTGACCAGCGCCGTCTTCGACTGGGGCGCCCACCCGAGACCGAGGCATCGGCTCGAGGACTCCCTGATCTACGAGGTCCACGTTCGTGGCGCGACGATCCGTCACCCCGACGTACCGCCCGAGCTCCGGGGCACCTACCGCGGGTTGGCACACCCGGCCGTCGTCGAGCACCTCACCTCGCTGGGGGTCACGGCGGTCGAGCTGCTGCCCGTGCACCACTTCGTCGACGACGAGCGACTGCTCGGCCTCGGTCTCCGGAACTACTGGGGCTACAGCTCGCTCGGGTGGTTCGCCCCCCACCGCAGCTATGCCGTCCGTGACCCCGCCACCGAGTTCAAGGCGATGGTCCGCGACTTCCACGCCGCCGGCATCGAGGTGATCCTCGACGTGGTCTACAACCACACCGCCGAGGCCGGCCTCGACGGACCGGTCCTGTCCTGGCGGGGGCTGGACCACCGCGCCCACTACCGCCTCGCCCCGGATGACCCGGGTCGCTACGACGACGTCACGGGGACCGGCAACACCGTCGTCGCCGGCCATCCCAACGTGATCCGGACCGTGCTCGACTCGCTCCGCCACTGGGTGAGCGAGATGCACGTCGACGGGTTCCGCTTCGACCTCGCCACCGCGCTCATGCGCGACCCGCGCGACGTCGATCCCGGCGCCGCCATGCTCGACGCCATCGGGCAGGACCCCACGCTGGCCGACGTGAAGCTCATCGCCGAGCCCTGGGACCTCGGTCCGGACGGGTACGCGGTCGGCCGGTTCCCGGTCGGCTGGAGCGAGTGGAACGGCCGCTACCGCGACGACGTGCGCGACTTCTGGCGGGGCGAGCGGCGGCTCCCCGACCTCGCCGCTCGACTGACCGGCAGCGCGGATGTGTATCGGCCGAGCGGTCGGGCGCCCCGGGCGAGCGTGAACTTCGTGACGTCGCACGACGGCTTCACCCTCGCCGACCTCGTCAGCCACGAGCGCAAGCACAACGAGGCCAACCTCGAGGGCAACCGCGACGGTGACGACCACAACCGGTCGTGGAACCACGGCGTCGAGGGGGCGACCGACGATGCCGACGTGCTCGCGGCCCGTCGGCGGAGCCGCCGTGCGCTGCTCGCCACGCTCTTCCTCTCCCAGGGCGTGCCCCACCTGCTCGGCGGCGACGAGCTCGGCCGCAGCCAGGGTGGCAACAACAACGCCTACTGCCAGGACAACGAGGTCTCGTGGTTCGACTGGCAGGCCGTGGACGACGACCTGGTCGGGACCGTCCGCCGGCTGTCCAGGCTGCGACGGGAGCAGCCGGCGCTTCGCCGAGACGACTTCTTCGACGACGTCGACCCGATGATCTCGTGGCTGCGCCACGAGGGCGGGGCGATGGGTGACGGCGACTGGCACGACGGCCGCCGCTCGGTGGTCATGCGCCTCGAGGCGACCGGTGTCGGGGATCGGGCGTTGTTGGTGATCGTCAACGGCGACGACCAGGGTCACAACGTCGAGCTTCCCGATGGCGAGGGCCAGGGTGGGGTGACCTGGTGGGTGCCGGTGGTCGACACGGCACAGGTCGGGGCGGAGCCACGTCAGCGGCGGTGCGCGAGCGGCACGCGCATCCGCGTCCATCACCGCTCGGTCGTGGTGCTCCGGGCAACCGGCTGAGCCCGCCGGCGGCCTCCGCTACTTGTAGCGGTAGGTCATGCGTGCGCGGGTGAGGTCGTAGGGCGACATCTCGATCTGCACGCGGTCGCCGGGCAGCACCCGGATGCGGCTCCGGCGCATCTTGCCGGAGATGTGGGCGAGCACCTCGTGCCCGTTGTCGAGCTCGACGCGGAACATCGCGTTGGGGAGCGCCTCCTTGGCGACTCCGTCCAGCACGATCACGTCGTCCTTGGGTTTCGGCATACCGTCCTCTCGGGCCGGACCGGTCAGGGTGATCGGCCGTCCCGGAGGCCAGGTTATCGGCCGTGCTGCCAGGCCAGACGGACGCTCAGGCCTCGGTTCCGCCCTGGTGGCGGGGCCAGCCCGGAGCGTGGCGAGGCCAGGGGCGGGCCGCCTCGAAGCGGGCCGCGAGCGCCAGGAGCCGGGCCTCGGTGAAGCGTCGTCCGACGATCTGGAGGCCGACCGGGTGGCCGTCGACGAGACCGGCCGGGACCGAGATCCCCGGGTGCCCGGACAGGTTGAACGGGATCGTGAACTGGGCCGTCGCGGCCGGGCGGACCTCGCGGCCGTCGATCACCGTCGGCAGCGGACCCTCGGCGGGCACGGCCGGGACCGCCGCGCTCGGGAGCAGCAGCAGGTCGACGTCGTCGAACGCCGCCTCGATCTCGTCGCAGACCGACGCGGCGCGGTCGATGCTCGTGGCGAGGTGCTGGGCGCCGACCTGGTGCGAGCCCCGGTTCGACCACCGTCCCTCGCGCGACAGCAGCGACTCGTCGACCTCGCCCGCTGCGGCGAGCTCGCGCAGCATGCCCGGCGCGCCGACGGCTCCCCACGCCCCCGAGGGGTCGCGGAACCGGATCGGGCGGTCGACCTCGACGAGGCCGGCGGCTCCGATCAGATCGTGCGCGGCGTCGAGCACCACGCCGAGCAGGGCCGGGTCGACGGCCGAGTGGCCGAACCCGGCGACGATCGCGCACCGGAGGCCGTCGTCGAGCTGGTCGAGCCCGTCCTCCCACGACGTCGGGTCGTGCGGTAGCTCGGTGCGGTCGTGGCCATCGGGCCCGCGCACGACGTCGAGGTAGCGGGCGGCGTCGCGAACCGTGGTGGTGAGCGGTCCGAGCACGGCGGTGGGCCAGAGGTCGCGCGCCGACCTCGGGATCCGACCGAGCGAGACCTTCGGCCCCACCAGACCGGCGAACGCAGCGGGCAGGCGGATGGAGCCGCCACCGTCGCCGCCGGTGGCGATCGGGACCAGCCCGGCCGCGACGGCGCCGGCGGAGCCACCGGACGAGCCGCCCGGCGACGTCGCCGGATCCCACGGGTTCCGTGCGGTCACGCCCCGGACCGGGTGGTGGGTGTAGGCGGTGATGCCGAACTCGCTGGCCGAGGTGAGGCCGACGGCGATCGCCCCGGCCTCGCGGAGGCGGCGAACCTGGGTGTTCGTGTGGTCGGCGATCCGGTCGGCGAAGAGCGCGGAACCCGCGGTGTCGGGCCACCCCTCGACCTGCTCGAGCTCCTTCACGCCGACCGGGACCCCGGCCAGCGGGAGCCGCACGCCTGCGGCGATGCGGGCGTCGACCGCTCCTGCTGCCCTGCGGGCACCGTCGGGATCGACGAACGTGAAGGCGTCGAGCTCGTCGGCGGACCCGATCCGGGCCAGGGCCTCGTCGACGACATCGACCGCCGACAGCTCTCGGGCCGACACCGCCGCAGCGAGATCGACCGCGGTCCACGACGCGATCGCCGGATGGGTGCTCACCGACCGCCGACCGTCACGAGGCGGTCGAGCGCGTCAGGGTCGTCAGCCGCCCACGTCGGCGTGAGGCGTCGGGGCAGGCGGACCACCTCGGGGACGACGTGGGTCCCGAAGCACCGGTCCCACACCGCGGTGGTCACGCCGAAGTTCCGTCTCGGGTTGACGTGGTGATCGAGGTGACGGAGCCGCCTGGTGTCGGCAGCGTCCGACGGGGGACGGTGGTGGACGTTCCAGTGCAGTCGGTCGTAGGCGGCGTAGCCGAGGCCCCAGCCGAGCGCGACGCCCTCACCGAGTGCCCGACGTCGTCGGCGCAGCGGCGCGGTGACCACCCGTCCGAGGACGGCGACGCCGATCACACCGGCGGTGCGCGCCGACGGGCTCGTGGCTGCCGGGTCGACGTGGTGGGCCCGGTGCTCGCTCGCCAGCGGGTCGCGCCCGCCCGGGCGGTGCATCGGCCCTCGATGGAGCCAGTACTCGGCGAAGGTCCACGCCGTCACGCCCGCCGTCACCCCGACGGCGACCTCGACGACGACCTCGACGGTGGTGCGGGCCGACGACATGGCCCGAGGCTACGTGGGCCCCGGGCCTCCCGCCGGTCGGCCGACCGGCGGCGGTGGTGCCGAGCCGTCGACCACTCGTCGGTAGGAGCCCAACAGCGATCGCCACATCGCTCGCTGGTCGTCGAGCTCGTCGTCGGAGAACTCGCCGAGCGCCACCTGGGTCGCGCTCAGGGTCCGCTCGCCGACGTGTTCGGCGATCCGGAACGTGACCTGGCTGCTGACCGCTCCGGCCAGGTCGAAGCCGCCGTCGAGGACGAGGAGCTCGCCCCGGATGACCTCGCGCACCGTCCCGCGGACCACGCCGGAGCCCGAGCCGAGGTCCTCCCACAGCAGCCCGCCGACGCGGACGTCGAGCTGGACGGCCTGGGTCTCGGGTCGACGCAGCGGTTCGCACCACCAGGCGTCGAGGCGCTCGGTCAGCATCGTCCACGCCCGCGCCGCGGTGGCCACGAGGCGGACCTCGGACTCGAACCGGGCGTGCTGGAGCTGCGTCACGACGGGCCGAGGGTAGAGGCCGGTGGTCCTCACGGGTGGATCACGCTCATCGGTTCGTGACCAGCCAGCGGACGCCGAGGCGGTCCATCCGGAGTCGACCGTCGTCACCGACGACGTCGGCGCCCGGGTCGAGCAGATCGATCACCGCGCCGGGGCCGAGGTGGTCGAGCACGGCCAGCGGGACGGCTCGGGGGTCGTCGTGGAGGTTGGCCAGGCCCAGGAGCGGGCCCTCGGCCGGGTGATCGTGCACCCAACCGAACACCGAGACGTCGCCGGTCGCGATCGTGTGGGTCGGACCGCCGGAGCGGAGCTGGGCGGCGCCGGCGCGGGCCGCGGCGAGGGACCGGACGGCGGTGAGGATCCGGCCGGGGACCGAGCCCGGGTCGGCGCGTGCCATCGCCACGGTGTCCCAGTCCATGACCGGACGATGGAGCCAACGGCTGTCACCCGCCCGTGCGGGGTCGTCGGCGTAGCCGGTGTCGTCGCCCAACCCGAGCTCGTCGCCCATCCACAGCAGCGGGATGCCGCCCCAGCCCATCGCGATGGCGTGGAGCAGGCGGATCCGACGCACGGCCTGGTCGACGAGGATCGGCTCGTCGCGCTCGAGCGCCTCGGCGAGCCCGGCGAGCGAGCTGGTCATCCCCGAGGTCCGCTCGTCGCCGATCGCGGGGTTCGTCATGAACGGCTCGCCCCGTCCGAACGAACCCGGGAAGTCGCCGCGGAAGAACGCGGCGAGGAACGCACGGTGGGTCACGGGGTCGAGCCCGATCGCGGCGGCGTCGCCGTCGTCGACCGCCCAGCCGATGTCGTCGTGGATGCGGACGTAGGTGCACCATGCGGTGCCGGACGGCGGCGTGCGCATCCGTCCGAGCGCGTGCGTCATGAGGTCGGCCCGCCGGGTGGCGACCCCGCTCCAGCTCATGACCATCAGCTGGTTGTGGTAGGCGAGGTCGGCCTCGGGCCGGTGACGATCGTGAGCGCCGAGGTACTGCACGAGCTCGTCGGGCGGGACGATCGCCTCGGCCTTGCACAGCACGCCGGGCGCCGCGATCGCCAGCAGCGCCCGCCAGGCCTGGACCAGTCGATGGGCCTCGGGTTGGTTCTGGCTGTCGGTGCCGAGGCGCTTCCAGAGGAACGGCACGGCGTCGAGTCGGAGCACCTCGACGCCACGGTTGGCGAGGAAGCACATGACGTCGAGCATCTCGGCGAAGACGTCGGGGTTCGCGTGGTCGAGGTCCCATTGGAAGTCGCGGAACGTCGTCCAGACCCAGGCGTCGAGGTCGTCGCACCACGTGAAGTTGCCCGGGGAGAGGTCGGGGAAGACCTCCGGGAGCGTGGCCTCGTAGCGGTCGACGAGGTCACGGTCGGTGAAGAGGCGGTAGTAGTCCCGGTACCGCGGCTCGCCGGCCCTCGCCCGCTGCGCCCACTCGTGGTCGTCGGCGGTGTGGTTGCAGACGACGTCGACGCACAGCGACATGCCCCGCGCCCGCAACTCCCGGGCGAGGCGGTCGAGGTCGTCCATGGAGCCGAGGCACGGGTCGGTCGACCGGTAGTCGGTGATCGCGTAGCCACCGTCGGAGTCGCCCTCGCGTGAGCGCAGGACCGACATCAGGTGGAGGTAGCGCACGCCGAGGTCGTCGAGGTGGTCGAGGTGGTCGGACACGCCGGCGAGGTCGCCGCCGAACCGGTCGACGTAGGCGACGTAGCCCAGCACGTCGGGGGCCTGGAACCATGCCGGGTCGATCTCGCGGCGGCGGTCGAGGCGACGGAGCTCGGGCGAGCGCGCCGCGAGCGCGTCGAGGGCGACGTCGAGGAAGCGGTCGAGCAGCGCGGCAGCATCGTGCTCGGAGCCGAACACCGCGTCGAGCGCCTCGTGGGCGTCACGCCATCGACGGTCGATCCGAGCCAGCACGACGTCGCCGTCGTCGGGTCCGAACCGGTCGACGAGGCGCCTCGCCACGGTCGGACGGCGCCTCATCCAGGCGTCGACGGAGGCCCGGGCCGGCGACGACGCGATGGGGGAGCGTGGAGGCACGGGCTCCGACGATACGTCTCAGCGCGTCGACGACGCCGCCTCGACGATCCGCTCGTCGGGCACCCAACCGTCCGGGGTCACGATGATCGACGTCGGCGCACGCGGCAGGGTCAGGCGTCCGAGCGCTCCCGTGGCCAACTCGACGATCTGGATGTCCGCCGCCGCCGAGGCCGGTCCGAACACGAACCGCACGTCGGCATCGGTGGCGAGGCGCTCACCGTTGATCGGGTCGATCCGCTGGGCGCTCAGGTCGTCGGCGTCGAGGAGCACCAGCGAGCCGTCCGCCCACTCGCGCACCAGGGCCCGGCGGCCGTCCGTCGAGCGTCGGACGAGCTCGAAGCCGCTGTCGGGGTCGAGGTCGGTCTCGAGACGCCGGCCGGTCCGGAGGTCGACGAGCTCGATCGCGCACGTCAGCTGGTCGTCGCAGCCCAGGAGCAGCAGCCACTCCTCGCCGCCCATCACGCCGATCCCCTCGGCGACCCGCCGCAGATCGCCGTCATCGGTGACGCGGACGACGCTGCCGGAGGCGAACGCCGAGACGTAGGCCGCTCCGTCGGCCCCGCCGACGAGGCTGATCCAGCTGGGCAGCTCGAGCACGTCGGTCCGCCGCCCCTGCTCGTCGATCCGCACCAGGTTGCGGTCCCCGTCGGCGTCGAGTACCCAGATGGCGTCCTCGGTGACGACGGAGCTGCCGGGCCAGATGTTCCAACCGAGCCCGATCGAGCTGCGCAGGCCCCAGTCGACCAGCTTGCCGCTGCCGTTCTCGTCGCGCACCACGACCCCGCGTTCGGTCGACTCGATCACCTCCTCGACCCGATCGAGCTCCCGGCCGCCGAGCTCGGTCACCGCACCCGTCCCGAGGTCGATCGCCAGCGCCGGGTCCCCGGGCAGGACGATCGACGCGGTCCGCAGGGCGTCGGGCACCTGCGAGACGTCGACCGGCTCCAGCGCTCCGGGCTCGTCGACGGCGGTTTCCTCCGTGTCGGTGGGCGTGTCCGGCGGTGGCTCGAACGGCATCGTCGTCGTGGTCGGCTCGGGCCCGAGTGTCGTCGGGGTGAAGGGCTCGGGGGCGGCCGCCACGGCCGGGTCGCCGTCGCCGCGGGTGAAGGCGAGCAGTCCGGCCAGCACCAGGATCGCCACGCCGCCGAGCACCAGGCCCCGTCGTGACGGCGACGCCTCGACGGTCCGCGTCGAGGTCGTCAGCTCGCCCGGGCCGCCGGCCTCGAGCATCTCGATGTCGACCGCACCGGTCGCCATGCCGCATGCGGGGCAGAAGCGGGCGCGGGCGGGGATCGTGCTGGCACACGATGCGCAGGCCGTTCCCCCCACGTCGGTCAGCCTACGTTCGGGCCCCGAGCCGGGGGACTCGGGGTCCTGGCGGTCAGGCGAACTTCGTCCGCGGGCGCTCGACCGGCACGCCGTCGAGCTCGACGTCGACCCGCTCGTCGTAGAAGGCCACGAGGTCGTCGATCCCCGACGACTCCGGCAGTGGCGTCGGGTAGCTCCACGCGAGGTCGTCGTGGCGGGCGCCGTCGGGGAGCTCCACCGACCACCACCGGGCATGGCCCTTGTAGGGGCATGACGACGTCGTATCGGTCGGCGCCAGGAGGTCCATCCTGACGTCGGCCTGCGGAAGGTAGGCGCGCATCGGCAGCCCGGTCTCGAAGAGCAGCGTCGGACGGTCGGACTCGGCCAGGACGACCCCGTCGACGCTGACCCGCACGTGCCGGGACGACGCCAGGACGTCGACGCGCACCTCGGGAGAGCGGGGGTGG
>JBCCTY010000071.1:0-15773 GCA_039197885.1 Actinomycetota bacterium | reverse complement strand
GGTTCGGAGACCGGCCTCATGGGCCCGATCACGACCCAGCGCAGCTCGAACATCCCGATGCGCCGCGCCGGCACGCCGACCGACATCGGCACGACGGCGCTCTTCCTCGCCTCCGAGCTGAGCGCCTACGTGACCGGTCAGACGATCGCCGTCGACGGCGGTTGGACGGTCGTGTGATGGACGCCCTCGACGAGCTCCTCCACCGACAGGACATCACGCGGGTCATGCACGAGTACTGCCGGTGCGCAGATCAGAACCACCACGCCGAGCAGGCTGCGCTGTTCGCCCCCGACGGCGTCGCCGACTGGGGTGTGCCGCTGACCGGGCGCGAGGCGATCAGGGCCTTCCTCGCCGAGGCCCTGTCGAAGTACTCGGCCACCAGCCACCACGTCTCCAACATCGAGATCGACATCGTCGACGACACGCACGCCACGGCCACCAGCTACGTCATGGCGTGGCACCGTCACCACGACCCCGACCTCGACGACATGACCCTCTTCGGCCGCTACGACGACGACTGGGTGCTCCTCGACGAGGGCTGGCGCTTCGCGCGGCGGTCGCTGCGCTTCGCCGGTGGGATCGGGCGAGACTTCCCGAACACGCTCCCCCGCCGGGAGAGCGCCACGTGAGCCGCCACGCCACCCTCCCGAACGATCCGATCGGTTCGTTCGCGCCCGGGACCTTCGACGGCCGCGTGGCGCTGGTGACCGGCGGCGGCCGCGGCATCGGACGCGAGACCGCGCTGGGATTCGCCCGCCTCGGTGCCGACGTCGTCATCGCCGCCCGCGACGAGGACAACCTGGCCCGCACCCACGCCGACGTCGAAGCGCTCGGCCGGCGTTGCGTGTCGGTCCGCACCGACATCCGGTCCATCGAGTCCGTCGAGCACCTCGTCGACACCACGTGGGACACCTTCGGTCGCCTCCACTTCCTGATCTGCAACGCCGGCGGCCAGTTCCCGGCGCGCCCGAGCGAGATCAGCGACAACGGCTGGCGGGCCGTCGTCGACCTGAACCTCAACGGCACCTGGAACGTCATCAGTCGGGCGGTGCCCAAGCTCATCGAGACCGGCTACGGCTCGATCGTGACGATGGCCCACACCCAGAGCTTCGACCGGGGTGCCCCGGCCTTCGTGCACTCGGGGGCGGCACGCGCCGGGGTCGTCAACATGACCCGGACGATCGCGCTCTATCTGGCCGCCCACGACATCACGGCCAATGCGATCGCTCCCGGCGCGATCTCGACGGAGGGCTTCTACGAGGAGGAGCTGGCCCAGATGCCCGGCGAGCTCGCCGACCTCGTGGAGACCGTCCTCGAGGACACCCCGGCCCACCGCAC
Organism: Actinomycetota bacterium; assembly: GCA_039197885.1. Taxonomy (GTDB): domain Bacteria; phylum Actinomycetota; class Acidimicrobiia; order Acidimicrobiales; family Poriferisodalaceae; genus JBCBSZ01. The sequence goes on along the minus strand of JBCCTY010000071.1, from coordinate 14,435 downwards.
CGCCTCACCGGAGGAGGTGGCGGCCGCCATGCTCTTCCTCTGCACGCCGGCCGCCCGCTTCATCACCGGGCAGGCGATCGTCCAGGACGGCGGTCTCGTGCTCGGCAACTGGAGCGCCAACATCGCCGCCGAGATGGAGTGGTGAGGCCGGGCCCGAGGTCTCGACCGGCTATCTGAGCGTGCCGCCGCACGACATGCGGAGCTGCTTCGATGCCGAGGCCCCGGTCGCGTCGGTGGCGGTCACCCGCATGGAGTACGACGACCCGGTACACCGGCCGGCCACCGAACTGGTCGTCGCCGTGTCGTTCTGACGGGTGATCGACGTGCCCGAGCCCGGCTGCCAGGCGAACGAGAGCGCACCACCAGCGGTGCTCGAGCCCGACGCCGAGCAGAGCACCACGCCCGTCTCGCACTGCAGCGACAGGCTCACCGTCGGGGGAGGCGGCGGCGGGGTGAAGTCGATGTAGAGCTCGTGGAGGAAGTGCCCGGGCGCGCCATCCCAGTGGAAGCGGACGTACCGGGCCTGGACCGGCTGGTCGAGGCGGAGCTCGCCGGGTCGATCGAAGGGCAGGGAGTGCCAGGCGTGGGGCGCGTAGTTGTCGTAGGCCTCCCAGCCGGAGGTGGTCGCGCCGGTGAGCTGGGTCCAGTTGCTGCCATCGACCGAGTACGACACGCCCTCACCCTGGAGGCCTCGCCCGAACGAGGGACTGGTGTAGTACCACGACATGAGCCGGTCGAGACCGGCGAACGTGCCGACACACCCGAAGTCGACCTGGACGTACTGCCAGTCGAAGTGGTCGGTCATGAAGAAGGTGCCCCACTTGCCGTCGAAGGCGAACGACGGGAAGCGGTTCTGGATCATCGGCTGGTCCGCCGTCACCTTCGTCGGGCTGCAGGTCGACTGCGCAGCTGCCGGCGAGCCGGTGGTCACCGTCACCGTCGCCATCGTGGCCGCGAGCACCACCACGGCAGCCCATCGTCCGATCATCCGTCGCATCCGTGCACTCCTCCACCGGGTTCGTCGGGTCAGCCGACAGCCTCCCGGAGGGGGATTGGAATCTCGTTGGGCCGTGGTTCAGCGAACGGTGACGCCCTCGTGCTCCCACGGGGCGACCGTGCCCTCGGCCCGGTAGGCGTCGGGGAGCTCCTCGACGACGTGCCACGTCGCCGCCAGGCGACCGACGCCGACGAACAACGCGATGTTGAGCCCGAGCTCGACGATCTCGGCCTCGGTGAAGTGCTCGGCGAGCTGCTCGTGGAACTCGTCGTCGACGGCGAGATGGTTGGTGGCCATGAGCTCGCCGTAGCGGACGGCCACGCGCTCGGCCTCGCTCATGTCGTCGGCCTCCATCGGCTGCTCCAGCGAGCAGACCAGGTCCTCGGTGAGGCCGTCGTCGAGCGCGTCCTGGTAGCGGATCGCCATGCAGCTCCGACACTGATTGTGGAACGCGACCCGGAGCCGCACGAGCTCGACGAGGCGTCGGGGCAACGTCCCCTTCCGCTTCAGCGAACCGGCGAAGGCGTTGAGCCCCTTCGCCAGATCGGGTGCGTGACCGAGGATCGGCGTCAGGCCGACCTCGATCGGCGTCCGGTCGTCGACCCGACTCTGCTCCCGCAGCTGCGGATCCAGCTCGTCGAGCTCCAGCTTGCGCAGACGGCTCATCACTCCCCCATCGATCGTCCCCAGCGACCAGTATGGACGGCGTGGACCCCGACACCGCAGCCGACATCACCGAGATCATCCAGGTCACCAACCGCTACTGCATGGCGATCGACGCCCACGACTGGACCGCGCTCCGCGAACGGGTCTTCCTGGCCGACGCCGTCTGCGACTTCGGCGGGCACCACGGCGTGCGGGAGGGCATCGACGGGATCATCGAGGTCATCGCGGGCGCGCTCACACCGCTCGACGAGTCCCAACACCTCGTGGGGAGCCACGTCGTCGAGGTCGCCGGCGACACGGCGACCTGCCGCTGCTACCTGCACGGTCAGCACGTCCGCCGCGACGTCGATGGCGGACCGCACTTCATCGTCGCCCTCACCTACGACGACCACCTCGCCCGCACGCCCGACGGCTGGCGGATCGCCCGCCGAACCCTCGTGCCGAGTTGGCGGTCCGGCAACCCGAAGGTGGTCACCGGTCGCTAGGCGATCGTGACCGTCCCGGCGGCTCCGTCGACGGTCACCGTGGCCCCGTCGGGGATCCGGTCGGTGGCGTCGATCACCGACACCACGCACGGCACACCCAGCTCGCGGCTCACGATCGCGGCGTGGCTGGCGATGGCGCCCACGTTGCACACCACCGCACCGGCCTGGAGGAACAGCGGCGTCCACGACGGGTCGGTCGTCGGGGCGACCATGATGTCGCCCGGCTGCAGTGCGGTCGCATCGAACGGGTCGAGCACGACCCGGGCCGTGCCGGTCACGGTGCCCGGTGAGGCGGCGGCACCCTCGAGCACCTCACCGGCGACGGCGACGACGGCGTCGCTCTCACCCCGCACCGGCCAGTCGTGGAGCGGCGGCACGCCCTCCTCGAGCTTGATGATGTAGGGCGGCACCCGATTGGGGAGCTCGGCGAACACGGCGGAGCGCTCGTCGACCGTCGAGGTGAACTTCGCCGGATCGACGGCGAAGTCATCGAGCTCGTCGTCGAGGAGCTGGAACACCTGCCACCGGTCAGAGATCGCTCCCCGACCGACCATCCGGTCGCCGAGCTCGAGCAGGGTCACCTTCGCCTCGTTGAGTTGCCGGATGATCGTGTTCTTGCCCCGCTCGCGGAGCTGGAAGAACACCGCTGCCGAGTTGGAGCCGGCCTGCAACGCGCCGAGCGCCTCGGCGTCGCCGGCCACCAGCTCGCTGATCTCGGCGAGCAGGCGCTCGCGCTCGGCGACCGTGGCCTCGGTCGACGCCGACGGGGCGCGGTCGTCGCTCTGGAACCGGAGCCGCTCGAGCATGCCGAGCGGGATCGACGGCTTCGTCTCCCACGACGGCGCGCCGAGGTCCCACTCGTTCGGGCCGCGGTGACCGTACTCACCGATCAGGGCATCGAAGGCCTCGACGAAGGACGTGGCGTCCGGGGACGTCGAGTCACGGAGCCGACCCAGGAGGCCGTCCACCCCCGCATCGAACTCGGCGGTCAGGTCGGCCGAGGCCCGGACGGTCCGGCTGAGCTCCCACATTGCGAAGGACGCAGCAGCCGAGTCGACCTCACCGATGGCGGCGAGCAACTGCACTGCGGCCTCCGGCCGACCGACGGCGCCGCAGACCATCTGGACGGCGCCCGGGCCGAGCGAGGCACCCAGGCAGATCTCGCAGTAGGGGACCCAGGCCTGGTGCACGTCACCGGCGATGTCGCGAGCCCGCCCGACGAGCTCGGCGTCACTGAGCGACGACAGGTCGGGCCGGGCGTCGCGCAGCTCGATCGCCTTGGTCTTCCACTCCTCCATGACGGGGTGGCCGTCGGTCGACATGACCCAGCCCATCGTCTGCTCGAGCTTGGCCGCCTGCTCGGCGTTGTCGTCGTCGGGGTGCGGCGTGTACGGCGGCACACCGGGATGGTCGCCGAAGTAAGCCTGGTCGATCGCCTCGGGCGTCGCACCGGGCATGCGGACACCCATCACCCGGGGCAGCGAGAGCTGGTTGTAGAAGTAGCCACCCCAGTTGCCGAAGACCTCGGGCGGATCGACCGCGAACTCGTCGTGGGTCACGACCCCGAAGCTCACGAAGCCGTCCGCCACGCCCGGGACGCACCCCCGGCCCCAACCGAGGCTCCAGCCGAGCGGTGAGAACGGCTCCGGTCCGACCTCGTCCGCGTTGGCCCGCGTGTAGTACGGGAACCTCGGGCTGATCTCGGTGTCGGTGATCCACCGCTCCGGCAGCTCGGTCACGTGCGCCCCTCTCGTCGACTCGGCCGGCCAGCCTACGACGCCATTCGGACCGTTATGACATCGGTCACTAGGGTGGACATCGTGTCGGCTCCCTCCCTCCCGTCTGCCAACGACCGGTGGGATCCGGCGCCCGGGTGGCGGCGGCTCCGGGACCACCACCCGCTCCACCACGACGAGACGAGCGGCGCCTGGGTCGTGTCGCGCTACGACGACGTGGCCGCGGTGCTCCTCGATCACGAGACGTACTCCGCCGCCACCTACGCCGGTGCCACCGGGGCGGTGCTCGGGGAGACGCTCATCCAGATGGACGGGCCCGAGCACGTGTGGCGGCGGAGCGCGGTCGCACCCGACTTCGTCGGGTCCCGGCTCGAGGCGTGGATGCCGGTGCTCCACGAGTCGATCGACGCACTCCTCGACCGGCTCCCGGGCGACGGCCGGTTCGACCTCGTCCGCGACGTCTCGACCTGGCTGCCCGTCAACCTGATCGTCGCGATGCTCGGCTTCGACGGCGACCAGACCACCTTCCACGGCTGGGTCAAGGACATCATGGCCGGGCTGGCGCCGATCCCCGAGCCCCGCGAGCGGGGCCGGGCCGCCCATGGCGCGCTGTGCGCTCACATCGCACCCTTGCTCGACCACGTCGACGATCCGCTGCGCACGGACCTCATCGCCAAGATCGCCCGCGCCGAGTCCGACGGCCGTCGACTCGATCCCGAGGAGGTCCGCGCCTTCGTGGGCCTGCTCTTCATCGCCGGCGGCGAGACGACCGACAAGGCGATCGGGAACCTGTGGTGGAACCTGCTCCGCTCGCCCGATGTCCTCGCCGCCGTGCTCGACGACCGGTCCCGCCTCCAGGCGGCGTTCAGCGAGACCATGCGGCTCGACGCCCCCGTCGTCTCGGAGGACCGCTTCACCACGCGGGACGTCGAGTGGTACGGCGTGACGCTCCCGACCGGCACCCGAGTGCGGGCCCTCATCGGCGCTGCCAACCGCGATCCCGACGTCTTCGCCGAGCCGGACGAGTTCCGCCTCGACCGCACCGACCTCCACCTCGGTGTCGAACGGCGGAACGGCTCGGCCGAGCCGGGTCGCCACGGCCACCTGGGCTTCGGGATCGGCAAGCACTTCTGCCTCGGCTACCAGCTCGCCCGGGCCGAGGCCGTCGAGTGCACGAACCGGATCCTCGACCGCTTCCCCAACCCCCGCTTCGCCGACCCCGACCAGACCGGACCGGTCCTGCGACGCTCGATGCGATCGCTCGACTCGCTGCCGGTCGCCCACGACTGAGGACGTGCGGACCAACGAAGGAGGGCCGATGGCCGACGACTACGAGGACGTCAGCGTCTTCACCCTGAGCGACGAGCGCGAGCGCACCCTGCTCGAGACCCAGACCGAGTGCGTCCTCATGTGGACCACGGACTCCGGCGCCCCCACCGGCGTCGTCATGAACTTCGTCTTCGACGAGGGTCGGTTCTGGCTGACGGCCACCCGACGACGCAAGCGCATCGCCTCGATCGAGTCTCGTCCTCGGGTCGCCGTCGCCATCTCGTCGCGGGGCACCGACATCGGCATCAGCCAGAGCCTGACCTACCAGGGCACCGCCACGATCCACGACGACGACGAGACGGCCGCCTGGTTCTATCCCGCGCTCGCCGCCCGGGTCCGACCCGACAGCGAGACGCAGCAGGCCGCGTTCGTCGGCCACCTCGACTCACCGGGCCGGGTGGTGATCGAGATCGCGCCCGATCACCGCATGGGCTTCGACAGCGAGGCCATGTTCGCGGGGTCCGAGGCGGGCGCCACGCGCACCCACGTCTGAGCCGTCGGTGACGTCGCCCGTCAGCGGACCGTCACGCCCTCCTCCTCGACCATCTCCAACGCTCCCGGCTCGTCGGCCACGAACCGGGAGGGTGGCGGTCGTCGGGCGAGGTGGGTCTCCCACCGACGCCGCACCCAGGGCCCGACGCCGACCAGTCCCTCCGGGAACCGCACCGCCACCACGAGCAGGGCGACGCCGGTGAAGAGGAACTGGTTGGTCGACGGCGCCGCCGACGAGAAGGCCACGATCAGCAGTCCTGATGGCGCGAGCAGCCCACCGAGCAGCGCCCCGAGCACCGAGCCGATGCCACCCAGGTAGGCGAGCGCGACGATCTCCAGTCCCGTCTCGGCATCGAGGCCCGAGCTCGTGAAGTCGACGCTCTTGTAGGCGAACATCACGCCGGCCACGCCGGCGAGGAACGACGCCACTGCGGCGCCGAGCAGCTTGGTCCGCGGCACGCTGATCCCCGCTGCCGCGGCCGCCTGCTCGTTGATCCGCACGGCCAGGAAGCGGCGACCGACCGACCCGTTCCTCAGCCGCACGACGAGCACGGCGCACAGGAGCGTGAACACCACCATCAATCCCGTGAACCAGCGATCGGGGAAGGGCCCCTCCCCGAAGATCCCGACGTTGATCCCGAAGATCTCCGGCGGATCGACCCGGGCGATGCCCCCTGCGCCGGTGAGGACCGGGCTCCGGAAGACGAGGCGCTCGAAGACGAGCGCGGCCGAGAAGGTGACGATCGCGAACTGGATGCCGCGGATCCGCAGCGCCGGGACACCGATCAGCGTGCCGGTCACGGTGGTGATGGCGATCGCGAGGATCGGGCTGAACGGGAAGGGCACGCCCCACTCCTGGTCGAGGCGCGAGAGCAGGAAGGCCGAGTAGCCGGCGAACGCGAGCTGGGCCAACGACACCTGCCCGACGTAGCCGGTCAGCACCACGATCGAGAGCAGCAGCGTCGTGACGAACATGGTCTGGATGGAGGCGAGCCGCAACGACGGATCGCCCCACACGGCGATCGCGACCCCGACGCCGACGAAGACGGCCCACACCCAGGGCACCACCCGGACCTTCTCGGCTCGGACGAAGCGAGGCTCGAGGATCGTTCCCCGTGTCGGGAGCGTGCGGCCCACCACGACGAGCGACAACACGATCACCAGGAACGGCACGAGCGCGTCGAGCCCGGCACGGAGCAGCTGGGGGACGTGCCCCCGGGCGACCAGGTGGACGGCGAGCGCCTGGAAGGCCCCGGTGCCGATCCCGAACGCGAGCGCCACCGAGAAGGACCGCAAGCGGGCCGCGAGGGCCGCTCCGAGCGCGGGGATCACCATGAGGCTGTAGTTGAAGGGATCGACGCCGCTCAACGGGGTGAGCAGGATCCCGACCGAGCTCGTCAGGAGCGACGCGATGAGCCAGTTCACGAGACCGACCCGAGCGGCGTTGTAGCCGAGGAGGATCGCTCCCTTCTCGTTGCTGGCCGCGGCCCGGGTGGCGAGGCCGAACCTCGACCACTTGTAGAGCGCGGCGAGGCCGATCCCGATGAGCACCACCACCGCGGCCAACCAGAACCGGTCGACCGGGACCCGACGGTCGAAGATCGTGACGACGTCGTCGGGCAGGATCGGCGGGGTCCGGACCGTCGCGGTGCCGAAGCTCTTCACGGCGAGGCCCTGGAGCACGATGGTCAGTCCGACCGTGGCGATCACCATCGTCAGCGCCGGGCTGTCGCGCAGGGGTCGGATCACCACCCCGTAGGCGACCGCCGTGATGACGAGGCCCATCGCGAGGGCGAGGAGCGCGGCCGGACCGAACCCGAGCGGGTCGCCCAGACCGATGCGGTTGGGCACACCGACGACCGGCAGCAGCAGATCGCCAGAGGTGCGCAGCTCGGCGTAGACGACGGCGGGGAACATCGCCATCGCGCCGAGCGCGAAGTTCACGACCCCGCTCCCCCGATAGGCGACGATCACGCCCATCGCGAGCGCGGCGTACATGGCCCCGACCCCGACGCCGAGCAGCATGAAGAGCAGCGCCGTGCTCATGGGTGCGGGTTCCGAACTGGGGGAAGGTCGTTCAGGTCAGTGCAGCGCAGCGTCGCCGAGGTAGCTGGCCTCGAGCAGGTCGCGTCGCTCGAGGAGCTCTGCCGCGGTGCCCGACATCATGAGCTCGCCGTGGTTGAGCACGTAGCCGCGATCGGCCACCTCGAGCGCCATGTGGACGTGCTGCTCGACGACGAGCACGCCGATCCCGGCCTCGTCGGCGATCTCCCGGACGATCGGGAGCAGCCGTTCGACGATGATCGGTGCGAGGCCGAGGCTCATCTCGTCGACGAGCAGGCACTTCGGCTCCGAGACCAACGCCCTCGCCATGGCGAGCATCTGCTGCTCACCGCCCGACAGCAGACCCGCTCGCCTCCCGCCGAGTGGCCGAAGCGCCGGGAGGAGCTCCATGGCCCGGTCGTAGGCGGCCTTGCGGGAGTTCTTGTCGCCGGTCAGCCCGAGCCGGATGTTCTCGTCGACGGTGAGGTCGAAGAACAACGAGCGGTCCTCGGCGACGTGGGCCAGACCGCGCCGGGCGATCCGGTACGGCTTGTCGCCCACGACCTCCTCGCCGAGCACCGTGACGGTGCCCTCGATGGCCCGGAGCAGACCCGAGATCGTGAGCAGCGTGGTGGTCTTCCCGGCGCCGTTCGGGCCGAGGAGGGCGACCACCTCGCCGGCCGAGACGTGGAGATCGAGATCGCGCACCACGGCGATGCCGCCGTAGCCGGCGTGGACGCCCTGCAGGTCGATCAGTCGGTCAGCCATCGATGGTGCTCCCCTCGTGCTCGAGACCGGCCACCGCAGCGCCCTCACGGGCCTGTGCCTCACCGGCGGACTCACCCAGGTAGGCGGCGATCACCGACGGGTCGTTGCGGATCTCGGCCGGTGTGCCGTGGGCGATGATCCGGCCGAAGTCGAGGACGTAGATGTAGTCGCAGACGTTGAGGACGAGGCCCATGTCGTGGTCGATCAGGAACACCGACATGTCCTGGGTGAGGAAGTCACGCAGGTGACCACCGAGGAGCTGACTCTCCGCGGTGTCGAGACCGGCGGCCGGCTCGTCGAGCAGCACGAGCTTCGGCTTCGCCGCCAGCGCACGTGCCACGCCGACCAGCTTGCGCTGACCGTGGCTGAGGTCGCTGGGCAGTCGATCGGCGAACTCCTCGAGACCGAGGATGCCGAGTGCCCAGTCGGCCTGCTCCACGTAGGGCCGCTCGAGCAGCCCCGGACGGAAGATGTCGGCGAGGAACGAGTACCACTTCGACGGCTCCGCCGCGGCCATGAGGTTGTCGCGGACCGACAGGTCCTCGAACAGCTCGAGCGACTGGAACGTGCGGCTCAGCCCGATCTGGGCCCGACGGTCGGGCGTGAGGCCCGCCATGTCGACCCCGTCGAAGGTCGCCGTGCCGGCGGAGATCGACGTGAAGCCGGTGATGGCGTCGATGAAGGTCGTCTTGCCGGCGCCGTTCGGCCCGATCAGGCCGACGAGTTGGCCCTCGCGGACCTCGAGGTCGACTTCGTCGTTCGCGTGCAGGCCGCCGTAGCTGACGGTGAGGCCCTTCGTCTCGAGCAGGCTCATGATGCGGTCTCCATCTGGGGCTTCTCGACCTCGACCACCCGTTCCGTGGGCGGCGTCGCCGGGGGCGGAGCATGGGCGTCGTGGCCGCCGCCCCGGATGCGCAGCACCAGCGAGCGCACGAACAGCGCCAACCCGGCGCCGAGGAGCGGCATCCACAGCATCGAGTACGAGTCGACCCGGAGCGGCCAGACCAGCCAGCCGAGGACGTAGCCGACCAGGGCGACGGGACCGTAGCGCCGGGCCCACAGGACACCCTCGCCGGCCACGTCGCCGAGGCCGGGTCGCAGCCCGCCGAGCGCGAGCGCCAGCAGCGCGATCGCCACCACGGCCGCCAGCGCGAAGATCGCCATCCGTCCGAGCACCGAGTCGACGATCGTGAGGTGGAAGACGGCCAGCTGGTAGCCGATGACGATCGCGCCGAGCCCGATCCCCGCCGGCACCGCACGGCCGTCCCGGTAGGCGTCCTTGATCGTCTGGATGCCGGGGATGATCCTCGACAGCCAGTTCCCGAACATCCGCATGATGCCTTGGAAGAACGGCGCGATGCCCTCGGGGTGGATGATCGCGGTGAAGACCAGCCCTAGACCGCCGAGCGCACCGATGTACTGGTTGATGTTCGTGTCGTGGAAGTAGTAGTTCGACACGGTCGGCACGATGGCGCTCGACACGGCGATCGCACCGGCGACGATGCCACCGTTGATCGAGGTGACACCGCCGAGGTAGGCGAACGCCAGCACCACGAGGCTGGCGAGGTAGGGGAAGTTCGCCGACGACACCTCGACCTGCTTGAACCCGAGCATCACGCCGCCGACACCGGCGATCGCTGCGCTGATGCCGAAGGCGAGGAGCTTGGTGCGGGCGACGTTGATGCCCGCAGCTGCGGCGGCGCCCTCGTTGGCCCGCACGGCCAGGAAGCGGCGCCCCGTGCCCGTGTTGCGGATGTTCGCCACGGCGAAGGCGACGAGGCAGAGGACGATCACGGCGAAGATCGCGAACGAGGGATTCTCGTTCTGTGCTCGGGCGCTCCGTGCGCCGATGTCGAGTCCGAAGAACGTCGGCGTCTTCACGAACGCCGGAACGCCGGCCCGCAGCTCCGTGAGCTCCTCGTTCTCGAGGAACATGGTCTGGATGGCGATGGCGGCGGCGATGGTGACCACCGCGAGCTGGACGCCCCGGATCCTCAGCGCCGGGAGCCCGAGCAGGAGCCCGACGGCCACCGCGGCGATGATGCCGATCGTGGCGGCCAAGGGCCACGGCAGGCCGGGACCCCCGACCTCGACGAGGTTGGAGCCCCGTCCCACGCCGTCGGCCATCATCCGCGCCATCACGAAGGCGGCCACGCCGCTCAGTGACATCTGGGCGAGGGAGATCTGACCGACGTACCCGGTGAGCACGACGATCGACAACATGATGATCATGAAGACGAGCGACGTCTGGAGGGCGTTGGCGAAGATCGTGAGCGGTCCGGCGTTCTCGAAGAGGAACGCGAAGAAGGTCACCACGGCGATCCAGGCCAGGGCGTGCTCGAACACGCGCACCGGACGGGGCGAGAGTGGCAGGCGCTTCTCCTCGACCGTGCCTCGGGACGGCAGCGACCGGCCCCGGAGGAAGAGCACCAGGACGATGACGAGCAGCGGCACGGCGTCGCGCACGCCGTTCTGGATCGCGAGCGGGAACCAGTCGAGGTTGCTCTGCAACAACGTCTGGACCGCGCCGAGGCCCAGACCACCGGCGACGGCGAGCGGGATCGACGTCAGTGATCCGATCAAGGCGGCGGCCAAGGCCGGCACGATCAAGGCCGTCAGACCGATCGGTGTGATGGCCCCTTGGAGCGAGCCGACAGCGATGGCCGCCATCGTGGCGATCACCGAGGCGGTCACCCAGTTGATCGCCGCCAGCGTCTGCGGCGAGTAGCCGAGGAGGATGGCGCCCTTCTCGTTGCTGGCGGCGGCCCGAGTGGCCAGCCCGAAGCGCGTGTAGCGGTAGACGAGCGAGAGGATGGCCCCGAGCAGGATCGCGAAGGCCACCGCGTACAGCGTGTTGCGGGGGAAGGCCTTGCCGAGACCGAGGAAGTTGTCGATCGGTTCCCGCGGGAAGATGTCGCGCGGGATCGGGAACGAGTTCCCGAAGTTCACCAGCGCGATGCCCTGCAGGTAGAGGGCGATACCGAGCGAGGCGACGACCTTGCCGAGCGGCGCGGCGTCCCTCAGCGGACGGAAGACGAGGAAGTGGGCAGCGAGGCCGATGAAGGCCGCCATCGCCAACGCGAGCGCCATCGACGGGATCATCGGCCAGTCGCCGTCGCTGTCGAGCGTGATGCGCACCGGCACGTTGACCGCGTGCGACGGGAGGAAGTCGACCCAGGGCAGGAACAACTCGCCGCGGTTCCAGGCCGTGTCGAACGTGAACATGCCGTACATGGCGAAGGCGCCGTGGGCGAAGTTGATGACGCCCGAGCCCTTGTAGACGACGACCAGACCGGCACCGAGGAGGGCGTACAGCGAGCCCAATCCCAAGCCGAGCAACAGGAAGAAGATGATGTCGTTCATGTGGTGTCCCCTGATCCCCTGGTCCCCAGGCCGAGCTCGGATTGCCGGGTGAACCACCCGGCGGGGCGACCCGAGGCGCTCGGCAGGCCTCGGGTCACCCCGCTCACGGACCGGGTGGTCCGGTGTCGACTAGTTCGGCGTCGGGCGCAGCTCGGTCCCGGCGACGAGGCCGAGACCGTTCACGACCTCGGCCACGTTGTTGAGCTGCGTGCCGTCCCACTGCGACACGCTGATCAGCGAGCTGCAGACGGCCACGTAGGGCGCCGGAGCGCCGGCGCAGTCGAGCGGCGCGTTGCCGAACGACGGCTGCGTGCCGTCGGTGGCGGCGAACGCATCGCTGATGGCCTGGCCGGTGACATCACCATCGATGGTGGCGGCGATCTCGTAGATCGCCATCATCGCCGAGAAGCCCTGGCCGGCGAAGCCGGTGAAGAGCAGGCTCTCGTCGAGCCCGTACTCGGGTGCCTTCTCGCGGTAGACGGTCACGTTGTCGAGATGCTGGCCCGGCCCCAGGGACTCCGGCGGCGACAGCAGGCTGTTCTGGGTGCCGGTCAGGTAGATCCCGTTGGCGAGCTCGCCGGCGGCGGCCTGCGCCTCGAAGTCGGTGCAGGCACCGGACAGCACGAGTGGGATCTGGTCCGGGGTCCAGCCCAGGCGGCCCAGCGCGTCGACGAAGGTCCAGCAGTCGGCGCCCTGCGCCGAGAAGATGATGACGTCGGGCTCGAAGTCGAGCACCTCGGTCGCCTGCGGGGTCACGTCGGCCGAGGCCGGGAGGATCGGCACACCGATGTGCTCGAGGTCGGGCATGGAGCCGGCCAGCTCCGAGGTGCCCGGCTCCGAGCCGGCGAGCACGTCGAGCGGCTTCTGCTCGAGGTCGGCGTAGCAGACCACGCCCGGGGGCGTGTCGGCCCACGGCACCGCCACCTTGGTCACCGGCTCACCGGTGATCTCGGCGATGTTCTGCGTGGCGAACTGCACCAGACCGGTGTGGACGCCGAGGCAACCGCCGCCCGCCCCGATCGAGTACACGCCGGGGCTGGTGAAGTCGGCGATCGTGATCGGCGAGCCGACGATGACCGGGATGTCCGAGCCCTGGTAGATCGGGAAGTGGTTCCCGAAGAAGTTCAGGGTCGAGATGGCCAGCTCGACGCCCTCGGCCGCGAGTTCGTTCGCGCACCGCTGCGAGTCGTCAGGGGTGATCGCGATGGTGCAGAGCGAGATCTCGATGGGGCGGCCGCCGAGACCGCCGAGCTCGGCGTTGATGTACTCGGCGGCGGCCTGGATGGCCTGGGAGTACTCGGGGAACGAACCGGCCGGGTCGCCCTCGGGGTTCTGCAGGCCGATCACGATCGGCTCGCCATCGGCGACCATCGCCTCGCCGCTGCCGTCGCCACCGTCGTCGGCCGGCGCATCGGTGGTGTCGGCGTCGTCGCCGTCGTCGGCCGGCGCCTCGGTCTCGTCCGTGGTCTCGGCGGCTTCGGCCTCGCTGCTGTCGTCACCCCCTCCGTCGTCGCTGTCGCTGTCGCCGCAGGCCGCAGCCACCAGAGCGAAGGCGAACAGCAGGGCGAGCAATCGGATCAGTCTTGTGCGTGTGCGCACGTTCCCCTCCATGTCGGGTCCCTCTCGTGCTGGTCGCCCACCTGACCCCCGACCGTGGGTGGTCTGACCAGCGCCAGTAGTCAAGTCGTGACGCTCGTCACGAGTCAAACCCAGGACAGACGGCGAACAGCCGCAGGGACGAGCGCCGGCGCGACCTCGCCAGCGATCCGGGACCAGCGCCCGGACGCGCCGCGGGGCGGCCCGACCAGGTCGGACCGCCCCGCTCGGCGACGGCTGCGGCGGTTGCCGCGCCCGCTGCGCTACGCCGGTGTCGGACGGAGCTCGGTGCCCGCGACGAGATCGAGCCCGCTCAGCGACGGGATGATCTCGACCTGGACCTCGCCGTCCCACTCGGTCACGTTGACGACCGACGCGCAGACCGCGACGTACGGCGACGGCGCCCCGGCGCAGTCCAGCGGCGGACCCCCGAAGGTCTCACGCGACCCGTCGGTGGCAGCGAAGGCATCGGCGAGCGACTGCCCGGTCACCTCACCACCGGCGGCCACGATGTCGGTGGACAGCTGGTACATCGTGTAGAGCAGCCCGAAGCCCTGCGTGGCGAAGCCCTTGAACAGGTCGTCATCGGAGAGGCCGTACTCCGCCGCCTTGGTCTGGTAGACGGTCGCGTCCTCGAGCTGGGTTCCCTCGAGCGTGTCGAGTGGCTGCAGGATCGTGCCGCCCGAACCGATGAAGTAGATGCCGACCGCGAGGTCGCCGGCCGCCTCCATGGCCGTGAAGTCGGTGCACGCACCCGAGAGGACCAACGGGATCTGGTCCGGCGTCCAGCCCAGGCGGCCCAGCGCGTCGACGAAGGTCCAGCAGTCGGCGCCCTGCGCCGAGTAGACGATCACGTCGGGCTCGAAGTCGAGCACCTCGGTCGCCTGCGGGGTCACGTCGGCCGTGGCCGGGAGGATCGGCACACCGATGTGCTCGAGGTCGGGCATCGAGCCGGCGAGC
>JBCCTY010000070.1:0-15864 GCA_039197885.1 Actinomycetota bacterium | reverse complement strand
GCCATGGCCGGCACGGCCGCGATGGACTGGACGGGGTGACGCGTGGCCTCGAGCGCCGGACCGGGGCCGAGGTAGTGGTCGGCCAGGTGCAGGCACGAGTACCCCAGCGCCTCGGCCGTGGTCGCCGTCTCACGCCACTCGGTGGCCGAATCGGCCGAGTACGACTGAACGGCGAACCTGAACTCGCGTGCCATCGAGATGCCCCTCTCCCCTGGTCCCGGGGGGACGCTACCGGCCGGGCTCGCGCCGGATCGAAGTGGCCTCGCCAACGGCGCCCGACGATCTGGTTTCGGCTCGATGAAGTCGGCCGCAGGGCGGCCAACCGCGCCGTCAGCTCTCGTACAGTCCTGACCGTGGCCGACTTCTTCCAGAACGGCATGATCGCGACGCTCCACGCCCTCGGCGACCGACCCGTCGAGGAGATCGAGAAGGAGCTCGTCGACTGGTCGGTCGAGCGACCGATGGCGCTCGTCCTGCCCTCGCTCTACAGCGAGCTGGAGGGGCCGGCGCTGTCCGACATCGTCGATCAGCTCGCCCAGGTGCCCTACCTCGCCGAGATCGTCATCGGCCTCGACGCGGCGTCGGAGTCGCAGTTCCGCGAGGCCAAACGGTTCTTCTCTCGGCTGCCCCAACGGCATCGGATCCTCTGGAACGACGGTCCCCGGCTCCGCGCGCTCGATGCCGCCCTCCACGAGCAGGGCCTCGCCCCGCAGCTCCCGGGCAAGGGCCGCAACGTCTGGTACTGCCTCGGCTACACGCTGGCATCGGGCCGGTCGAAGGCCGTCGCGATGCACGACTGCGACATCCTCACCTACGAGCGGTCGATGCTGGCCCGGCTGCTGTACCCGATCGTCCACCCGTCGTTCGAGTACGCCTTCTGCAAGGGCTACTACTACCGGGCCGCCAACGGCCGCCTGAACGGTCGCGTCGCCCGACTGTTCGTGACCCCGCTCGTCCGGGCCCTCGCGAAGACGCTCGGGAGCAACGACTACCTCGACTACCTCGACAGCTTCCGCTATCCACTCGCCGGCGAGCAGTCGATGCGCACCGACGTGGTGGCCTCGGTCCGGATCCCCGCCGACTGGGGCCTCGAGATCGGGCTGCTCTCGGAGGTCCACCGGCACTACAACGCTCGCCGGGTGTGCCAGGTCGACCTGGCCGACGCCTACGACCACAAGCACCAGGACCTGTCGCTCGACGATCCGAACGCCGGGCTGAACCGCATGGCGACCGACATCGCCAAGGCCATGTTCCGGAAGTTGGCCACCAACGGCGAGGTGTTCTCGCCCGAGGTGTTCCGCACGGTGAAGGCGGCCTACTACCGGGGCGGGCTCGACATGGTGGGCCGCTACCAGCACGACGCCCAGATCAACGGCCTCGAGTACGACCTCCACGCCGAGGAGGCCGCCGTCGAGCTCTTCGCCGCCGCCGTCATGCGAGCCGGCGATCAGTTCCTGTCGAACCCGATGGAGGCACCGTTCCTGCCGAGCTGGTCGCGGGTCCGCTCGGCGATGCCCGACGTGCTCGAGCTCCTCGCCGACGCCGTCGAGGCCGACCAGCACGACTGAGCGGGGTCCATCCCCCAGCTCGGGGAGGGCTCCGAACGCCTCGTCGGTGGACGGAGCTCGGCGCAGTCGCCGTCAACCGATGGTGATGTGCGGCGCCGGCGCTCATCGACCGGGGCCCGCATCGTGACCGTCGTCGTGATCGTGGCCGTGGTGGGCGTCCCGCAGATGGGGGTGGGAGTGATGGGTGCCCTCGTGGTCGTGCACGTGGAGGTGACCGTCTCCGTCCGACCCGGAGTCGTCGAGGTGGTCATGATCGTGGTCGTGGTGGCCGTCGCCGTGGCTGTGGTGGTGCTCGTGGCCGATCGGGACGTGGGCGTGCTCGTGACCGTGACCGAGTTCGGTCGGCCAGGGCCGGATCCGACGGGCGGCGAGGGCCACGGCGAGCCAGGAGCCACCGGCGATGGCCGCGCCGATGGTGAGCGTCCGACCGAGGTCGTCGTCGATCGTGGACAGCGCCAGGAGCACGCCGGCGTAGGCGAGGCGACCGATGAAGCTCGCCATCGACAGGAAGGTCGCCCTGCTCCGAGGACCGACGAAGCCGGCGACGAGCGGCGGGGCGAACACGGACACAGCGGCGCTCGGCAGCCGGCGGATCGTCATCAGCGGCAGCAGCCACAGCGACGTCACGCCGGCCATCGCCATGAGGATCACGACAGGGACGACCAGGAGCAGCAGCAACGTCCGCACCGGGCCGAACCGACGCCCCGTGGGCACCACGATGTGCAGCGCCACCGCGGCGACAGCCGCGACGACGGCGGCGACCGCACCGTTGAGGAGCGCAGCCGCACCGGGCGCCTCGGGATCGGTATCGAGCACTTCGGTCAGGTACGGGGCGGCGAGATCGGCAGCGAGGTGAGCGCTGACCACCGAGACACCGACGAAGGCCGTGATCCAACCGAGGAGCGGCGTCCGGAGGTGGCCGATGCCGGCGACCAGTCCCCCGGGATCGTTCGCGCCGGCGTCGACGACCGGCGGTTCGGTGAGCCGGAGGGCGAGCACGAACTGGACGGCGGCGGCGAGCAGGGCCGCGGCGAACGGCAGGCGCAGATCGATCGTGCCCAGCGCACCACCGACGAGCGCGCTCGCCGCACCCGACCAGAGCAGCACCCGGCGCACCGCCGCCTCCCGGTCGTGGTACTCGTCGGCCCGGCCGACGCACTCCAGCGTCTCCAGGTGGAAGGTCGTGTCGCTGCCGGACAGGAAGGCGTAGCCGGCGGCGAGCATCACCTGGGCGACGGCGATGCCGGCGAAACCCGGCTCGGTCAGGAACAGCGCATGCGCACCGACCCAGGCGACCGCCACCGTGCGCAGCGTCAGGACGCGGCCGAAGCGGTCGCTGAACCACCCCGACGGCACCTCGAGCACGACGACGGCGACGTAGTAGACGACCTGCGCCTGCAACGCCGTGGACAGGCCGAAGCGGGCGATCAGGTAGAGGAACGTCGTGGGGGCCCAGAAGAGCGCGCCCGCGACGAGCTGGTGCCACCGGAACCAGCGGAGGTTTCG
The DNA here is from genome assembly GCA_039197885.1 of Actinomycetota bacterium. Lineage (GTDB taxonomy): Bacteria > Actinomycetota > Acidimicrobiia > Acidimicrobiales > Poriferisodalaceae > JBCBSZ01. Next base: position 12,790 of record JBCCTY010000070.1, on the reverse strand, counting down.
CTCCATCGATGTCCGTCCGTCCGCCGCCGTCGCAGTTCCCTTCGATCAGGACTACCAGCTCGACGCCGTCGTCGGGTTCGTCGGTGATCGAGCACCTCCTCCGGCCGGTCCACCGGTGGTTCCACGCCTGGGAGTCGACGATCGACGGGCCGTACCGGGTCGCCGCCGTCGGCGTGGGTGCCGCGTTCACCACGGTGGTCGCCGTCGTCGCAGGTCGGCCGCCGATCCGCTCGACCGGGGTCGCGCTGGGCGGGTGGATCCTCCTCGGCATCGCCCAGGAGCACGACGGCCGGATCACGTCCGAACCCGACGAGCGCTTCGTCGCTGCGCTGGCCGAGGCGGTGTCGCATCCCCCGCTGTCGATGCGAGTCGAGCGTGCCGACGGGCGACGCCGAGGCCGTCCCGAGGAACCCGATACGACGGTGACGTTGCGCCCCGAGCACGCCGACGGCCACCCCCTCGCCACGCACTTCGTATGCGTCGACCGAGACGACGAGCGCGGGTTCCTCGAGCTGCAGATCGTCGACGACGACCCCGACGCCACCCACGAGATCGAGGACCGGGTCCGGTACGCGCCGGAGGCGGATCGGCTCACCCGGGCCGTGGATCCGACCGGCGACGCCGAGGCGATCGCATCGGCCGTCCGCCAGGCGGCGTTCCCGGCCTGAGCGACGCCGGCGACCCGTCCCCGTGGCCGGCGGCTCGGGGATCGCCACGTTCGGCCTCGTAGGCGCCACGTCGACCCGCGGCGGTTCCGCCGGGTCGACCAACAGGGCTGAGGCGCAGCCTGTCACGCTGAGCGCGAGCAGCGCTACCGCGGAGTCCTCGATCCCCCTACCGTCCCCCGGGGGGGGTGGTGCGGGTGGTGGGACGAACCGCACGTCGGCCGACGCAGTGGCCACGGAGCTGGAAGGTCGTGATCGCTGGCGTCGCGGTCCTCGCGGTGGTCAGCACCGCAAGCGACGCATCGGACGAGACCGTCGAGGCGATCGTCGACCGCACCGAGGCACCGGCCCGGCTCGTGGAATCGGTGAGCACGACGTCATCGAGCAGCACCTCACCGCCGGCGACCGTGCGGTCCACCACGACGCCGACCACCACACCACCCGTCACCGCACCGCCGACCACCGCACCACCCGCCACCACGCCATCTGCCACCGCACCACCGGCGCGGGCCGACGTCGCGCCCGGCGACGAGTGCCATCCGGCGTACACGGGGTGCCTCGCGATCGGGGCCGGCGACTACGACTGCGCCAGCGGGTCGGGCAACGGGCCGAACTACACCGGTCGGGTCGAGCTGCTCGGCTCGTCCGATCCGTTCGATCTCGATCGCGACGGCAACGGGATCGGCTGCGACAACGGCTGATCGGCGGGCGCCGGGCTGGGAGACTCGATCGATGGCCGAGGAGTTCGAGTACCGGGACCTGAGCGACGCCGTGTTCTGGGGCGTCGACCTCCAGCGGGCACTCTTCCGCGACGTCGACCTGTCGGGATCGACGATCACCCACGCCCGGCTCCACGACGTCTCCGTGGACGCCCGGATCGACCGGCTGGTCGTGAACGGGGTCGACGTGACCGCCTTCGTGAACGAGCGCGACCCGTGGTTCGCGCTGCGCTCACGGCTCGCACCCACGGACCCGCACGGCGCACGTCGTGGCTGGGAGGCGTTCAGCGGTGCGTGGGCCGGGACCATCGAGCGGGCCCGCGCGCTCGACCCGGACGATCAGCGACGATCGGTCGACGGCGAGTGGTCCATCGCCGAGACCATCCGCCACCTCGTGTTCGGCATCGACAAGTGGTTCACGGTGCCGGTCACCGGCGGCTCGTTCCATCCCCTCGGGATCCCCAACTCCGGCTCGGTCGACGTCGACTGGCCCGGCCTCGACACCGGCGCCGAGGCCGACCTCTCCACCGCCGTGGAGGCGTGGCGCGACCGTTCGCGGCTCCTCGACGAGCGGTTGGGGGCCATCACCGACGACGATCTCGCCAAGATCGTCGACGTGATCGAGCACGAGCCCGGTGCCGTGCACGACTGCATCGGCGTCGTGTTCGAGGAGCACTTCCAGCACCTGCGCTACGCCCGCCGCGACCTCGACCGGATGGGCTGAGCGACGACCCGACCGGCTCAGGCCGGGGTGCTCGCGATCCACCTCGAGGCATAGGGCTCGAGACCGATCGTCTCGTCGTCGACGTCGAGGACGAGACCGGACTGCAGGTCGGTCCAGGTGTCGGTGACCGTCAGGTTGAGCGCCGACAACGGCAGCGTGACCGGGTTCGCCGTGACGTTCGAGACGGCGAAGACGCTGCTGGATCGGTCGCGGGCCTGACGCCAACACCCGAAGAGGTCGGAGCCGAGGTGGAGGGTGAACTGGGTGGCGTTCGGGTGGAAGGCCGGATGCTCCGACCGCACGCGCAGGAGGTGGCGGATCGCCCGGAAGGCCGCGGCACGGGTGCCGGTGCCGTCGAGGGCGGCCTCGACCTCGACGAGCGTGAGCCTGCTCCGATTGATCGCACGATGGTGACCCCGGTCCTCCACCGCTGCGTGGTCGTTGGGGGTGCCGAGGAGGGAGTGGACGTAGACGGCGGGGATCCCTTCGAGCGCGAGCATGATGGCGTGGGCGCAGGTGAACCGGGCGAGGTGATGCTCGTCGGGACCGTCGTGGGTCCGCGAGAGCGCCTCGAAGAGCGACAGGTTGAGCTCGTAGGGCCGGGGCCCGGTCGGGGAGTCGAACGTCGAGACGAGACCACCGGTCGACCGTGCGGTGTCGACCATCCGGTCGACCTCGTCGGGCTCGAGGAGCCCCTCGGCCGGGCGCAACCCGATGCCGTCGTGACTGGCCAGGAAGTTGAGGTAGGCGCTGCCGTCTCGGGCCGGCGGCATCGACATCATCCAGGTCGAGAGGTGGCGGGAGTGCCCGGACCAGAGCGCGTCGAGGAGCAACGGCGGCAGGCTGAAGTTGTAGATGACGTGGGCCTCGTCGCCCTGGCCGAAGTACTTGAGGTTCTCGCGGTTGGGCACGTTGGTCTCGGTGACGAGCACCGTGCCCGGCGCCGCGGCGTCGACGAGGGTCCGGATGAGCTTCACGATCTCGTGGGTCTCGGGGAGGTGGATCGAGCCGGTCCCCGGCCGCTTCCAGACGTAGGCCACCGCGTCGAGCCGGAGGAAGCGGGTGCCGACGTCGAGGTAACGACGCATCACGCCGAGCATCTCGCAGAGCAGGTCGGGGTTGGCCCAGTCGAGGTCGACCTGATCGTGGGAGAAGGTGCACCAGACGTGTCGGAGCCCCTCGGTGGTCTCGGTCTCGCGGAGCAGGGGCAGCGCGCGAGGTCGGACGACGGCACTGAGGTCGTCGTCGGGTTCCGCTGTGCGGAAGTAGGACCGTCCCGGCTCCTCACCGCGCTCGAACTGCCCGAACCAGTCCGACCGCGACGAGCAGTGGTTGAGCACGAGGTCGATCATGAGGCCGGGAGTTGCGGCGATGGCCGCGACGTCGGGCCAGTCCCCGAGGTCGTCGCGCACCGCGTGGTAGTCGACGATCGCGAAGCCGTCGTCGCTCGAGAACGGGAACAGCGGCAGGACGTGGACGGCGGTGCAGCAGTCACCCAACCGCTCGGCCACGAACCGACGCAGGGTCGCGAGCGGCGCCTCGTCGGGCGACGTGATCGTGTCGCCGTAGGTGATGAGGACCGAGTCCCGCTCGCTCCAGAGCGGCCCCGGGTCGGCGACCTCGGCTGCGGGATCGATGCCCATCACCGCGAGCACCCGGCCGGTCAGCTCGGCCACGTCGACACGGGGGTAGACGAGGCGGAGGTGCGATTGCACACGTTCGGCGACCAGCATGATCGGCGCAGGGTACTTCCGGCCTGCGGTCACCGACCGCGCGCTGTCAGGTCGGGTGCAGCGTCTCCCCCGGCCCCACCCCGCCCTCGCCGTCACGCTCGGATCGACCACCGACCAGGACCGCCGTCGGGCTGGTCGCGATCAGCTGTTGGGCCGCGCTGCCGAGGAGCCGCCGGCTCAGACCGCTGCCCTTGGCGCCGATGACCACGACGTCGTAGCCGTCCTCCTCGGCGAGCTCGGCCAGCGCCGGACCGGGGGAACCGGTGACGACCACGGTCCCGACCCCGTCACGATCGAGCTCGTCCGCGAACGACTCGAGGCGGGCGGTGGCCTCGGCCCGCCCGAGGCTCGGATCCAACCCGCCCTCGCGGGCGATCACGGTGGCGAGCGTGACCCGCCCGCATCGGTCGCCGAGGAGCGCGAGCGCCTCCTGCGCCGCGGCGACACTGCGTGCCGACCCGTCGACGCCGATCAGGACGTCGACCTGGCCGGCGCCCGGCACGGGGGTGCGCGACATCTCCCGGTACGTCGGCATCCGGCGTTCGGCGTCGACTGCGAGCGCGTAGGTCACCGGGCCCCAGGCGATGCCGAGCAACGCCCAGACGAGCAGGTGGTGGCCACGGCGTCGCTGCCACAGCGCGACGCCGAGCCCGGTCGCGGCCCACAGGATGGCCCCCAACAGCAACCAGCCCATGCCCTCATGATTCGCCCCGCACGACGCTCTCGGCAGGGCAGAAGGTCCCGACCACTAGGGTCCCGGTCATGGACCTGGGGCTGAGCGGACGACGGGCGATCATCACCGGGGGGACCCGCGGCATCGGACGCCGGATCGTCGAGGTGCTGCTCGACGAGGGCGCCTCGGTGGCGCTCTGCGCCCGCTCCGAGGAGGGCGTGGCCACCGCGCTCGCCGAGCTCTCCGATCGCGGCACGGTCGTGGGCGCAGCAGCCGACGCCGGAGACCACGACCGGCTGGCCGCCTGGGTCGCCGAGTCGGCCGAGGCGCTCGGCGGGATCGACATCGTCATCTCCAACGCCTCGGCCCTGGGTGGCATCCCCCGCACACCGGAGGGCTGGCGGAAGAACTTCGAGGTCGACGTCCTCTCCTCCGTCACGCTGTTCGACGCAGCCGAGGAACACCTGAAGGCCTCGGACGCCGCCGCCTTCGTGCAGCTCGCCACCATCACCGCGGTCGAGTACCACGGCTACCCGGGCGGTGGCCTGAGCTACGGGGCCATGAAGGCCGCACTGCTCAACTGGATCAGCACCCTCGCCCAGGAGTACGCCGCCGACGGCATCCGAGCCAACGCGGTCAGCCCCGGACCGATCTACATCGCCGACGGCTCGTGGGGCTACATCGAGCAACGGCTCCCCGACTACTACCGCGAGAACGTCGAGCACCACCCCTCGGGCCGGATGGGCGAGCCCGAGGAGGTCGCCCGGGTCGCGGCGTTCCTCGCCAGCCCCGCCGCCTCGTGGGTCACCGGTCAGAACGTCGTCGTCGACGGTGGCTTCACCCGGCGGGTCGCCTTCTAGCGACGCTCGTCGAGGAGGCGCCGGAGCTCGTCGACCTCGGTGTCCGGGGCGACGACGAGCTCGGCGTCCTCCGGGAACGCGCCCCCGGCGACGTCCGAACGGAACTCGGTCAGCGCCCTGACCCGCTCCTCGGCGATCCGGCGGTGCAGGGCCGCCAGATCGGCGTACTGCCGGGCGTGGCGAGGGCGGTGCTCGCTCTCGCCACAGATGTCGCTGGTGAAGAGGAACACCACATCGGCCTCGGGCCCCGAGCCGAGCGAGATCGTGGCCATCGACGTCCGCCGCCGGATCTCGGTCATCACGTTCGCCGGGATGAGCTCGCACTCGACGGCGAACGCGCCGGCGTCCTCGACCTCGCGGAAGCGATCCCAGAGCGCCACCGCTTCGGTCGCCGTCTTGCCGACGCTGCGCACGCCACCGAGCAGCGACGACTTCTTGGGGACGAAGCCCAGGTGGGCCATCACCGGGATGTCCTCCTTCGCGAGCAGCTCGATGGCCTCGGTCCGCCGGGCGGTGATGACGGCATCGGCCCCCTCGGACAGCGCGGTGAGCGCGGTGCCGAGCAGATCGTCGAGGGTGACCTCACCGCCGAAGTCGATCGCCGCGGTCACGAAGCAGCGCTCGCTTCCCTCTCGGAGGGCGGGGACGGCCTGCGCCATGCACACGAGCATCTCGATGCCGGCCTCCTCGGCGGCCGCCGCCTCCTCGGCCGTCCCCGCGGTGACCTGCGCGAAGCGACGACCCGCGGCACGCAGGCCGCGGATCGAGGCCACCGTCGCCACCCGGTCGACGGTCCGTCCGCCGTGATCGAGGATCCGTGTCATGCCCGCCGCTCCGTCCGCTCGTCGACTGCCGAGCGAGCGTAGGGCCTCGGGTAGCGTCGACCCGATGGCCGTACCGCCCCTGCCAGAGCTCCCGCTGATCCACACGCGCAACTACGACGTGACGAGCTTCATCGAGGCCCGTGATCGCATCCGCCTCCGGGGCTCGGTCCGCGACGACAAGCCACCGGGCCTCTACATCGAGGACGACCCCGAGCCGCTCACGATCCACCACATGATCGTCGAGCTGTCGATCCAGGTGCCGTCGATGGAGATCGTCGACGTCGACGTGGTCTTCGACGTCCACCCCCACGGCCGCTGCCCCCGCATCGTCGAGCACTACGACGAGCTCGTCGGCCTCTCGATCGCACGGGGTTTCACCCATCGCGTGCGCGAGCTCTTCGGTGGGCCGCGCGGGTGCACGCACACCACCGCACTGCTCCAGGCCATGGCCCCCGTCGCGATCCAGTCGATGTGGTCGTTGCGCATGCACGAGGCCCGTGCCGACGGTGGCGGTCAACCGGTCGCCCCGCCGCGTCCGATGAGCCCCGAGGAGCGGAAGGCCCGGATGGCCGGCAACCTCAACACCTGCCACGTGTGGGCCGAGGACGGCGAGATGGTGGCCGAGATCGAGGCCGGGGCCGAGCTGGAGATCCCACGCTGGATCATCGATCGCGTGCGCGAGCTGGGTCGTGACCCCGACGAGTGGGTCAGCCTGATGCGCGGCTGAGCATCCGGGTCAGGTGCGGGTGTAGAGCCAGGCGATCACGTCGTCGACCGCCTGCGGGCCCACGGGCTCGTTGAAGATCTCGTGTCGGCCCGGGTAGCGCCGCAGCTCGACGTCATCGGAGCCGAGGTTCGCCTCGAGCCACTCGGCGCCGCTGATGGGCGTGAGCGGATCGTCGTCGCCGTGCAACAGGAGGGTCGGCACGACGATGTCCGGCGCACGCTTCCGGATGGCGTCGGCGGCGCGGAGGATGGCGAGGGCCGTCCCCAGGCGTGGACGGCCGTGGTCGACGAGCGGGTCCTCGCGGTAGGCCTGCACGACTGCCCGATCAGCGGCGATCCCCTCGGTGTCGAGCGGGGGCGACCACCGGGCCCGGGGCGCCACACGTGCGAGGCCGCGGAGCGCCGTCACGGCCGGTCCGGGCACGTCGGCACCGGCGTCGAGCGCGGTGCCCGAGAGCACCAGGGCCCGATAGCGGTCAGGCCGAGCGACGACCGCCAGAGCAGCGATCAGCGACCCCATCGAGTGCCCGAGGACGACCACCGGCAGGTCGCCCGGCTCGGCCCAGCCGATCACCCGGTCGAGGTCGGCCGCCGCCACCCGGAGGTCGGGAAGGTCACCGAGCTCGCCGCTCGACCGACCGTGGCCGCGATGATCGGGACCGACGACCTCCCAGCCGGCGTCCACGAGCCGCTCGGCGACGTGCCGGTAGCGGGAGATGTGCTCGGCGATGCCGTGGGCGACGACGACGAGGCCCCGGGCCGGGCCGTCCGGAGACCAGTGCTCGACGTGGAGGGCGACATCGGGGGCGACGGTGAGGCGTTCGCGGACGTGGGCCACGCTCGCCGACGCTATCCGTCGTGCGCGGCGCCGTCGCCGAAGCGGCGCAGGCGGAGGCTGTTGCCCACCACGCTCACCGACGAGAACGCCATCGCCGCACCGGCGATGAGCGGGCTCAGGAGCCCGGCGGCGGCCAGGGGGATGGCTGCGGTGTTGTAGCCGAACGCCCAGAACAGGTTCTGCACGATCGTCCGATGCGTCCGCTGCGACAGCTCGAGCGCCGTGACCACGCCGTCGAGATCGCTGCGCAACAGCGTGAGGTCGCTCGACTCGATGGCGACGTCGGTCCCGGTGCCGATGGCGATGCCGAGATCGGCCTGGACGAGCGCCGGTGCGTCGTTGACCCCGTCGCCGACCATGGCCACGACCTCGCCGTCGGCCTGGAGGCGGGCGATCTCGTCACGCTTGTCGGCCGGCAGCACCTCGGCGAGGACCCGGTCGATCCCGACGGTCTCGGCGATCGCACCGGCGGTCCGACCGTTGTCGCCCGTGATCATCACGACCGACAGCCCGTTGCGCCGCAGCGCAGCGACCGTCCCTGCCGCCGCGTCGCGGACGGTGTCGGCGACCGCGAGCACGCCGCGGACCTCACCCACCCAACCGGTGAGGACGACGGTCCGGCCTCGCACCTCGAGATCGTCGATGGCCTGCTCGAGCGCCTCGGGCACGACCAGTCCGGCCTCGGCGGCGAGCTTGCGACGACCGACCCAGACCGTCGTGCCGTCGACGTCGGCGCGGATCCCGTGGCCCGCGATCGCCTCGACCCGCTCGGCGGCCGGCAACGCCCGACCCGACTCGCGCGCCTCGCTGGCGATGGCACGACCGATGGGATGCTCGCTGTCCGCCTCGGCCGCACCGGCGCGGGTGAGGAGCAGGTCGGGGTCGGTCCCGGGGGCCGCCACGACGTCGGTCACCGACATCTCGCCCTCGGTCAGGGTGCCCGTCTTGTCGAAGACCACGGTCGTCACCTGGCGCGATCGCTCCATGACCTCGATCGAGCGGACGAGGATGCCGAGCTGCGCCCCTCGTCCGGTGCCGACCATGATCGCCATGGGCGTGGCGAGCCCCAGCGCGCACGGGCAGGCGATGATGAGCACGGCCACCGAGGCGTCGACGGCGTCGCGGACGTCGCCGAACAGGGCCCAGGCGACGAAGGTCACCGCAGCGATCCCCATGACGACCGGGACGAACACGGAGGCGATCCGGTCGGCCAGGCGCTGCGCGGACGAGGTCCCGGTCTGCGCCTCCTCGACGAGACGGACGATCTGGGCGAGCGCGGTGTCGGCGCCCACGGCCGTGGCCTCCATCGTGAGCACCCCGGAGGTGTTGATCGTGGCGGCGGCCAACGAGGCGCCGACGCCCTTGTCGACCGGCACCGACTCGCCGGTCAACATCGACTCGTCGACCGCGCTCTCGCCGGCGACGACCCGACCGTCGACGGGCACCTTCTCGCCGGGGCGGATCTTGACGATGTCGCCGGGCACGACCTCGTCGACCGGGACCATCACCTCGACGCCGTCGCGCACGAGGCGCGCCTCCTTGGCCCCGAGCTCGAGCAACGCCCGCAGTGCCCGACCGGCCCGTCCCTTCGCTCGTGCCTCGAGGAAGCGGCCCAAGGCGATGAAGGTGATGATCACCACCGACGCCTCGAAGTAGAGGTCGGTGCCGCCGGTCAGCAACTGCCCGACGCTGTAGCCGTAGGCCGAGAGGGTGCCCACGGCGATGAGCGTGTCCATGTTGGCCGCACGGTGACGGGCCCGCTCGACGGCGCCACGGAGGATGGGCCACCCGACCCCGAACTGGACGGGGGTCGCGAGTGCGAACATCGCCCAGCGGAGCCACGTGCGCTCCATCACGACGTCGTGGAAGAACATCGATGCCACGAAGATCAGCGCGATCGGGGCGGCGAGGAGGGTGCGGCGGAGCCACTCGGCCCGACGGCGCTCCTCGTCCTCCTCGGCTCGGCGGGCCTGGTCGGCCGCGACCGACGGTGTGTGACCAGCGAGGAGATCGGCCGAGTAGCCGGCCGCCTCGACCACTCCGACGAGCGACGCAGCGTCGACGCCGTCGTCGAGCACGACCCGGGCACGAGCCGTCGCGAGGTTCACGTCGGCATCGACGACCCCCGGGGCCTCGGCGAGGGCGTGCTGGACGTGGGCGGCGCATCCGCCGCAGGTCATCCCGCCGATCCCGAGGTCGGCCGTTCGTGCGTCCGTCGTGTCCACCACGTCGGCAAGGGTACCCCCGGGAGGTATCCTTCGACACCCCCGGGGGGTATCCTGTCCACTCGGAGCGCAGGAGGTGTGACCGATGACCGATCGTGGGTACAGCGACCAGAAGGACGACTACCTCAAGCGCCTCCGCCGGATCGAGGGCCAGATCCGCGGCCTGCAGCGCATGGTCGAGGACGACGTCTACTGCATCGACATCCTCACGCAGGTGAGCGCGGCCAACCAGGCCCTCCGCAGCGTCGCCGTCGGGATGCTCGACGAGCACGTCCGACACTGCGTCGTCGACGCAGCCGCCGCGGGTGACACCGACGGAGCTGCACGGATGATCGACGAGGCGACGAGCGCGATCGAACGACTCGTCCGCTCCTGACCTCTCGAGCGCACGACGCCCCGCGTCGTCACGTCCGCCCGTCGCCGGAGCGGTCGCGCACGGCCAGGGCCACGACGACCACCCCGATGCCCACGGCCTCGAGCGGTCGGGGCAGCTGCCCGAGCACGACGGCGGCGACCAGGGTGGCGGTGACCGGCATGATGGCCAGGAGCATGGCGAAACGCTGGGCCGTGAGCCGTCGCAGGGTGATCTGGTCGAGGCCGTAGGGCACGACGTTGGAGCACACCGCCACCAGGACGCACACGAGGAGGAGGCGGGCGTCGGTCCACACCGGCGCGGTCGACGGCGCGGCCACCGGGGCGAAGAGGACGGCCCCGATGGCCAGCCCGACCGCGAGCCCGTCGATCCCGACCCCGTCACCGGCCACCCGGTGCCCGAACACGATGTAGCCACCCCAGAGGGTGGCCGCCGTGAGCGCCCACAGGATGCCGACCGCGGCGCCCTCCCATCGCACGCCCGACACGGCGAGCACCCCGACGACGACCAGGCCGAGCGCCGCGACGTCGCGCCGCGACCGGGTCCGGGCTGCGGCGACCGCCACCGGGCCGAGGAACTCGATGGCGACCGCCGTGCCCACCGGGATGCGGTCGATCGAGAGGTAGAAGGCCGTGTTCATCCCGGTCGTGACCGTGCCGAACACCGCGACGAGCGCGAGGCGCCGCGGCGTCCAGGTGCGCCGCCACGGTCGACGCCACAGCGACAGCACCACCGCCGCTCCGAGGCCCCGCAACCAGGCGACGCCGAGGGCGTCGACCTCGTCGAAGACCAGGACGGCGAGCGACGAGCCGGCGTAGAGCGAGACGGCACCGAGGACGAACAGCGCCTCCGGCGGGGCGGCGACGAGGACGTCGCCTGGTCTCCGGGTGGGGGCGCTCACCGCCCCACGGTAGGGGTCAGCCCGTCAGGTCGGTGATCGAGATGTCGCACTCGCCGAGCACGGCGAAGAGCTGGTCGAACAACGCCGGATCGTTGGGGTCGAGGCCGCCGTCGGCGACGAGTGGCCCGAGGTCGAGCTCGGTGGCCAGGCAGCGGGCCTGGTCCTCGGTGATCGGCAGTGAGGCCGTGAGCAGCTCGACGAACTGGTCCACGGCGGCGTCGGCCTCGCCGGCAGGGGCCGGCTCGGAGGTGTCGTCAGCAGGTGGTGCGGCATCGACGCCACCGTCGTCGGCCGGGATGCCGCAGACCTCCTCGTTGTAGGCCTCGATGCGGTCACCGGCCGTCTCGGAGCCCTCCTGGTCGATCGCCTCGAGCTCGGACTGCGGCACCGACAGCAGGTCGTAGTCGTAGCGAGCCAGGACCTCGTCGAGCTGACCGAAGGTGTCGGCGGCGGAGGCCACGTCGGAGCGGATCTCGGCCGGGGCGATCTGCACCGCCTGGTCCAGCACGGAGTTCACCTGAGCGAGACCCTCGGCCGAGAAGAAGAAGAAGGGGTCGGCCTCGACCAGGTCGAACTGCGTCTCGACCTCCCGGGACAGCTGGCACCACTCCGAGTTCGGGTCACCACCGGAGAGCTCGATCTCCTCGTCGGGCGCATCGGTGGTGGCCGGAGCGGAGGTCTCGACGGGCTCCTCGCCGCCGTCGGCGGTCGTGCTGGTGGCGGTCGTGTCCTCGCTGTCGTCGGAGTCGCCTCCGCCGCACGCCGCCGCGAAGAGCGCCACCGCGGTCAACATCGCCAACATCCATCGCGTCCGCACGGGTCCCTCCAGGTGAGCTCGAACGGCCCCCGACGGTAGCGATCGCACGGTCCGCGACGCGACCACACCGAACGCTCCCGGTGATGCCACGGGCACCGGTCAGGGGGTGACGAGCTCGGGCAGCGTCGACGGCGACGACTCGAAGACCTCCGAGCGAGGGAGGCCCAACCAGTCCTCGGCGAGAGTGGCGAGGTAGTCGTCGAGCGCGACCGTCGCTCGGAGGTTCCCGTCGCCGTCGAGGCGGGTGAGCGAGGGCCGGTCGCCGACCGACACCCCGGCGACCGGACCCGCGACGAGCGCGATGGAGGCCGAGCCGTGGTCGGTGCCCGAGCCGCTGGGCTCGACGCGACGGCCGAACTCGCTCGTCGTGGCGACGAGGACGCGGTCGGCGTGACCGGTGTCGTCGAGCTCGCGGAGGAACGCCCCGAGCGCGCCGTCGATCTCGGCCATCAGTGCGTCGTGGCGGGGACGCTGGGCGTCGTGGGTGTCGAAGTCGCCGAACGGGACGTGGATGACACGGGTGCCCAGATCCGAGCGGACGATCCGACCCGCCAGGCCGAAGCGCGCACCGAGCTCGGTGTCGGGATGACGTCCGTCGGGCTCGGGCAGGTCGCGCAGGACCTCGACGAGATCGAGCCCGGTGCGCAGCCCGGCGCGGTGCAGGCGATGCGCCGCCGGATCACCGAGGGTCGCGGTCGAGTCGAGGCCTCGG
>JBCCTY010000069.1:0-16046 GCA_039197885.1 Actinomycetota bacterium | reverse complement strand
GTCGACCTCGGTCGGGTCGAGGTGGTCGATCGGGCCGCAGACGACGCAGCCTGCCCTCGCTTCGAGGAGGGGGCGCTCGTCGTCGAGCAGGCGTTCGGCGACGGCACGGTCGTGACGGCCGGCATCGGTCGACTGCTCGTCAACGATGCCATCGCCCGACGCGATCACGCCGCCCTCGGGATCGGTGCCGTGGGGCCGACCGATCGGGTGCTGGTCCTCGACGCCGCCGCTCCCGGCGGCGGCGACCGGGGCCTCGTCGATCTCCTCCCCGCCGGCGTGATCCTGGCGTTCGTCCAGCTGCTCCTCGTCGGCGCGATCGAGATGATCCGGCGGGCCCGTCGCCTCGGCCGACTCCTGCCCGACGAACCCGGCATCATCGGCGACGCGACCGCTCCGCTCGACGCCGCTGCGGCGTTCCGGGCCCGGTCGGAGGACCGCGACGGCGCGCTCGCCGACCTGCGCGGCGAGCTCGCCCACCGACTCGGCGTCGATCACCTCGGCGACGCGCCCGACTTCGTGGTCGCCGGGCTGGCTCGCGACGCCGGCATCGACCTCGGCGTCGCCCGGCGTTCGGTCACGGTGGCGCCCGTGACGTCCGACGACGAGCTGCTCGAGCTGGCATCCGCCGTCACGGCGATGACCGACGTCGCCACCCGTTCGAGACTCCCGGAGGAGATCACCTCGTGAGCGATCCAACCCCGACGGCCCCGACGCCCGGCCCGGCGCGAGAGGCGATCATCGCCGTCCGCGACGAGGTGTCGAAGGTGGTGGTCGGCCAGGACGCTGCGGTCTCCGGACTGCTCGCCGCTGTGCTCGTCCGCGGCCACGTGCTCCTCGAGGGCGTGCCCGGTGTCGCCAAGACCCTGCTCGCGAAGGCGCTGGCTGCCTCGCTCGACCTCGACGTCACCCGGGTGCAGTTCACGCCCGACCTGATGCCGTCGGACGTGACCGGGCAACTCGTCCTCGACGAGGGGGTCGGCGAGCTCCGCTGGCGACCGGGCCCGGTGTTCACCAACGTGCTCCTGGCCGACGAGCTCAACCGCACCCCGCCCCGGACCCAGGCCGCGCTGCTCGAGGCCATGGAGGAGCGCCAGGTGTCGGCCGACGCCACCATCCGGCCGCTCCCCGAGCCCTTCGTCGTGATCGCGACGCAGAATCCGCTCGAGCTCGAGGGCACCTACCCATTGCCCGAGGCCCAGCTCGACCGCTTCCTGTTCAAGCTGGTGGTGGGCTACCCCGCCGAGGCGGACGAGCTCGAGGTGCTGCGGCGCCACGACGCCGGCCTCGACGTGCACGACGTGCGCGAGGCCGGTGTGCGCGCCGTCGCCGACCGGGCGGTCCTCGCGGCAGCACGGTCGGAGGTCGCCGCCGTCCGGGTCGAGGAGCGGGTCCTCGCCTACGTCCTCGCCGTGGCCAGGGCGACCCGCGACGCCCGCGAGCTGCGCCTCGGCGTCTCGCCACGTGGCGCGGCGATGCTGCTGCACGCCGCCAAGGCCTGGGCGTGGCTGGCCGGGCGTGCCTTCGTCAGCCCCGACGAGGCGAAGGCCGTCGCCCGGCCGGTGTTCCGGCACCGGCTGCAGCTCGCCCCCGAGCTCGAGATCGAGGGCGTCACCACCGATCGGGTGCTCGAACAGATCCTCGAGCGGGTGCCGACCCCCACGTGACCCCCGTGGCGTTCGAGGCCGAGCCGGCCGTCGCGATCGCGACGGATCCCGCGGCTGCGGCGCGTTCGGCGCGTCCTCGATCGACCGTCGCTCCCTCGGGTCGGGGCATGGTGCTCTTCGTCGTGGTCGCCGGGGTGGCCCTGGTGTGGCCCGATCCGACGTGGACGACGCTCGTCGGGCTCAACCTCGTCGCAGCGGCGATCATCGTGATCGACGGTCTCCGGGCGGGCGGCCCTCGGTCGGTCTCGGTCGAGCGCGACCTGCCTGGCGTCGTCACCGTCGGGCGGTCGACCCGGCTGCGGTGGGCGGTGCGCGGACCGCGTGGCCGTCGCGTCCGGCTGCACCTCGCCGACGACCTCGCTGCCTCCCTCGGTGGTGAACGGCGCGCCGAGGTCGACGTCGCCGCCGACACCGAGGCCGTGGTCGAGATCGAGCTGCTCCCGACTCGTCGGGGTCGGTACCTGCTGGAGCGGATCACGTGCCGGACGACCGGTCCCCTCGGGCTCGCCGTTCGACAGTTCGACCTCGACCGTCCCCACGAGCTCCGGGTCGTGCCGCCGTTCCGGAGCCAGGCCGCCACCGAGCTGCGCCTCCGTCGCGGCCGGCTGCCCCTCGTGGGCACCTGGACCACGGCCGCACGGGGCAATGCCACCGAGTTCGAGCAGCTGCGGGACTACACCGTCGACGACGAGACCCGCCGCATCGACTGGGCGGCCACCGCCCGGGCGGCCCGCCCCATCGTCAGGACGTTTCGGGCCGAGCGCGATCGCAACGTCGCGGTGCTGCTCGACACCGGCCGTTCGATGGCGCTCGACGTCGACGGTGCCTCGCGCCTCGAGCAGGCCATGGACGCCGCGATGTCGATCGCCGCGGTCGCCGCCGGGACCGGCGACCGCATCGCGCTGTTGGCTGCCGACGTCGAGCTGCGGGCGACGCTCGCCGCCGCTCGACGGACCGATCAGGTCGCCCGGGTGGCCGACGCCGTCCACGACCTCGACGCATCGCTCGACGAGACCGACCACCTCGCAGCCGTGGCCCACCTGCTCGAACGGGCCCAGCGACGGTCGCTGGTCGTGATGCTCACCGATCTGGTCGACCGCGACCGCCCGGACGGCCTCGTGGCGGCGGTCCGCTCGGTCGCCCGGCACCACGTGGTCGTCGTCGGTGCGGTGGCCGACCCGGCGCTGCACGAGCGCGCCGCGACCTCCCCGACGAGCGTCGCCGACGTCCACCGTCGGGCAGTCGCCGTCGAGGAGCTCGCCCGCCGCCGCGCCGTCACCGACCGCCTCGCCGCGCTCGGGGTGCTCGTCGTGGAGGAGCCACCGAGCCGACTCGGCGTCCGCCTGGCCGACGCCTACCTCGACGTGCGGTCGACCCGGTTCTGATGCGACGCGCCCTGCTCGCCATCGCCGTGGTGGTCGGTGCCTGCACGGCGGGGTCGTCCTCCGAGCCGGCCCCGGCCACTGCGACCACGCACCCGACGACGACCGTCCCGACGGTCGTGGAGGTCGACCCCGACGGGCCGGGGGCGATCGTGGCCGTCGATGGTGAGGTCGAGATCGTCGTCCTCGACCCGGCCGGTGGGCCGGGCGAGGTGATCAACGCCGACGACGGCACCAGCCTCGCCCGACAACCGCTGTGGTCGCCCGACGGCACGGAGGTGGCCTGGTCGGCCGTCGAGGCGGACGGCACGCCATCGATCCGGTGGCGAGCGCTCGACGGTGCCTCGGCGGTCTCGGCATCGACGCCGTCGCTCGCCTTCTACCTGGCGTTCCTCGATGGCGGCGATCGGTTGGCCTGGTTGGGCAACGCCGCCGGCGGCGTCGGGCTGTCGGTGATCGATCGGGAGCGGGGCGAGACCGAGCTGCTCGACGTCGACGCGCCCCACTACCTCGATGGCATCGACGGCGGGCCGCTCGTGACCCACGGAGGTGGCGAGGAGCTCCGGACGATCCGCGATGGCCGGCCGGAACGCATCGCCGCCGGCACCCCGGCCATGCAGGCCCCCGAGGTCGCTCCCGACGGTTCGATCGTGGTGCTCGTCGACGATCGGGACGAGCTCACGATCGCCGACGGCGATCACCGGACGGTCCTGGTCGGCGAGATCGGTGCCGAGCTCCGCCTCGTGCGCCTCGATCCCTCGGGAGCTGAGCTCGCTGAGCTCGCTCGCCTCCCCCGTGAGGCTCTCGCGTTCGACCTGGCCCCCACCGGCGACCGGGTGGCGCTGTGGCGGCGCGACCTCCGGGGCACGACGGCGGTCGAAGTTGTCGACCTCGGCGACGGTCGTCGGGAGATCGTCGTGGCCGACGGGGGCGTCGCGGCGGCGTGGTCGCCCGACGGCGCCCGCCTCGCCGTCCTCGTCATCGAGGACGGGGGCACGGCCCGCTGGACGTTCTGGGACGACGCCGAGGTGGCCACCGGACCCGCCTTCCGGCCGACGGTGGCCTTCGTGCGCGACTACCTGCCGTTCTGGGACCAGTACGTGCGGGCATCGACGCCCTGGTCCCCCGACTCGTCGGCGCTGACCCATGCCGAGGAGCGCGACGGCATCGGCGTCGTCGTGGTTCAGCCGGCCGACGGCGCGGCGTCGACCGTCATCGGCGACGGTGACATGTCGTGGTGGTCGCCGGTCACCGGCCGCTCGCCGAGCAGTCCGGTGAGACCGTGACGCGCTGCCGCCACGCCGCCCAGCACGATGTAGGCGCAGAACAGCAGCCACACGCCGGCCCCGATGGCCAGGCGAGCCCACGTGGGCAGGCCGCTCGGCGTCACGAACCCCTCGATCGCGCCGGCGATGCCGAACGCCACGACCAGGCCGAGCACGATCGACACGCTGCGGCGACCCTCGGCGGCGAGGGCGTCGGCGCGGCGGCGATCGCCCGGCACGACGATCGACCATCCGAGCGCCAGACCCGCAGCACCGGCGATCACCACGGCGGAGAGCTCGAGGAGACCGTGGGGGAGGATCAGGCCCCAGAAGCGGGGTGCCTCGCCGGCGTGGTGGAAGAGCCCTCCCGCCACACCGACGTTGGCCCCGTTGAAGGCGAGCAGCGCCACGGTCGGCACGCACAGCAGCGCGCCGGCGGCGAACGCCAGGATCGCGACCTGCACGTTGTTGACGAAGACCTCCGTGGCGAACTGTCCGGCCGGCTCCGACGAGTAGTACGCCTCGAAGTCCTCGGTGATGTAGGCCTCGCGGACCGCTTCGGGTGCGGAGGCCTCGACGGCATCGTCCGAGACGGCCAGCCAGGCGCCGATGAGCAGACCGGGCGCGAGCAGGAACACCGCGGCGGCGACGACGAAGCGCCGATGGTGCCAGACCGCCGCCGGGAACGTCCGGACGAAGAAGGTGCCGATCGCCGGTCGTGCGCCTCCCCCGTCGTCGTGGTGGACGATCGCGCCGGCCTCGGCGACCAGCGTCGTGAGCGCGGGCAGCGCGCTGGCCTCTGGCGCCCGGGTGCGCAGCCAGCTCAGGTCGGCGGCGGCGTCGGCGTGGAGCCCGACGAGCTCACGGGCCTCGGGCGCCGGGAGGCGTGCCCGCCGTCCGGCCCGCTCGGTGAGCTCCTCGAGGCGCTCCCAGCGGGCCTGCCGACCGGCCAGCTCGCGATCGATGTCCACGGCGACGAACGTACCGAAGCCCGGCCACCCGGCGGGACGCGACCGACGGCGGGCTCGACGTGACGGCTCCGAGGGTCGACCCCGTGGTGGTGACCCGCGATGCCGTCGCGCTGCACCTCGAGCTGGCCGGGGTGCCGGCCCGGGCCTTCGCCCGGCTCATCGACTCGATCGCCCAGGTGCTCCTGCTCTTCGCCGTGCTGATCCCGCTCACCTTCGCCGGCGGCGAGGTCGACGACACCGCCGTGATCATCGTGTCGGTCGTCACGGTCTTCCTGGTGGTCTTCGTCGTCCCGGCGGCGTTCGAGGTGCTCTGGCAGGGTCGGACGCCGGGCAAGGCGGCGTTGGGGCTGGCGGTGACGACGGTGGAGGGCGGCCGGGTCGGCGTCCGCCACGCCGCGGCGCGATCGATGCTCGCGCTCGTCGACCTCTACGCCACGACCGGTCTCGTCGCCATCGTCGTGGCCGGAGCGTCGCGGCGAGGGCAGCGGCTCGGCGACCTCGTGGCGGGGACCACGGTGGTCCGGCGGCCCCGCGGGTTCACCGAGGATCGGCCGGTGCGCTTCGACCCGCCACAGGGGCTGGCCGGGTTCGCGTCGACCCTGCCGGTCGAGCGGCTCGACGCCGCCGACCACCTCCTGGTCCGCGACCTGCTGCTGCGGGCCGACGGGCTCGAGATCGGTGCCCGACGGCGGCTCGTCGACGGGGTCGTCACCCTGGTCGAGGGGCGCATGGGGGTCAGGCGCCCGCCCCGCCTCGACCCCGAGACCTTCCTGGTGTGCGTCGTGGCGTCGTCCCAGCGACTGCGGGCGGACCGGCCGCCCCGGCGACGGCTGCGTCCCGGAGCGAGGGCGAAGGGGACCCGCCGTTAGCCTGAGCATCGTGAGCTCCGCCTACCTCGACCACGCGGCGACGACGCCGGTCCGGCCCGTCGCGGTCGAGGCGATGCGCCGATTGCTCGACGAACCGCCCGGCAACCCGTCCGGCGCCCACCGTGCCGCCCAGCGGGCCCGTCGCCACCTCGACGAGTCGCGCGACGCCGTCGCCGCCCTCGCCGGTCGGTCGCCGACCGAGGTCTACTTCACGAGCGGCGGTACCGAGGCCGACGACCTGGCCGTCTGCGGCCACGCCGAGCGCGGCGTCGTCGTGTGTCCTGCCACCGAGCACCACGCCGTCCTCGACCCGGTGCATCGGGCCGGGGGTCGGGTCGTGCCCGTCGATCGCTCGGGCGCCGTCGACCTCGACGCCCTGGCCGACCGTCTCGACGACGAGGTCAGCCTGGTGTCGGTCATGGCGGCCAACAACGAGACCGGTCGCCTCGCTGACCTCGGCGCCATCGCGGCCGTGCTGCGCGACCGAGCCCCCGCCGCGCTGCTCCACACCGACGCCGTCCAGGCGGCCGGGTGGCTCGACCTCGGGGTCCTGGCCGCCGACGCCGACCTCGTGTCGGTCACCGGTCACAAGCTCGGCGGGCCGATGGGTTCTGGTGCGTTGCTCGTCCGTCGCGGTGCCGAGCCGCCGCCCCGCCTCATCGGTGGCGGCCAGGAGCGCGACCTCCGCTCCGGCACCCCCAACCTGCCGGGCGCGGTCGGCTTCGCCGCTGCCGCCGCCGAGGTCGTCGCCGGCCGGCGGACCGCGGCCGAGGCGGTGGCGAGGTTGCGTGACCGGCTCGAGGACGGCCTGCTCGCCGTGCTCGACGGCGTCGAGCCCACCGTCGACCGGCCCGATCGACTGCCCGGGATCTGCCATCTGGTGATCGACGGGGTGATGGCCGAGTCGGTGATCGTGCTGCTCGACGAGGCGGGGGTCTCGGCGTCGGCCGCCTCGTCCTGCGCGAGCGGCGCAACCGGCGCGTCGCACGTCCTGACCGCCATGGGAGCCGACCTCGCCGCTCGCTCCACGCTGCGACTGTCGCTGGGTTGGTCGTCGACCGACGCCGACATCGACCATGTCCTCGAGGTGCTCCCGCCGATCGTCCGACGGCTCAGGGCCCACCGGCAGGTCGCCTGATGCGCGTGCTCGTCGCGATGTCCGGTGGTGTCGACTCCTCGGTCGCCGCCGCCCTGCTCCTCGAGCAGGGCCACGAGGTCACCGGTGTGACGATGCGACTCTGGGGTGGGCCCTCCGACTCGGGGTGCTGCTCGGCGAGCGACGTCGACGATGCCCGCCGGGTCGCGCAGCAGCTCGACGTCGCGCACTACGTGTTCGACTACGAGGACGACTTCGAGCGGCACGTCGTCGGGCCCTATGTCGAGGCCCACCGCGAGGGCCGCACCCCGAACCCGTGCGTCGAGTGCAACCGGCACCTCAAGTTCGATCGCCTGCTCGACCGGGCCGACGAGCTGGGCTTCGACGTGCTCGCCACCGGGCATCACGCCCGCGTCGTCCGGCGTGATGGTCGCGCCGCGCTGGCCCGCGCCGTCGACGTGGCCAAGGACCAGTCCTACGTGCTCCACGTGCTGCCACCGGCGACGCTCGAGCGGTGTCGCTTCCCCGTGGGCGAGCTCACGAAGGCCGAGGTCCGCTCGATGGCCGAGGACCTCGGGCTGCGCACCGCCGACAAGCCCGAGAGCCAGGACGTCTGCTTCGTCACCGCCAGCGATGGCCGGGCGACCTTCCTCGGCGACCGCATCCCGCTCCGGCCCGCCCGACTCGTCGACACCGCCGGCGCCGCGGTGGGCTCGGTCGACGCCATCGAGCTCGTGACGATCGGCCAGCGACGTGGCCTCGGGCTGGCCGGGGCCGCCGAGCGTCGGTTCGCGCTCGACGTCGACGTCCGCGCCGGTGAGGTCACCGTCGGCACCGCCGACGAGCTGCTCGTCGATGCGACCCCCCTGCGCGACCCGGTGGTCCACGAGCCCGTCACCACCGCGCTGGTGCAGACGAGCGCTCATGGCCGGCCCGCTCGGGCCCGGCTGGACGGCGCGGTCCTTCGATGGGACGAGCCCCGGCCCAGGGTGGCGCCCGGCCAGAGCGTGGTCCTCTACGACGGTGACGTCGTCGTCGGTGGCGCCATCGCCGCCTGACGGGCGTCGCCCAGCGACGCCGACCCGGGTGAGACGGCGGGTCCACGTCCGAGAATCCACCTCAAGTGGTCTCCGGCGCGTGCCGATGGGACCGTCATGGGATTCGAACGCGTCCGGCCCGGTCGTGACGACGACGACGGCTTCTCGCTCGTCGAGACCATCATGGCGCTGCTCGTCCTCGGCACCATCCTGGTCATCACGATCACGGTGATCAGCACGGCGTTCCGCACCCTCGGCGACGCCAAGGAGACCGACGTCGCCAACAACATCGGCCAGGCGCGGATCGAGGCCATCCGCAGCCTCGACTTCACCGACGTCGGCGTCTCGGGTGGCACCCCGGCGGGGACGATCAACGAGACCGAGGACGTCGAGGTCCAGGGCGTCGACCTCCGGGTCTTCACCGAGGTCGAGTGGGTCGGCTCGACGAGCGGGCTCAACATCGTGCCCGGCGGGGGCGACGGCGTCCCCGGCTTCGGCAACTCGGGCATCGACTACAAGCTCGTCACGGTCACCGTCACGCCCAACACCGGTGACCCCATCGTGTTCGAGACCATCGTGTCGCCCCCGAACGTCACCGCGACCGAGGGCGTGTCGAACATCATCGTGGAGATCGAGAAGGTCACGCCGGACTGGGCCAGTGAGGACCCGTCCTTCCCACGCGTCTACCTCCACGAGGCCTTCAGCTCGCTCGCCGGCCCGCTCGATCAGCCCGAGCCGCCGTTCAGCAACGTCACCCCGGGCGTGGAGTACGACGTTCGACTCGGGCCCGATGCGGCCGACACGGTCACCCCCGACGGCGCATGGGCCATGCAGAACCCGGCGCTGACCCCGGTGTCGGTCGGGGTGAGCTCCACCACCACCAAGCTGCTGTTCGTCTACCGGCCCATCACCCTGGAGATCACCGCCCAGGACATCCTCGGGACGCCGCTGCCCGACGCCTCGGTCGTGGTCACCGAGGTGTCGACCGGCAACTCCGAGACCTTCGACAACACCTTCGCCGGCTTCGACGCCGCCACGGCGACCTGGACGATCGACCAGTTGGCCGGTGGGCCGATCCAGCACGGCGACTTCGAGTACGTCGTGAGCGCCCCGGACCACGTCACCAGCGGCGTCGTGCTCGTCGAGGACGCTCCGGAGAACTACCCCGACGTCGTCCAGCGGACCACCGTCGATCTCGAGCCGGTGCCCGTGACCACGACCGAGGTCACCATCACGGTGACCGACACCAACGGCGTCCCCCTGAACGAGGCCACCGTGACGGTGACCCCGGCGGTCGACCCGCCCTATGACCTGGTGACCGACGAGACCGGGACCCTTCCGCCCGTCGAGCTCGACGACGCCGAGCTCTTCGACCTCGACGTCTCCTCGGCCTACGGCCACGAGGCCGTGGAGATCATGGGGTTCGCGACGAGCGACGCCGCCGCCGGCGCCTACGAGGTCGCCCTCGCGACGCCGACGGACCAGTCGCTCTTCATCCTCAAGCACGACACCGGCGCCCCCTTCGACGGCGTCTACCAGTACCGGGCGGTCGGCACCGGCGGCCCCGACGACTGGTTCGAGGCGCTCCCGAACCTGGACGGCACGGCGAGCGTCGTGGTGGGACCACACACCGGTCATCCGAACAGCCGGTGGGAGGCCCGGGTCTTCTGTGACGGCGCCACCTCGGGCGGCGACAGCCAGTTCAGGAACTTCCCCGCGCCACGTGAGCGTGAGCGGACCTTCGACGACGACTGCACCGGCACATGAGCCTCCGCAGCCGCGACGTCCGACGCGACGACGACCGGGGCACCAGCCTGGTCGAGGTCATCGTGGCCAGCGCGATCGGCGCGCTCTGCCTCGCAGCGGTCTACACGGTGATGTGGGGGTTCACCGACGACGTGTCGGTGGCCAGCGACCTGGCCGCCGCCCAACGCGACACCCGCCCCGTCATCCAGGCGCTCGTGATCGAGCTCCGACAGTCCGAGCCCCAGAACGCGTCGGCCGGCGGGAACCCGGTGCTCGCCCTCGATACCAACGCGGTGTCGTTCGTCACCGATCGCTGGGCCGCCGCCGGTCCCGAGCTCGTCACCTACCGGCTCGAGTCCTGTGCCGCCGGCCTGTGCGATCTGCGACGGACGGTGGTCGCGGCCGACACGACCTCGGTCGAACCGCAGTGGACCCACGGCGACCTCACGCTGGTGGTCGACACGATCGTGGCCGAGAACGTCGTCGATCCCGCCACCTCGGGTGACGCCCTCTTCGCCGGGGTCTCCTACCCGGCGGGCGCGGCGGTCACCACCGCCAGCTGCGACACCGCCGGCGGCACCCAGTGCGACTTCGACCTCGTCGCGGTCGACCTGAAGATCGATCCGAACGGCCTGCGGGACAACCCGCGGGTCTACGAGATCTACGAGGAAGTGAGGATGCGCAATGCGGACTGACCGCCAGCGCGGTGACGAGGGCTTCACGATGATCGCGGTCGTGACGTTCTCGATGCTGATCGTGTTCCTGACCACGGCGCTGCTCGCCGACGCCGTGTCGCAGAACCGCGACGCCAACCGCCAGAAGCGCGACGACCAACTCATCGCGTCCGCCGAGGCCATCATCGACCGCTACGCATCCAAGCTCACCGTCAACCCCGTCTACTACCTGCAGCGGGTCGACGAGAGCGAGCGGGCCCGGACCTGCACGCAGGTCGGCCACCCGCAGAACGGGGTCGAGGTGGCCGCCGGCAACGCCTGGATCGACGGCTGCGCCGAATGGGACTACCTGACCGATCCGGTCGACGCCGACTGGTTCGAGCATCCCCTCCTGCAGACCGAGGAGAACGTCCAGACCCTCATCGAGGTCAGCCCGCCCGCGTCGGGTGGCGGCGTCGAGGTCAACGTCGTCGGGCGCATCACGAACCGCGACCAGTACCGCGCCATCTCGGCCGACATCGAGGCGGTGTCGCTGGCCGAGTTCGTCCGGGTGACCCAGAACGACCTCGCCTACGGCTCGGGCGCCGTGCTCACCGGCAAGGTCTACTCGGGCGGCAACCTCGAGTTCGGGACGGGCGCCACCGTGCGAGCCGACATCCACGCCGAGGGCATCATCATCGACGATGCGGATGACGACTGCCCGACGTTCGAGAACGGGGCCGAGGCGTTCGACAGCGTGGCCGGGAACTGCAACGCCGACGACATCCGCACCGTCTTCCCCGACGCCCTCGACTTCGGCAGCTTCTGGGACGATGTCGATCGTCTGGAGGACATCGCGTGCGGCGGGTCGGGCATCTGCCTCAGCGGCGGCTACGACGCCTACCTCGTGCACCCGTTCACCTCGGGTGGCGTCGACCGCATCGCCATCTGGGGCTCGAACGGCAACCCACCCATGCACGCCGGCTGCACCGCCAGCACCGAGGGCCGGTGGTTCAACCTGGTCCACGACCCGGCGGTCACCTGGGTGTCGCTGGGCACCCAGGATGTGCCGGGCAACGGCGTGCTCTGGGCCGACGGCCACATCGTGCTGGGCAACCGCGGCCCCAACCCCGCCAGCCCGTCCGGTGGCACGATCACCATCTCCGGCGGGCTGACCGTGGTGGCGGGGACGCAGGCCGCTCCCAAGAACCTGATCTACAACGCCGAGGTCGTCTACTCCGATCCGAACAGCTTCGACGTCATCGGCATGATCGCCACCGACGAGTTCGTCATCAACCCCTACGCCGTCGGCGCCGACCTCACGTTGGATCTGCGCGGAGCGATCCTCAGCCAGGACGATCGCTGGATCGTGGCGTGGTGGTGCGGCGACGTCAACAACGGCGACACCTCGCAGTTCTCGTCGTCGACCGGCGCGCCCGTGCAGGAGGGCACCGGCGGCGTGCTGGGGACGCTGAACGTCACCGGGTCGATCGCCTCGCCGGGCACCGGCAACCCGTCCGGGTCCTTCTCGCCCCGCAACTACGGCTTCGACGAGCGCTTCGTCTTCCTCCGTCCGCCGTTCTACCCGCTGGTCGGCGACGACTGGTCCTACGAGAACTGGTCGGAGGACTTCATCCCCGACTGGGCCCGCTGAACCTGACCACCGGCGGTCAGCGAGCGGTGCGCAACCGGTGCTCACCCGCGAGCTCGAGCGCGCGTCCGGGTCGGGTGGGCGCGACCAGGAAGGCTGTGCTGCGCTCGAGCTCGACCGTGCGGCCTCGACCCGCGGCCGGGACGTAGTCGACCGGCTGGGTGAGCGAGATCTCGATCGCCCGACCGAGTGACCCGAGCGTGAGGTCGGTGGCCTCGGTGCCGTCGAGCGCGGCGGTCATCACCTCGACGACGTTGCGACGGCACAGCACCGGGTCGAGCACCGCCATGTGGTCGTGGATCACCACGCCGCCGGGGACGTAGACGAGCCACCGCCGCGACAGCTGGTGGAGCGCCCGGCCGGCCACGACCGCGAGCGGCACCCCGATGGCGGTCACGAGCGCGCCGGCGACCCACGCCCGCCCCGCGAGCAGGAGTGGGCCCACGGTCGTGCCCGCGGCGACGGCCGCCCAGGCGAGCGGGACCGGACCGAGGAGCAGCGGCCCGGGGACGCGGAGGGGGAGTCGGCGCTCCGGCCCGTAGGACGACGCGTCCACGGCGTCGTCGCCCAGCTGGGCGGTCAGCGAGAGCACGGCGGCGACCGCTGCGAGCGCGATGGCGACCGGGTCGGCAGTGGCGCCGAGCGCGGCGAGCGCTGCGGCCACCAGCCCGCCCGGGGCAGCCACTCGGATGACCGTGAGGCCGAGTGGTCCGGGTACCAGCACGGCGAGCAGGCCGGCGCCCCACCACGCCCACACGAGGACCACCGCGACCACGCCGACCGGGCGGGAGACGTCGTCGAAGGCCTCGGCGACGGTGCCCGCCAGGACCGGTCCGAGGGCGAACCAGGTGATGCGGAGCAGCCACAGGGCGGGTCGACGGAGATGCACGGTCGACCAGACTTGCGCGCCCAGACGACCGCGGCCAACCTTCCGGGACTGGGTGGGACCGGGAGGAGAGACGTGGTCGGGACCGATGGGCTGCCCGCCGGTGCAGCCACCTCGATCGGCAGCGTGCCGCACGCCGATCCCGGCGACGCGGCACGTGCGGCACTCGCCGCTGCCCCGAAGCTGCCGGCGGTCCCCGAGCTGGCGCGGGTGAGCAGCGCGGCGTCGTTGCTCGGCTCGCTGGCCGCAGCGGTGCCCGGCCTCGTCCTGACCTCCGCCGGGCTCCAGCTGACCGAGGTCCTCGACCCCGAGGTCCGGCTCTCCGTCGGCCCCGACGTCCAGCGCGACGCCGGGTTGTTCGCGCTGCTCGACCTGGTCGACGACTCGATCCCGGCGATCAAGCTCCAGGTGCCGGGGCCCGTGACGGTGACGACCGCGCTCGCCGGGGCCGGGGTGCCCGTCGACGACGCCCGCCGTCTCGCCCTGCGCTTCGTGCACGCCCGGGCCACGGCCCTGCTCGACCACGTGGTCGACGCGCTGCCGGTCACCGTGCCGGTGGTGTGCTTCGACGAGCCCGGCCTGGTGACGCTGGCCGACGACCGGGCGGTGATGACCATGTCGGAGTCGATCGATGCCATGGCCGAGGCCCTGGCCGGGGTCGAGCACGTCGGTGTGGGTGCGGTGCACTGCTGCGGGCGGACCGACTGGGGCGCGGTGCTCCAGACCGGCGCCGAGATCGTCTTCGCGCCGCTCGAGCACGGCCTCGAGGAGCTGCCCGGTGCCGTCGGCGCGCACCTCGATCGGGGTGGGTGGATCGGGTGGGGCGTCGTGCCGACCGACGAGCCGCTCGGCACGACGGGTGAGCGCTCGTGGAAGCGTCTCGCCGACGTGTGGTGCTCGATGGTCCGGGCGGGCTGTGATCCGCTGAAGCTGCGCACCCAGGCGCTCGTCACGCCGGACTGCGGGCTGGCCGGGCACGGCCCGTCGCAGGCCGAGCGCGTGCTCGACATCACGGCCTCGGTCGCGGCGAAGGCCCACGACCAGGTCGTCGCCGTCCGCTTCGCCGTCGGCGCCTGAGGGGCGCAGGCGCCAGGGGCAGCACGGCGCCTGAGGGGCGCAGGCGCCAGGGGCAGCACGGCGACTGAGGGGCGCAGGCGCCTGGGGGAGCACGGCGCATGAGGGGCGCAGGCGCCTGGGGGAGCACGGCGCATGAGGGGCGCAGGCGCCAGGGGCAGCACGGCCCCTCGGGGCGTCACAGCTGCTGGCTACCCTCGCGCCCGTGACCGATGAGGTGGCGGCCAGGATCGACGAGCTGCGCGACGAGCTGCGTGCCCACGATCGGGCCTACTACGTCGACGATGCGCCGACGATCCCCGACGTCGAGTACGACGCCCTGCTGGCCGAGCTGGGCCGACTCGAGGCCGAGCACCCCGAGCTCGTTGCCGACGACTCGCCGACCCAGCGCGTCGGCGGGGGCTTCGTCACCACGACGTTCGCCCCGGTCACGCACCGGGTGCCGCTCATGTCGCTCGACAACACCTTCGAGCGCGACGAGTTCCTCGGGTGGGCCGAGCGGGTCCGCCGGGGGCTGGCCGGCGATGGCGAGGCGCCCCCGATCCGCTGGGCGTGTGAGCTCAAGTTCGATGGCCTGGCCGTGTCGATCCGCTACGAGCGCGGTCGCTACGTGCAGGCCGCCACACGCGGTGACGGTCGGGTCGGCGAGGACGTCACGGCCAACGTGGCGACGATCGCCGACGTCCCGGAGCGGCTGCCCGATGGCGCACCCGAGGTGCTGGAGGTGCGGGGCGAGATCTACCTGCCGGTGTCGGAGTTCGACCGCATCAACGCCGCCCAGGACGAGGCCGGCAAGCCCCGCTACGTGAACCCCCGCAACACCGCCGCCGGGTCGCTGCGCCAGAAGGATCCCCGCATCACGGCGCAGCGCCGGTTGCGGCTCTGGACCTACCAGCTCGGTGAGGTCGTGGGCGGCGAGGTGCCGACATCGCACTCGGCGACCCTCGCCTGGCTGGCCGAGCTCGGCCTCCCGGTCAACCCGCTGCTCACCGTCGTCGACGACCCCGAGGCGGCCTACGCCTGGATCGCCGAGCGCGAGGGCAAGCGCCACGACGAGGACTACGAGACCGATGGCGTGGTCGTGAAGGTCGACGCCCTCGCCCAGCGCGACCGGCTGGGGTCGACGGCTCGGGCCCCGCGCTGGGCGATCGCCTTCAAGTTCCCCCCGGAGGAGCGCACGACGCTGCTCCACGACATCGAGATCTCGGTCGGCCGGACCGGGCGGGTCACGCCCTTCGCTCGGCTCGAGCCCGTGTTCGTCGGTGGCTCGACCGTCGGGGTCGCGACGCTGCACAACGAGGACCAGGTGGCGGTCAAGGACGTCCGGCCCGGCGACACGGTCATCGTCCGCAAGGCCGGCGACGTGATCCCCGAGGTGGTCGGCCCCGTGCTCGCCGGGCGCGACGACGCCACCGAGCCGTGGGCGTTCCCGACGGTCTGCCCGTGCCCGGAGCGCTCGACCCTCGTCCGGGCCGACGGCGACGCCAACACCTATTGCGTCGTGCCGGCGTCGTCGTGCCCCGAGCGTCGGTGGCAGGGGATCGCCCACTTCGCCTCGCGGGGCGCGATGGACATCGAGGGCCTCGGCGAGCAGACGGTGCTGGCGCTGACCCGCTCGGGTCGGGTGCGTCACGTCGGCGATCTGTACTCGCTCACCGTCGACGAGCTGCTGGGCTACGAGGGCTTCGCCCAGCTGTCGGCCGAGAACCTGATCTCGGCCATCGATGTCAGCCGATCACGGCCGCTGCCCCG
>JBCCTY010000068.1:0-16260 GCA_039197885.1 Actinomycetota bacterium | reverse complement strand
GTCGACGGTCCCTCACCCGGACCGGGCCACCTCGGAGGCGAGTCGACAGGCCGTCGTGATGGCCGGCGCGCAGTCGGCCAACGCCGAGGCGACCTGATCCGGCGTGGCACCGGCGAAGTCGGGGTGCTCGGCGCAGAGCGCCTCGACGACCGTTCGTCGGTGCGGACCCTCGTCGGTCCCCACGACCACCTCGTCGACGCGCAGGTACTCGGTGATCTGCACGTTCTTGCCGTTGCAGTTGCCCTCGGTGAGATCGACCCGGGCGTCGCCGTGGCGGAGGAAGCAGTGGATGGTCGGCACGAACGGCAACCCGTGGCGCTCGAGCACCGCCCCGACGCCGGTCACGATGCCGTCGGTCAGCGGGTAGGTGCCCCAGACCAGGGCGACGTCGACGCCGAGCTCCTGTGCCGCCGTGACGAAGGCGGCGTGCTTGGTCACGCAGGTGCCGACGCCCTCGTCGAAGATCGTCAGCGGGCCCTCGGCCAGGTTGTGGCCGTAGGGCTGGTCGCGCAGCCACGCGGCCGCCTCGACGAGGCCGGTGAGACCGCGTTCGACGAGGGCCGCGTTCACCGGCCCGGCGTCACCCGACAGCGAGGCGTCGGGCAGCGCCGTGACCGGCGAGAAGTCGACGGTGACGCTCACGCGCAGCAGGTGCCGTCGGTGGCCTCGGTGTCATCGGCGCCCACGACCACGTTGGCGAGCTGCTCGCTGTCGCCGGTCCGGACGTACCACTCCCAGCGGGCGCCGTCGGGACCGGCCACCCAGGTCTCGGTCTTCTCGGCGTAGCAGCACTGGGTGTCGTCGACGCCGGTCGTCTCGATGCCGGAGTCGCTGAGTCGGGCCTCGGCCGCGACCACCTCCGCGCCGGTCTCGACCTCGACACCGAGGTGGTTGAGCGAGCCGGGCTCGCCGGCGCCCTCGAACAGCACCAGCTTGAGCGGCGGCTGCTCGATGGCGAAGTTGGCGTAGCCGGGCCGCTGGCGGGCCGGCTTCGCGTCGAACATCCGGGAGTAGAAGTCGATGGCCTCGTCGAGGTCGCTCACGTTGAGGGCGAGCTGGAGTCGCATGGCAGGTTCCTCGTCTCGTCGTCGGGTGGGCGCTGTCTCCGACCCGGTTGGTATCGATGTCTGTCGATATGAGGAGCGTGCCATTTCCATCGACACCTGTCAATATGGAATCCATGACCGACGCCGCCCCCTGCTGCCCGCCGCTGCTCGGGCCGACCCTCGACGAGCCCGATGCCGAAGCGCTCGCTGTGATGCTCAAGGCCCTCGCCGACCCGGTCCGGCTCCGGCTCGTCAACCTGATCGCCACCGCGCCCGAGGGTGAGGTCTGCGCCTGTGACCTCCCCGAGCAGCTGGGCCGCTCCCAGCCCACGATCAGCCACCACCTCTCGCTGCTGACCAGGGCCGGGATCGTCGATCGCGACCAGCGAGGGCGCTGGGCGTGGTTCAGGCTCCGGTCCGAGCAGCTGGCCGCGCTGTGCGTGGCGCTGGATCCCGCCTGCGCCACCCGATGACGCCGGAGGAGTTCCGCGCCGCCGGGCACCGCCTCGTCGACTGGATCGCCGACCACCGCGCTGCGACGGCCGACCTGCCGGTCCGGAGCTCGGTCGAGCCGGGTTGGGTCCGCGACCAGCTCGACGCTCCTCCACCCGAGGGTCCCGAGCCGCTCGACGCCCTGCTCGCCGACCTCGAGCGGGCCGTGGTGCCGGGTCTGACCCACTTCCAGCATCCCGATTACTTCGCGTACTTCCCGGCCAATGCGTCGCTCGCCTCGGTGCTCGGCGACCTGACCAGCTCGGGCCTCGGGGTCATCGGCCTCAACTGGGAGTCGAGCCCGGCGCTGACCGAGCTCGAGGAGGTCGCGTGCGCCTGGTTCGCCGACCTCGTCGGCCTGGGCGATCCGTGGCGGGGAACGATCCACGACACGGCGTCGACCGCCTGCCTCGTCGCGCTCCTGTGCGCTCGTGAGCACGCCTCCGACCTGTCCCAGAACGGCGGCGGCCTCGTCGCGGTCGACGAACCGCTGGTCGTCTACTGCTCCGACCAGGCCCACAGCTCGGTGACCAAGGCCGCCCTGCTCGCCGGCTACGGCCATGACCACGTCCGGATCGTCCCCACCGACCGGGCCAGCGGCTACGCCCTCGACCCGGCGGCTGTCGAGGCGGCGATCGAGGCCGACCTCAACGACGGACGCCGTCCCGCGGCCATCGTCGTCTCGCTCGGCACCACAGGCGTCACCGCCTTCGATCCGACGACCGAGCTCGTCGAGGTCGGGCACCGCCACGGCGCGTGGGTCCACGTCGACGCCGCGATGGCCGGCTCGGCCGCCCTGCTCCCGGAGCTGGCCCACCTCTTCGACGGCGTCGACCGGGCCGACTCCTTCTCGATGAACCCCCACAAGTGGCTCGGCACCGTCATCGACACGTCGCTGTTCTTCGCCCGGGAGCCCGATCGGCTCGTCGAGGTGATGTCCACCAACCCGTCGTACCTCCGCACCGCGACCGACGGAGCGGTCACCCAGTACCGCGACTGGGGCATCCCGCTCGGTCGCCGGTTCCGAGCCCTCAAGCTCTGGTTCCACCTCCGCCTCGACGGACTCGATGCGATCCGCGCGCGGCTCCGGCGCGACCTCGAGAACGCCCGCTGGCTGGCCGAGCGCGTCGAGGAGACCGACGACTGGGAGGTCGTCGCCCCGGTCCACCTCCAGACGGTCTGCGTGCGCCACGAGCCCGCCGGTCTGCGTGACGAAGCGCTCGACGAGCACACCCTCCGCTGGGTCGGCGCGGTGAACGACAGCGGGCGGGCCTACCTGACGCCGTCGGTGCTCGACGGTCGGTGGATGGCGCGGATCTCCGTCGGCGCCGAGCCGACCGAGCGCCGCCACGTCGAGGCGCTCTGGGCGCTGCTGAGGGCGGCGGCGACGGACTCCGAGCGGGCCTAGTCTCGGCCCCGTCCGCGCGAACGGAGGGGTCGATGCGCTACCAGAAGCTGGGGAACACCGGACTCGAGGTGTCCGAGGTCTGCCTCGGCTGCATGAGCTACGGCGTCTCCGACCGCGGCACGCACCCGTGGTCGCTCGACGAGGAGGCGAGCCGCCCGTTCATCCAGGCCGCCCTCGACGCGGGGATCAACTTCTTCGACACCGCCAACGTCTACTCCGACGGGACCAGCGAGGAGTTCGTCGGACGGGCGCTCGGTGAGCTCGCCGATCGCGATGACGTCGTGATCGCCACCAAGGTGTTCGGCCCGATGCGCGAGGGCCCCAACGCGATGGGGCTGTCGCGGGTGGCGATCATGCGCGAGATCGACGCCAGCCTGCGTCGGCTCGGCACCGACCACGTCGACCTCTACCAGATCCACCGCTGGGACCCTCGGACGCCGATCGAGGAGACCATGGAGGCCCTCCACGACGTCGTGAAGGCGGGCAAGGCCCGCTACATCGGCGCCTCCTCGATGTGGGCGTGGCAGTTCGCCAAGGCCCAGCACGTCGCCGAGCTCAACGGCTGGACGAGGTTCGTCTCGATGCAGAACCACTACAACCTCCTGCACCGCGAGGAGGAGCGGGAGATGCTGCCGCTCTGCGCCGACCAGGGGGTCGGCGTGATCCCGTGGAGCCCGCTGGCCCGCGGTCGCCTCGCTCGTCCGTGGGACAGCCAGACCGCGCGGAGCGAGACCGACGACTTCGGCACCCGGCTCTACCAGGACGACGACGAGGTGATCGTCGACGAGGTCGGCCGCATCGCCGAGGCCCGGGGCGTGCAGCGGGCGACGGTCGCCCTCGCCTGGGTGCTCCGCCACCCGACCGTCGTGTCACCCATCATCGGCGCCACCAAGCCCGGGCACCTCGACGCGGCGGTCGCGGCCCTCGATCTCGAGCTGACCGAGGAGGAGGTCGCCGCGCTGGCGGGGCCTTACGCACCGCGCCGCCCGGTTGGCTTCGCATAGGACGGCGTCGTCACACAGCGGATGCAGCCCCTCACGGGGCGAGAGCTGGCAGGATGGACGTCCTGGCGACATCCGACAGCGGGGGGTGATGGTGTCCGGGCCGATGACGCGAGTTGGCTCCATGCCGGTGGACGAGACGTCGTGCGACCTCGAGCCGATCCACCTCGCCGGCGCCGTGCACGCTCCCGCCGTGATGATCGTCGCTCGGGACGGGATCGTCGAACAGGTCAGCGAGAACTGCGAGTCGTTGCTCGGGCGTCCGCCCGCCGATCTGCTCGGAACGAGCACCACGGCGTTGCCGGCGCCGGCGGACGAGCTGGTCGGTGCGGCATCGGCGCTCGCACCGGGCCGGATCGAGATCCGGCGAACGGGTGGGTGGACCTACGTCGCTCACCATCACCTCGGGTACACCATCGTGGAGGCGGAGCCCGACGAGGGCGCGGTGCTGCCCGACGAGTTGCTCGTCCGGCTCCGGTACATCGTCGACGACGTCGACCACGCGTCCTCGATCGACGAGGCGCGCGCCGCGGCGTGCGACGCGGTGCGGTCGCTCACCGGGTTCGATCGGGTGATGGCGTACGAGTTCCACGACGACGGCCACGGCGAGGTCGTCGCCGAGTCGGTGGCTGACGGCGTCGAGTCCTTTCTGGGACTGCACTACCCCGCCACGGACATCCCTCGGCAGGCCCGTCGGCTCTACGTCACCAACCCGACGCGCCTCATCCCCGACGCCGACGAGGACGAGGTCCCGCTCCTCGCCGGGACCGACGACCGCCGCATCGATCTCACCCACGCCCAACACCGCGCCGTCTCGCCGATCCACCGCCAGTACCTGCGCAACATGGGCGTCTCGGCATCCTGCTCGCTGTCGCTCGTCGTCGACGGTGAGCTGGTCGGCCTGCTCGCCGCCCATCATCGGGAACCGCGTCGGTTGGCCTACGACACCCGCTCGGCGTGCGATCTCGTCGCGCGGATCCTGTCCGAGAAGCTGGGGACGGCTCGCGGTGACGAGGCCGAGCTCCTCCGCGCCGAGCAGCTCGGCGCCCAGTTCCTGCTCCTCCGCCATCTCACGATGGCCGGCGACGCCGAGGGCGCTGTCGATTCCGCCGCCGACGACCTTCGTCAGCTGGTCCGGGCCGACGGCATGTGGTGCCGCCTCGCCGACCGGATCACCCGCTCGGGCCGGGTGCCCGACGACGACGTCGTCGAGGCGCTCCTCGACATCGCCCCCGACGAGGCCGTCTTCCACACCGACGACCTCCGGGCCCAGGGTGACCTCCGCGGTGGCGCCCTCATCTCACGGATCGACCGGACCGACGCCATCTGCTGGTTCCGGTCCGAGCAGTCGACGACCATCACCTGGGCCGGCGATCCCTCCGACGGCTGGGACGAGCACGGCAAGACCCTCACCCCCCGTGCGTCGTTCGAGCGGTGGACCGAGTCCATCGAGGGACGAAGCGAACCGTGGAACGACTCGGACCGATGGGTGGCGACCATGGTCGCCCAGGGCCTGCTCGCCCATCGGCGGCGACGAGACGAGCAGCCCGGCGACGACTTCGAGTTCATCGTGCACGGTCTGTCCCGCTACGCAGCCGAGCTCGAGCTCGTCAACGGCAACCTCGAGTCCACCAACGCAGATCTCGCCGAGGTCGCCTACCTCATCGCCCACGACCTGCGCGCTCCCCTCCGGTCGATCCGCTCGTACCTCCAGCTGTACCGGGAGGATCTCGAGGACGCCGCCATCGAGATCCCGCACGAGGTCCAGGCGAACTGGGAGGTGATCGACGAATCGGCGACGACGATGCAGAGCCTCCTCAACGCGCTGCTCGAGTGGGCGCGGATCCGGCGTGTCGAGCGGCTCGACGAGGATGTCTCGCTCGACGAGGTGATGGACTCGATCGTCCGCAGCTTCCGACCCAAGCTCGATGCGATCGGCGGGACACTCGACTACGGGACGCTGGGTGACGTTCGCGGCGACGGGACGATGATCCGGCAGCTGCTCGTCAACCTCGTCGACAACGCCATCAAGTACCGGAGCCCGGACCGGCCGATCGCGATCACGGTGTCGACGGTCCAGCAGAGCTCGTTCACCCATCTCGCGGTCACCGACAACGGCAAAGGGATCGCGCCGCGCGATCACGAGCGCGTCTTCCGGATGTTCAGCCGCATCACCACCGACGCCGCCGACGGCGTCGGTGCCGGGCTCGCGATCGTCCAACGCATCGTCGAACGACACGGCGGGTCGATCACGGTCACGTCGAGCCCGGGACTGGGGAGCACGTTCACCTCCACGCTCCCCCGCCGATCCGGTCCCGGCCCGGACCGGGCGAGCTCGAACGGCGGCTCCCGACGCGTCTGACCGGGTCGCCCGGCACCTCGGCACCCGTTCGACGACGGCCGAGCTCCGCCCGATCGGCGGTCACCGCGCAATCGATGGATCCTGCGGACGCGGCCCTCGCCTCCGCGACGACCCCGGCGCGCGGGCCCGCCGGCACCACTCCGTCGGCCCGCTCCACGAGCGCAACGACGAGCGAGATGACCACCTCTCGCGCTCGGCCTGACGCGCAGCGCCGACAGGATGATGCATTCGCTTCATACCGTGCTGATACACTCACTAGTCGTGGCGTGGCAACCGAGCGGGCAGCGGGTGCTCATCGTCGAGGACGATCCGCTCTTCGGCACGATCATCGAGCGACTGCTCCGCGCCGCTGATCCCTCGGCCACGACCGAGGTCGCGATCGACCTCACCTCCGCCCGGGCGAAGCTCACCACGACGTCCTACGACGTCGTGCTCACCGGCGTCACCCTCCCCGACGGCAGCGGGTTCGCCCTCGCCGACGAGCTCGCCGACGAGACCGCGACGCCACCGGTCATCATCATCACCGGCTCCGACGACCGGGAGGTCTGGGGCGAGGCGGCCGAAGCAGGGGCGACGACCGTGCTCACCAAGTCGGCGCTCTCCGAGGAACGACTCGCCGGTGCGCTCGAGTTCTCCTACGAGGTGACCGCCAGCGAGCGCGCCGCCGGGCTCATCGCAGCGCTCGCCAGCGACCTCGGCGGTGCGATCGACGAGGCACAGGTCCGCGTGGTGCTCGACCGGCTCCGCACCCAGCTCGGGCTCGAGCGGGCCGTGCTCACCGTGCTCGACGATGACGGCGAGCGCGCGCTCGACGTGGTGGTCGGCGATCCGAACGGCCACGCCGCTCGGGCGATCACCCGCGCGCACGACGGCTGGACCATCGCCCTCGAGCTGCACGCCACCGAGCGGGCCTGGGGTCGGGTCGAGGCGGCGCTCGAAGGGCTCTGCGACGTCGTCCTCGCCCACGTCCAGCTGGCCCGGAGCCGGCGGCTCGTCGACCTGAGCGAGTCTCGCTACCGGGCGGTCGCCAACGCGACCTCCGATCTGATCATGACCGTCGACGCCCGAGGCACGATCCTCACGGCCAACGCCGCCGTGCTCGACGAGCTCGACGACGAGGCCGTCGGCACCAGCCTCCGCCAGCTCGTCGGCTCCAGCCCGGTCGCCGAGCTCGCGCTCCAGCTCCTGCGGTCGGTGCAGTCCAACCACGAGCCGGCGCGCCTCGACGACCGACCGATCGATGGCGACGGCCGGCGTCGTTGGTTCTCCGGCCGGGCGATCCCGGCCGAACCGGGGCCCGACGCCCAGGCCGTCCACCTCGTCCTGTCCGAGACCACCGGCCGGGTGCTCACCGAGAACGAGTTGTCCACGCTGGCGCTGACCGATCCGCTCACCGGGCTCTCCAACCGTCGCCTGGCGATGGACCGCATCCAACACGCCCTCGACCAGGTCGGTCGTCGCCCCGGCGCGGTCATCGTCTGCCAGTTCGACATCGATCACTTCAAGGCGATCAACGACCTCTACGGTCACGCGGCCGGCGATGCCGCCCTGAGTGCCGTCGGTCAGCGCCTCCGTTCGCTCGTGCGCGACGCCGACACCGCAGCCCGGCTCGGCGGTGACGAGTTCCTCGTCGTCGCCGAGGGCCTCCCCGACGCCGAGACCGGCCGGCGGTTGATCCAACGGCTCCACGGCGAGCTCGGCGGTTCGGTCGCCTTCGCGGACCGATCCTTCGACATCAACGTCAGCCTCGGCTACGCCACGGTCGTCGACCGGGGGCTCGCCGCCGACGAGGTGCTGCGCCGGGCCGACGCTGCGCTCTACCGGGCCAAGAACGACGGCCGGAACCGCTACGTCGAGTACGAGGACGGCGCCCACGTCTTCGGATCGGTCGCCGAGGTGACGCGCGAGCTCCGCCAGGCCTTCGACGAGGACCGATTCCGTCTCGCCTACCAGCCGATCGTGCGCGCCGGCTCGACCTGCGGGGCCGAAGCCCTGCTCCGCCTGATCCATCCGGTCCACGGCGAGGTCGCACCGATCGAGTTCATCGACGTGCTGATCAACTCACCGCTGCTGATCCCGGTCGGTCAGTGGGTGGTCACCGCGTCCCTCGATCAGGTCGCCGAGTGGAACCGCTCTGGTCGGATCGATGCGTCGTTCCAGTGCCACGTCAACGTCACGCCGCAGCAGCTCGGCGACACCAACTTCATCGACCACGTGCTCCGCGAGATCGAGCGCACGGGTGTCGAACCCTCGCAACTCGTCATCGAGGTGACCGAGCAGTCGCTGCTCGACCTCACTCGCCGGTCCTCGAGCCTCGCCCGACTCTCCGAGGCGGGCGTCGGTCTCTTCCTCGACGACTTCGGCACCGGCGCGTCATCGATCACGCACCTGCGCACGCCACTCCTCGACGGGCTCAAGATCGACCGGAGCTTCGTGGCCGGCGCCACGGCCGACCCCCGTGACGCCGACATCGTCGACGGCCTCATCTCGCTCGGGCATTCGCTCGGGCTCCGGGTCATCGTCGAGGGCATCGAACGAACCGACCAGCTCAGCCGCTTCGCCCCCGACGACACGGTCTGGGTGCAGGGCTTCGTCTACGCACCGCCACTGAGCGGCGAACAGATGGAGCGCTATCTCGTCAACGCCGGTCGCTCCTCGACGGTGACCCGGCACGACCGGCGCTGAGCCGACTCGCCCGGACCCTCGGCGAGGTCACGGCGACCGGGTCCCGGCCCCGCCCGCGTCGATAACCTGGAGCAGATGAGCCGCCGACAGCGTCGACCGCTCCGGAGCCTGTGGTCCGGTCTCGGTCGCGCCGCGTGGATCAGCGCTGGCCTGCTCGCCGTGGCGCTCGGTGGTCTCGGCGTGATCGTGCCCGGGTTGCCGTCGACGGTGTTCTTCCTCGCCGCCGCCTGGTGCTTCGCCCGGTCGAGCGAACGGCTCGAGCGGTGGGTCCTCGGCCTCCCCGGCGTCGGTCCGATGGTGCGCGACGCCCGAGCGGGGCTCGGGATGCCCCGTCGGACCAAGGCGTCCGCCATCACGATCATGTGGACCGCGATCGTCGTCTCGGCCGTCATCGCCCGGGATCGAACCGCGCTGGTCGCCGTGGTCGTCGTCCTCGGCCTGGTCGGCACGGCGTGCATCCTGTTCGCCGTCCCCACCCGCGAGCGCGTGCTCGAGCAGCGGGCGACATCCGGCCACTGATCCGGACGGGCTCACGTCGTGAGCCCGGTCGACAGCAGCCGGAGGCAGCTGCGAGCACTGCGACCACCTCGGTTCCCCGCGTGGAGGAGACCGCGGCGTCCGACCGTTGCGGCGGTCAGCATCGACGATTACCGTCGCAATCGGGCGGATCGGGGAGCGCTGTTTCAGCACAATGTAGGGGGTCGGAGATGGCGATTTCGGAACGTACCATCCGCGAGACGGGTCAGGGTGAGCGTCGAAGGAGGCGCTGCTCGGGCCGCGCGATCCTTGCCGTCACGCTCCTCGCTGTAGCGATGATCGGCATCGCTCCGCCTGCCGAGGCCGGCTCGAAGACCTGCATCAGGAACAACAGCAGCAGGTACACGGTCTTCGTCCAGTACGACTCCGGCAGCTACGGCAGCATCGCGACGGGCCAGCGGAAGTGCGGCATCCGTGCGGTCTACGGAGGCGGACACAACTACAAGTTCGACGTCGCTCGCGTCCCGGGATCGGACGGCTACATGAGCGCCTGGGTCTGGAACCGCTCGTACCACTGCTCGACGACGAACGGTTGGGATCCGTGGGTCGGTGGCTGGTTCTGGGTCGCGTTCACGTGCACCCGAGGGTACTGATCGGCCGGCATCGGGACGACGGTCTCGTCGATCTCGAGCTTCGAGCAGAGCAACGATCGCGGGGATTCAGGAAGCTCGTCGCGCTCCATTGAGCGCAACGAGCGGATCGACACGGCGGCCGACATCGTGATCTGCTGCGTCACCGCCCCGCTCCAACGGGCAGGTCAGGGCGTCGCAGGCACGACGGCAACGGCCTCGATCTCGACGAGCGCGGCGTCGACGAAGAGCGCCTGGACACCGAGCAGGGTGATCGGTACCTCGGGGAGCCTCGTCCGCCGACCAGCTGCGACGAGCCCCTCGGCGAGCTCTCCTTGGCGGTCCTCGCGCCAGTCGACGACGTAGATCGTGAGCTTCGCGAGGTCGTCCACCCCGGCGCCTGCGGCATCGAGGGCGCTCACGACGTTGGCCATCGCCTGATCGACCTGCGCCGCCAGCCCGTCGGCGAGGTCGCCCTTGGCGTCCTGTCCGAGCTGGCCGGCCAGGTGGACGATCGAGCCGGGCGGGGCGATCGAGGCGTGCGAGAAGCCTCGTGGCGGTGCGAGGGCGGGATCGTTGCGGAGTTCGATCGGCATGGCCGCACGCTAGGACCGGCCACCCGACCCCGCACCGGAATTGCGGTCGGCCGCAGGTGCCGGGACCTCGGACCACCACGCCCAGCGGCGCAGGCCGGTGTGCTGCCTCCGAACCACACCGTCGAGCGCACCACCCGGGCGAACGGCCGTTCGCGGCCATCACCCTGTGGACGATCGGGGGCGACGAAGGTTGGCGTGTTCTGCAACTGCGGTTGTTGGCAGGTGCCGTAGGGTCGCAAGCGTGCCGTCGTCACGAGGTTATGCGGTGAACCGACGATGGTCCGACCTGCTGCGTGAGGTCGGGGTCGACCCCGCCGTCGTGCTGGTCTCGGCCGATCTGCCCGGTGAGCTGTTCGAGTGAGAGTCGGCGACACTCTCCCCGACGGAGATGTTCCGGTTGTGGTTGGCGGTCGATGAGGCCATCGGCGATCCGTTGCTGCCTTTGCAGGTTGCTCGTTCGCTGACGATGGAGACGTTCGACACGGCGATCTTCGCTGCGCTGTGCAGCCGAGACCTGAACGCTGCGGCGGAGCGGGTCGCCGCCCACAAGCGCCTGATCGGTCCCGTTCGACTCGCCGTCGAGGTCGGCCCTCGTCGGACCCGGTTGGAGATGATGTGGCCGGCCACGGTGACGCCGCCGGTCTCGATGGCGCTGACCGAGTTGGTGTTCTGGGTCGCGCTGGTTCGCCTGGCCACCGGCTCGGAGGTTGCGCCGGTGGCGGTGCGCTGCCCGGAGCCTCCTGACCAGGTCGATGCCTACCATCGGTATCTCGGCGTGGCCGTTCGCCGATCGGACCACTGGTCGATCAGCTTCGCCGCCGCCGACGCCTGCCGCCCGTTCGTGACCGCCAACGAGGCGATGTGGCGGTCGTTCGAAGCCGAGCTCGGGCGCCGTCTGGCCGACATGGACCGCACCGCCACCGTCAGCGAACGTGTCCGCGCCGCCCTCTTCGAGCTCCTGCCGGCCGGTGAGACATCGGTCGCTGCCGTCGGCGCCGCCCTCAGCCTCAGCGTTCGCACCCTCCAGCGGCGGTTGCAGGAGGAGGGCACGAGCTTCAAGGGTCTGGTCAACGAGACCCGATCCGACCTGGCCGTCCACTACCTGCGCCACTCCGAACTCCCGGTCACCGACATCGCCTTCCTGCTGGGCTACGGCGATCACCACTCCTTCTACCGGGCCTTCCACTCCTGGACCGGCTCGACCCCCCAGGCCGTGCGACTCGCGGCCTGACCTGCCAACCCCGCCTTCATCGAATCGAGGAATCCCCGATGTCCACCGTGTTGATCACCGGCTGTTCCAGTGGGATCGGTCGAGCGGCAGCCAAGCGCTTCCAGGCCGAGGGCTGGAACGTCGTGGCCACCATACGGAACCCTGACGGCGAGACCGAGCTGGCCGAGCTGTCCGACACGCTCGTCGTCGCACTCGATGTGACCGACGCATCCACGATCGACGCCGCGGTCGCAGCCGGGATGGAGCGCTTCGGCGGCATCGATGTCCTGGTCAACAACGCCGGCTACGGAGCGTACGGCCCGGTGGAGTCGACCCCGCGGGAGAAGATCGTCCGCCAGTTCGAGACCAACGTGCTCGGCCTCCTCGACGTGACCAAGGCGGTGCTGCCCCTGTTCCGGCAACGGGGCAGTGGGGTGATCGTGAACCTGTCGTCGATGGGGGGCAAGATCACCCTGCCCCTCGGTGCGCTCTACCACGGCACCAAGTTCGCGGTGGAGGGGATCTCCGAGGCGATGACCTACGAGCTCGCGGCCATCGGCACCACGATCAAGTTGGTCGAGCCGGGCATCGTGGCCACCGAGTTCAGCGGCCGATCGATGGACCTGAGCATCGACCCCGAGCACACCGAGTACCAGCCGGTGATCGACGCGCTGGTGACGGCCAGCCAGGCCGAGGGCCGCTTCTCGTCGTCGCCCGAGGACGTGGCCGGCGTCATCTTCACCGCGGCCACCGACGGGACCGACCAGCTGCGCTACGTCGCCGGAGCCGACGCCGAACAGCTGCTCGACCTGCGGGCCTCGTCCGACGACGCCACCTACCTCGCCGCCATCCGAGCCAACTTCGGCCTCTGAACCGCACCGCCGGCCGCGCCCGCCACCGCACGCCCCGGCGCGATCTGGGAGGCTGACGTCCGTGTCGGAGGGCATCGTGGTGGTGGACTACGACCCGCAGTGGCGGGCATCGTTCGCGGACCTCGGGACTCAGCTGCGTTCCGAACTCGGCACGGTCGCGCTGCGGATCGATCACATCGGGTCGACTGCCGTTGCTGGTCTCGCAGCGAAGCCGATCATCGACGTGCAGGTCTCGGTCGGTTCCTTCGAGCCGTTGGATCGGTATCGCAGACCCCTCGAACGAGCCGGGTTCGTCCATCGAGCCGAGAACCCCGAACGGACGAAGCGCTACTTCCGCGAACGCCCGGGGACACGACGCACGCACATCCACGTCCGCCGTGCAGGATCGTTCTCCGAACAGCTCGCGCTCCTGTTCCGCGAGTACCTCCGGTGTCATCCGGTGCGATGCGAGGAGTACGCCGCGCTGAAGCGTTCCCTCGCCGAGCAGTTCGCGGCGCCAGATCAACGACACGAGTACGTCGAAGCGAAGTCACCCTTCGTCTGGGAGACCATCCGGCGGGCCGACAGCTGGGCGCAATCGATCGGCTGGGAGCCACCACCCTCCGACTGCTGACCACGAGCGCACGACCGATGGCGACCCCCGGAGCAGCCGTGTGCGGTCACCCCTCGCCGCCTCCCAGCCAGCGCTGGGCTGGTGTCCGGACCCGAGGGGATCGACGCCCAGGGTCGACTCACGAGGCTCGACTCACGAGGTGCCATCCGACCCGGCGGTGCCGCCGGAACGGAGGTCTGGATCACCCACGTGCCCGCTGGCGCGGGGCGCACCCGTGCTGTGTACTTCGCCCATGAGCGAGACCGACAGCTTGGCGGTCACCGATGTCCGCCCATTCGTTCCGGCCAAGGACTTCGAGCAATCCCTGGCCTTCTACACCTCACTCGGTTGGACGACGCTGTGGACCGATCGTCAAGGTCTCGCTTTGCTGTCGATCGGCGGTCGCCAGATGATGCTGCAGGACCTCTACGTGAAGGACTGGGCAGAGAACTCGATGCTGGTCGTCGAGGTCGCGGACGCAGCTGCGTGGTACCGCCACGTCCAGCTGATCCTCGCCGACGGAGACTTCGGCGACGCCCGAGTCGCGGAGCCGAAACAGCAGGACTGGGGTGCCCTCGTGACCTACGTGTGGGACCCGTGCGGAGTGCTCCTGCACTTCACAGAGCTCGGCCGCTGATCCCGTCGAACCTCGGTGCCGGGTGGCCGAGCCGGGACGGTGGTCGTCTCTCGTCGAACGGCATGGAGTCCGCGCCGGACGAGGGCACGAACGAGGTGCTTCGGCGTCTCCGGAGGCATGTCGGCGAACCTCACGACGGGATCTGATCACGCAAGTGCGGCAGCCGACGGGATCCCTCGAGCATCCATGCCGGCGTCATCGGAGCCTGCGCCGCGGCGTCGGATGATGCCCCGCCTCGCTCCGCCGTCGGGCGGTGGTCGGCCGCCGAGGCGCAGAACGCCAGCGGCCCCGCCGGCTGCTCTCGCCGACGGGGCCGCTGACCTGGTCCTTCTCTGGAGCGGACGACCGGGTTCGAACCGGCGACCTCAACCTTGGCAAGGTTGCGCTCTACCAACTGAGCTACATCCGCAGGACCAGCAATGGTAGCAACCCGCTCGGCGCCGTCCAACCGATCCGGGAGGCTCAGGTGGGCGGTCGGGTCGCTCGGGGCAGGAGCCGGGCCATGTCGCTCAGGTTGCGGCGGAGCTGCTCGCTGGCCTCCTCCATGAGCGCCATCCCCGGGATCACCGCGCTCTGCTGGCGGGCGGTGCGGATCTGTTGCTCGAGCGTGCGGCTGGCCTGGTCGACCTGACGGATGACCTCGCTCGCACCGGTGGCGTCGAGGGTCTCGCCGGTGCGCTCGATGATCGCGGTGGCCGACTCGAGTCGCTCGGCCACCGCACGCAGGTTGGCCACGCCCTCACGGAACTGCTTCAGCGTCTCGGGCAGCTGACCGAGCTCGTCTCGGAGCTGCACCACCCAGGCCTGCGAGCCGACGAGCCGGTCCGAGATGGCCATCTCAGTCGCCGCCGGTGAGGTCGACCCGCAGCGTCAGGATCCCCTCCTCGAGGGTCGCCTCGGCGTCACCGATGATGGCGAAGTCCATGAAGTCCTGCTGGGCCTGCTTGCGGAACTCCTCGCGCGCCGGCCCCTCGACCGGGGGCATCGGCCGACGCTTCACCGAGAGCGCCCGCTCGCGGAACCGCTCGATCATCGCCTGGGTGTCGAAGCCGTCGGACATGGGGCCGAGACTACCGCCCCGCCCCACTCCACCAGCAGGCCGACCGGGACGTCAGCGCCGCCAAGGCGCAGTGCCCATCAGCGACGCCACGGCGCGATTCGGGTCCGCAGGACCGGTGAGCGTCGCCTCGATGGCGGCGCCGGTGACATCCCGGCATCGCTCACCGGCGCACCGACCGGAGGAGGCCCGGGCGAAGGCGAACCCGGGGACGAGGCGGGGTCGCCCGATCGGGCGCGGGGTCGCGTCGCCCGCACGTAGAGCACGGTCAACGCTCCGAGCAGCAGGCCGAGGAGACCCAGCAGACCGGCGATGGCGACGAGCAACTCGACGGGCTCGTCGACCCGTTCGGTCGCCCTGGCGAGGACGGTGCCGACGGTCATGGCACCCGGGCGACGAGGATCGGGGGCGCGAAGCAGCTGATGCCGGGCGAGCGTACCGGCCTCACCGCTGGTGCTCCGGGCACCAGTAGGTCGTCCGG
Organism: Actinomycetota bacterium; assembly: GCA_039197885.1. GTDB lineage: Bacteria > Actinomycetota > Acidimicrobiia > Acidimicrobiales > Poriferisodalaceae > JBCBSZ01. The sequence goes on along the minus strand of JBCCTY010000068.1, from coordinate 715 downwards.
CCACCGACGGTCGCACGGTCGAGCGGAGCGCCATCGGCCGGGCAGTGACCACCGCGGTGACGTTCGTCGTGGAGGTCGCCGGTGTGCGATCCGCCCCGCTCGGCGAGCTCGGCGACGGTACCCCGCACCTGCTCACCCAACCGTGCGATCTCCTCCACCCCCAGCGAACCGGCCTCCCGGGTCGGGGCCAGGCCGCTGCGCCAGAGGATCTCGTCGGTCAGGAGGTTGCCGAGCCCGGCGATGCGAGCCTGGTCCATGAGCCGGGCCTTGAGCGACGTTCGCGAGCCGGCCAGCCGGGCCGCCAGGTGGTCGGTGGTGATCGTCCAGGCATCGATCCCGAGCTTCGACTCGTCGGGGTCGAGCTCGACGCCACCGAGGCGGCGGGGATCGCGGAGCACCAGCCGGCCGCCGTCGTCGAAGCGGAGGGCGAAGCGGTCCCATGCCGGATCGTCCCGGTCGCTGGAGTACTCGAGCGACGCGATGGCGGCCACGTCGTCGACCAACAACCGCCCGGTCATCCCGTAGCGCAGCCCGACCACCGCATCATCGACATCGATCAGCATCAGCTTGCCGATCCGGCGGGTCGCCCGCAGCTTCGCACCCACGAGGGCCGCCCCGAGCGCCGTCGCCGTCGTCCCACCCTTGAGGAACCACTCGTCGTCGGCCTCGACGGCGGCGATCCGACGGCCGAGGGCCCGCTCGTCGGCGAGGCGTC
>JBCCTY010000067.1:0-16279 GCA_039197885.1 Actinomycetota bacterium | reverse complement strand
GCTCGACCGGAAACCACGGGTCTGGGCCTTCATGTTCCCGGTGTCCTCGTCGTAGACCCGTCCGAGCCCGCCGAGCCCCTCGGCGATCGTGTAGCTGTCGTCGATGTCGAGCTCGATGACCTCGGGCGGGAACGGTGCCTCGCCCTCGAGCGGACGCGGCCGCAGGATCAGCAGATCGAAGTACGACACGTCGAGGTCGTCGGGATCGGGACGGAACCGGTACACCATCGGCAGCGACAGCCCGGGGAAGAAGAACGCGTTGGGGAAGCAGAAGTACTCGATCGAGTCGAGGGTCATGGACTCGCTGAGGTGCGAGAAGTCGCGGCCGTACTTCTCGCCCATCTGCTCCTGCACCATCCTGGCGTAGAAGTCGCGGGCGCGGACGCCCTCGGGCAGCTCGATCGGGTCCTCGCCGCGACGCATGTTGCGCGTCATGTGAGCGAAGATCTCCTGCTCGGTCCGGGGCGTCGGGCGCTGCGGGCTGTCGAGGCCGGTGGTGTGGATGAACCGGCTGACGTTGGGCTCGAAGACGTCGTACTGCGTCGTCACCTCGTCGCCGAGCCGGCCGCTCGCGTGGGTCTCGCGCACGTGATACGCCTCGAGGAACGCCTCGATGGCCGCCTTCCAGTTGCACGGCAGCCGCTTGCGGACGTGGGTCTCGATGTAGCGATCCTCGAACGCGAAGTCGGCGAAGTGGTCGGTGAGCACACCCACCCACTCCGACAGCGGAGCAGCGTCCTGATCGAAGTTGACCCAGACGAACCCGGCGAAGACGTCGACGGGCATCTCGGGCAGGCGGTGCGACTCGTCGCCGACGTGGGGGAAGTCCCACCGGTCGGGGAGGTCGATCAGCTCGCCGTCGAGCGACCAGGTCCACCCGTGGAACGGGCACTTCAGCTGGTTGGCGAAGCCGCAGGTGCCCGGCGGACGGAGCTGGGTGCCCCGGTGCATGCAGGCGTTGTAGTACGCCTTGATCTCACCGGCGTCGGTCCGCAGCACCAGCGCCGAGAGGTGGCCGATGTCGTAGACGTAGTAGTCCCCGGGCTCGGGGATGTGGTCGACGTGGCACGCCCACTGCCACGTCGTGGGCCACATGTGGTCGAACTCCGCCGCTGCGTAGTCGGGCGAGGTGTAGTTCTCGTACGGGATGTCGTCGTCGCCGAGGAAGGCCGGCGACCGCACGAGCAACGGCTCGGGGGGTCGGGTCGGATCGTCGAGCAACTGCTCGTGGAGGGTCGGCCCGGGCGCCCTCGCCTCGCCGGGCGGCGGGACCGTGCCGGGTGCGTCTCGCAAGTCGGCCATGGGCCGACGTTAGTGGTCGGACGGGAAGCGAGACCCATCCGTCGGCCAGACTGCACCCATGTCCAAGCGCACGGCCCGCGAGCTCGGCCCCGACGACCTCGTCTGGGACCACTTCAGCCGACCCCGCCACGACGACGTCGTGGCCCGCATCCATGCTGCCGCCGAAACCGGCTACGCCGCCATCGGGCTCTTCATGGGCGCCTGGGCCGACCTGCGCGACGACCACGCAGCGGTCGAGCGGGTCGAGGCGGCGCTCGACGAGACCGGCCTGTCGATCGCGAACATCGAGGCGCTGCGCGGCTGGGCGAGCCCCGACGGCCCGACGGAGTCGTGCCTTCGGTTGGAGTCGCTCGCCTTCGAGATGGCCGACCGCTTCGGCTGCCGCTACCTGCAGGTGATCGGTGACTACACGGGCACGCTGACCGAGGCCGCCGTTGGCTTCGGCTCGCTGTGTGACCGGGCCGCCGACCACGGCCTCCTCGTCGGGCTCGAGTGGGTGCCGTCGATGACCAACATCGAGGACGCGACCACGGCGGTGCGGATCGTGACCGAGGCCGACCGCACCAACGGCGGGTTCTGCTTCGACTCCTGGCACCTGACCCGTTCGACCAACGACCTCGCCGAGGTGCGATCGCTGCCCGGCGAGAAGATCTTCGCGACCCAGTGGAACGACGGCACGATCGTTCCGCAACACGATGACTACTACGAGGACTGCCTCATGAACCGGGTTCCCCCGGGTGAGGGTGAGTTCTCGCTCGTGGAGATGGTCCGCATCCTCGACGGCCTCGGCTCGACGGCGCCCATCGGGATCGAGGTCTGCTCGTCGGAGCTGTGGGCCGCACCGGTCGAGCAGGCGGCCCGGGCGAGTGCCGAGGGCATGCGTCGTGTGCTGGCCGAAGCCAGGGCCTGAGTCGGTCGATCCGGCCGCTCACTCCCAGAGTCGGTCGATCACGTCGAACCAGAGTTGGGTCGTCAGCCGCAGCGACTCGACGTCGATGCGTTCGTCGTGGCCGTGGAACCGGTTGACGAACTCGGCGAGGGAGACGTGTGGGCTCAACAGACCGGCGCCGTAGGCGGGGACGCCGCGTCGGCGGAAGAATCGTGCGTCGGTCCCCCCGGTCACCAGGCTCGGCACGACCCGGGCGTCGGGGTAGGCCATCCGGATCGAGTCGGCGAGCGCGTCCCACAGGGGCGTCTCGGTCGTCGAGTGGGGCAGGCCGTCGGGGACGTTCGGCAGGTAGGGCTCGATCTCGACCGAGGGGAGCAGGTCGGGGCCGATGATCTCGCGGAGCAGCGCGTCGGCCTCGTCCTGCGTCTGGCCGGGGAGGGTGCGGATGTCGACGGCCACCACCGCCCGGTCGGGGACCACGTTCACCTTGTCGCCGCTGCGCATGATGTTGGGGCTGAAGGTCATGTGGCAGCAGGAGTGGGTGTTGCGGGCCAAGCCGGCCGGCAACTCGGCGAGGGCGTCGGTGATGCGGGCCGGGTCGAGCAACGCCGCCTCGCGGTCGGGCGGCAACCCGAGAGCCCGAACCCGGTCGCGGAAGACGTCGTCGATGTGGGGGGCGACGTCGGCCTCGCACAGTCGACGGACGATCTCGGCTGCCTTCGCCAGGGCGTTGTCGGTGGCGTAGGGCATCGAGCCGTGGCCCGGTGTGCCCTCGACCCGGATCTTGCGGGCGGCACCACCCTTCTCCCCCGTCGTGATCAGGACGGTCGTCCCGTCGGTGCCGAAGGCCGGCGTCCCGCCGTACTCGGTCAGGACGTAGTCGGACCGGACGAGGTCCCACCGATCCTCGACGATCGGCCGGGCGCCCAGCCCACCGCCGGCCTCCTCGTCGGCCACCGCGAAGTAGACGAGGTCACCGGGGAGCCGCCTGCCCGACCGGACGATCTCGCGGAACGCCACGAACATCGACGACGTCAGGTTCAACATGTCGACCGCGCCGCGCCCCCAGACCTCGTCGACGCCGTCGGCCGAGGTGATCAGCTCTCCGCCGAAGGGGTCGTTGCTCCACCCGTCCGGGCTCACCGGGACGACGTCGGTGTGCCCCATCAGGCACAGCGCCGGGGCGTCGGGATCGGTGCCGTCGTAGCGAGCGACCATCGACGTGCGACCCGGCTCGATCTCGACCGTCTCGACCTCGAGCCCGAGCCCGTCGAGCTCGTCGCGCAGCAGGCGGGCGCTGCGCTCCTCCTCGCCGCTGTCGACGACGCCCTCGTTCACGCAGCGGTTGCGGATGAGCTGCTGGAGCAGCTCGACGGTCTCGCCGGTCAGCTCGTCGATCGACGCCCCCATGCGGCGACGCTAGCCGGACGTCGCGCCGTCGTCGGCCGCCGGCGCAGCCCCGAGGCCGGCCTCGCCTGACGCCGTCGCCCGCCTTGCCCCGGATCGTCCCGACGGCGACCCTGGTCGGTGATGCCCACCATCGAAGACACCGGACCGAACGACCGACGGAGGATCGTCGTGCTCGCTGCGGTGGTCGGCGCCGTCGCGCTCGGCGGACTGGCGGTGCTGGCCTTCAGCGGCGGTGACGACGACGAGGAGCGCGTCGCGGCCGAGGCGCCCGCCACCACGGTCGACGACGCCGCTGCAGCGGCCACGACCGCGACGACGGCCGACGCACCCGCCGACCCCGCCGATCCCGGCTGCCCACCGGCGGACGCGTCCGGTCCGCCGGTGCTCCAGTTCGCCGAAGCGCCGCCGGTCTGCATCGACGAGACGGCGACCTACGAGGCGCGCTTCGTGACGACGGAGGGCGACATCGTCATCGAGCTCGATCCGGCCCTCGACCCCGTGAGCGTCAACAACTTCGTGTTCCTCGCCCGGAACAACTACTACGACGGCACGACGTTCCACCGGGTCATCGACGGCTTCGTGATCCAGGGTGGCGATCCCAACGGCGATCCGCCCGGCACCGGTGGGCCCGGCTACGACTTCACCGGCGGCTTCGGGCCCGAGACCGGCTACGAGCTCGGGGCGCTCGCGATGGCCAACCGTGGTGATCCGTCGTCGAACGGCGCCCAGTTCTTCATCATCACCGGACCGCAGGGGCAGGCGCTCCCGCCGCTCTACAGCCCCATGGGCATCGTCACCGAAGGACTCGACATCGCCACCGCGATCCAGTCGGTCCCGACCGGCGACCGCGACCAGCCCGTCGACGACGTCGTGGTGACCGACCTCGTCATCACCGAGCTGGGCTGAGCAGATCGGTTCACCTGCCGTGGGTTCGGGCGCTCCAGGCGACTGGCATGGTGCGCCACCCCCAGAGGAAGAACGGGGGGATCCGCTCGGGCTCGCCGGTCAGGCGGAGACCGGGGAGCCGCTCGACGAGCGCCCGGAGACCGATCCGGCCCTCGGCCCGGGCCAGGGCCGCACCGAGGCAGAAGTGCACCCCGGCGCCGAACGCGAGGTGGTTGCGGACGTCGTCGAGGGGGCGGTCGAGGCGGAACTCGTCGGGGTCCTCCCACACCGCCGGGTCACGGTTGGCCGAGCTGAACAGCACCTGGGTCTTGTGGTCGGCAGGGATCGTGACCCCACCGAGCTCCTGCTCGGTGTTCGGCGTGCGCCAGAGCCCGAGGACCGGGGAGTCGAACCGGAGCGACTCCTCGACCGCGACCTCGCACCGCGCCGGGTCGGCTCGCAGCTCCTCGAGCAGCTCGGGCCGCTCGCACAGCCGGAGCACGAGGTTGAGGAGGAGCGAGGTGGTCGTCTCGTTGCCGGCGGTCAACAGCTGGCCGATCATCGACAGGGTCTCGGCGTCGTCGAGCCTCATCCCACGATCCTCCGCCGTGACGAGTCGGGTGACGAGGTCGTCGGGCGGCGTGTGACCGGCGGCGAGCTGCGCCCTGCGGTCGGCGATCTGGGCCGTGAAGAACTCGGCGAACTCGCGGGTCGAGTCGGCGTAGCTCGTGGGATCGCCCGAGGCGAGACGCAGGACCGAATCGTCCGACCAGCGCTTGAAGTCGGTCCGGCGATCGGTCGGGACGCCGAGCATCTCGGCGATGACGATGATCGGGAGGGGCGTCGCGAACCGCTCGTGGAGATCGCAGGCGGCGTCGTCGACGAACCCGTCGATCAGCTCGTGGGCGACGGCCTCGATGCGAGGTTCCATCTCGCGGACGCTGCGAGGCGTGAACGCGCGACTCACCAGCCGTCGCTGCTGCCCGTGCTCGGGATCGTCGCAGTAGGCGAGGGTCCGGTTGGACGAGATGCCGGGGCCGTGCCCCTGGGCCGAGCTCCAGGTGGCCGGGTCGCGCAGGATCCGATCGACATCGTCGTGTTGGCTGACGACGTAGTGCGGAGGCAAGAACCCCTCGACGAGGTGCACCGGGCACCGCTCCCGCAACTCCCGGTACGCGTCGGTCGGTCGGGCCATGACCTCGGGATCGAGCGGGTCGTAGTCGACGTCGGTCATGACGCGACGCTAGCCGGGCACCTACCGTGACATCCGTGGCGCATCAGCAGATGTTCGACGACGACGATCCGATCCTCGCTCGCCTGCGTGAGCTGTGCCTGGCGCTCCCGGGCGCCGACGTGAAGATCTCCCACGGGCGTCCCTCGTTCTTCACCAAGAAGATCTTCGCCGGCTACGGAGCGGTGACCAAGGGCGACCATCACTCGGGCGCCCACGACCACGCGCTCGTGTTCATGCCCGCTCCCGACGATCTCGACGCGATCGAGCAGGACGAGCGGTTCTTCGTCCCCGCCTACTGGGGCCCCTACGGTTGGCGGGCGATCGACCTCGACGACGCCGACTGGGGCGAGGTCGCCGAGCTCGTCGAGGACTCGTTCCGGCTCACGGCACCGAAGAAGCTGGTCGCGGAGCTCGACGCACGCGGCTAAATCGTTGGCGGATCGACCGCTGAGGTGGTGCGGTGGGCGCATGGTGATGATGATCACGGTGCGCCGCCGTGGCCCGGTCGAAGCGGGCCTGGGGCTGGCACGAGCTCGACCGACGGTGGGCGGAGCGCCTCGTCGGTGACGCCGGGCTGCGGCCCGGAGCGCTCGTCGTCGACGTCGGTGCGGGGCACGGCGCGATCACCGCAGCCTTGCTCGACGCGGGCACGCGGGTGATCGCGGTCGAGCTCCATCCCGAGCGCGCCGACGCCCTTCGGCGACGCTTCGGCGACCGGGTGACGGTCGTCCGGGCCGACGCCGCCGACCTCCGACTCCCACGCCGTCCCTTCCACGTCGTCGCGAACCCACCGTTCGCCACCACCAGCGCCCTCCTCCGGCGTCTCCTCGCTCCCGGTAGCCGGCTGACCTCGGCCCGGATCGTGGTGCAGCACCACGCCGCCCTGCGCTGGTCGGGGCCGTCCGCACCGGCGTCGGGGCGCTGGGCCCGGGACTTCGACGTCACGGCAGCGCGACGCATCCCCCGCACCGCGTTCTCTCCCCGCCCGCGCGTGGACACCCGGGTCCTCCGGATCGACCGCCGTCACCCAGGTCGTAGGTTGGTGCGGTGACCGGGGCCGGCGAGCGAACGCTCTGGCAGCTCCCCTCGGTCAGGTTCTTCCTCGCCTCCAACGCACTCGCCATCACGGGCATCTCGCTGATGCTGGCGGTCTTGTTCAAGCAGGCCTTCGACCTCACCGGCGACCCGCTGACCATCGGCATCATCGGCCTCCTGCAGTTCGTCCCGGCGGTGCTGCTCGTGATCGTCAGCGGAGACGTCGCTGACCGGTTCGACCGGCGGCACGTCACGGCGGTGATGACGGTCGGACGGGTCGTGTGCTCCATCGGCTTCGTGCTCTACAGCCGCGACGTCGGCGACGTGTCCGACGGGTCCGACGCCGCCGTCTGGCCGCTCTACCTCCTGACGCTCGCGTTCGGGTCGTTCGACGCCATCGCGATCCCGGCCCGGCACGCGATGGCACCGCTCGTCGTCGAACGACGCCTGCTCCCCAACCTCGTTGGTGCCCGGGCCGCGACGATGGTCATCTCGACGATCGTCGGCCCGGTCGCCGCAGGCTTCCTGTACAGCGTCGGCGCCGACCTCGCCTACCTGGTCGCGGCGCTGCTCTTCGTCGCCTCGATCCCGCCGATCCTGCGCACCACCTACGCCACCGAGCAGACCCGCCTCACCGACCGGCCCTCGCTGCGGCTCGCCTTCGAGGGACTGCGCTTCATCCGCCGCTCGCCGATCGTGCTGTCGGCGATCGCGCTGGACATGTTCGCCGTGCTCTTCGGCGGTGCCGTGGCGCTCATCCCCGTCATCGCCGAGGAGCGCCTGGGCGTCGGCGACATCGCCTATGGCTGGTTGCGGGCCGCCCCGGGCATCGGCGCCGGCCTGATGGGCCTCTTCCTCGCCGCGCGCCCGGTGCGCCGACGCGTCGGGCCGACCCTGCTCACCGTCGTCGCCGTCTTCGGCGCGTTCCACGTCACCCTGGGCATCACGACCAACTATGCCGTCGCGTTCGTCTCGCTGATGATCGCTGCCGGGGCCGACATGGTGTCGATGACGATCCGCTCCACGCTCGTCCCGCTGGCGACGCCGGAGACCCAGCTCGGCAGGGTGAGCGCGGTGGAGGGGGTGTTCATCGGTGCGTCGAACGAGCTCGGTGCCTTCGAGAGCGGCGTGGCCGCCCGCTGGTTGGGCGTGCCGTGGGCCGTCGCCGGAGGAGGGCTCGTCACCGTCGCCATCGCCGCGGGCTTCGCCGCCTTCGTCCCGTCGTTGCGACGGATCGACACCTACGACGACGTGCGACCGGTCGTGACGAGCTGAGTCCGCTCGTCACGCGCAGGCCGAGCGGACCGGTCCGCCGCCGGGCACGAAGCGCTCCCACTCGTCGACGGTGAGGTCGCGACCGGCGGCCGCGCAGGCGAGCTCGATCCAGCGATCCGGGTTCATCGGCAGCGCGAGGATGTCGCCCTGCGCGACGAGCCACAGCACATCTGCGGACTCGTCGTAGAACGGCAGGCCCTGCCCGTTCGACCCCGACCCGTCGACGAGGATGCTCTCCTCCTCCTCGACGATGTCCCAGAGGCTGATGGTGCCATCGGTCTGTGAGATCGCGAGCAGCTCGTCGTCGTTCACGAAGGAGAGCCCAGCGAGCCCACCGTTGACGGGGAAGTCGGCAACGACGCCCATCTCGGGGTCGACGACCACCCCACCGTCCTGGTTCACCACGGCGAGGCGGTTCGACGTCCGGGCTCGCGAGATGGTGACGGGGTCGATGATCGTGGTCTCGATCTCGGCAACCAGCGATCCCGATGCGTCGTAGGTCCGGAGCGTGCCGCCGTCGTCGGCGTGGAGGATGCCGTCGTCCGGCCCCGGCAGGAACGCGCCGAACTCCTCGACCGGACGTCGCTGGAGGACGGACAGGTCGTCCTCGAGCGCGACCAGCACGAGCTCGAGTCCGCCGTCGGACCGCTCGACGACCTGGACGCCTCGGCGCTCCTCGAAGGCGCCGCCGATCGCTCGGCCGTCCTCACCGGCGGTCACGATCTGGTCGATCAGCTCACCTTCCGGTGTCCACCGGGCCACGACGCCGCGCTCGAGGGTGAAGGTGCGCAGGCCCTCGGGGCCCGGGACCGCAGCGATGAACTCCACCCGCTCCCCCCGCTCGTCGAGCAGGTCGGGCACCCGCCGCGCCCCGGTGGCCAGGTCGGTCAGCTCCACGTCACCACGCGGGCCGACCGCTGCCGCCACGCCCGACTCCATGTTCACCAGCGCGTCATCGGCGACGTTCCAACGCTGCTGGACGAAGTCGCTCCGACCGAACTCGACGAGCTCGACCGTGGCGTCCGAACCGATCTGCAGCACCGAGCCGTCGGAGCGCACACGTGCGGTCCACGGATCGTCGACCGCGACGCCGTCACCGGTCGGCCCGAGGCGGCGATCGATCAGCTCGGCCTGCCCCGCCGACAGCAGCACGACGAGACCGTCGGGCCTGGCGCCGACGGCCTCGATGGTCGAGGTCGCTCCGGTCAGGACGGTGGCGACGATCTGCCCGGTTGCAGCGTCGACGGTCACGAGCTCACCGGTGGCCGTCGGGACGAGCACCTCACCGGTGACCTCGTCGATGCGGACCTCCTCGCTCGGCCGTCCGATCTCGACCCGATGCCCTTCCGAGCCGGTGACGCCGTCGATCAGCACGAGCTCACCGCGGCCGTCCGTCGTCGTCCGGGTCACGGCCACGAGCGACCCGTCCGTCGACAGCGCCACGGCGCCCTGGGCCCCCAGCTCGGTGACCTGGGCGATCACCTGGCCGGTCAGCGTGTCGTAGACCTCGACCGCCTCGCGCTCGAACGCCAGCACGACCACCCGGTCACCGGCGACCCGACGTCCGAAGGTCACGTAGGGGCTCCCGATGTCGATCACCAGCTCGTCGGCGCCGTCGATCGACCCGACGAACAACTCGTCGCCCGGCCCGGCGACCACCCGCTGCGTGAGCTCCTCGTCGGTGATCCAGGCTCCGCAGCCATCCGGTCCGAGGTTCGGCGCCGGCCCGACGCTCACGCTGTCGCCGGTGACCGGGTCGATGAGGCGCAGCTCACCGCCGTCGATCACCGTCATCCGCGAGCCGTCCTCGGACGGGATCGCGAACGCGCACGGCTGGACCGCAGCTGCGTCGAGCGGCGGGAGCGGCGTGACCGACGTACCGGTCTCGCGAGCGAGCGCGTCGAGCACGGCGAGCTCGGTCACCGATCCGGGCGAGCGACGGTGAGCCTCCAGACCGAGCAGCAGCGAGAGCGTCCGGTCCTCGTTCTGGAACGAGGCCGACCGGCTGATCAGCGTCGCCAGCTCGGCTGCCTCGGCCTGGTCGTTGGCACGGGCCTGCGCACGGACGGCCAGACCACCGGCGACCAGTGCGAGTGTGAGGGCGATGGCCGTCCCGGCGACGAGACGTCGGAGCCGTCGGACCCGGCGCTCCTCGGACCTGGCACGGTCACTCGCCGCTGCCTCGGACGCGGCCAGGAAGTCGGCGTCCACGTCTCGGAGCCGGGTGCGGTCGTCGGAGCTCGCCTCGACCGCCCCGGCGAGGCGCTCGCCTCGATAGAGATCGGCCTCGGAGCGGCCACCGTCGTCCCACTCGGTGGCGGCACGGGCGATGGCGTCGACGCGACGCAGCACGTCGCGGTCCTCGGCCAACCAGCTCATGAGGCGGGGCCACTCCCGCAGCAGGGCCTCGTGGGCCACCTCGACCGTCGGCTCGCGCGACACCGGGTCACGGTCGAGGGTGAGGAGACGGGCCGCGGCGAACGCCTCGATGACCCCGACGGTGGTGGGGTCGTCGCCGAGATCGGCGAGCGGCACGCGGCGGCGCAGGTCGGCTGACCCAGCCCCGGGATCGACCAGGCGGCCGAACACCCGGCGGATCGCCACCCGCTCCTCCGGTCCGGCGGCGAGGAAGAGCGCCTCGGAGCGTGCGGCCAACGCGCCGCTCAACCCACCGATCTCGTCGTGGGCTGCGAGGGTGAGCCTCGTCGACCCCGTCCGCCGATCGAACAGCTCACTCAGCGCGTACTGGAGCAGGGGAAGCGGCGCCGGCTGGGCGACCGCCTCGGCGGCGAGCCGAGCGACGAGCCCGGCCTCGAAGTCCACGCCGGCGGCGGTCGCCGGCTCGACGATGGCCCGCTCGAGCTCGTCTGCGGCGAGCGGGGTGACGTCGACCGCCCCGGCCGAGAGGATCGGGGCGAAGGTGACGTGACCGAGCGGCCGGTCGTAGTAGTCGGCCCGCAGCGTCGCGAGCAGTCGGAGTGGTGAGGCGGGATCATCGATCGCGACGGCGAGCGCATCGAGGAAGTCGTCCGCGTGCGCACCGGCAGCGACGAACAGCTCCTCGAACTGGTCGATGAACAGGAGCAGGTGATCGGCATCGGACGGCAGGCATCGTCGAATGCCGCGCAGCACACCCCGTGGCCCGTCCCGGAGTTGGTCGAGCAACGACGACGGAGGGTTCACGGCGATGCGCAGCAGCGCCGCCTCCAGGGCTTCGTACGGGTCCGCCCCGGGGATCATCGTGGTGGCGAACCACGCCGACGAGCCCGGCGCGGCACCGTCGCGCAACGCCGGCAGGACGGCGGCCCGTGCCACGGAGGACTTGCCCGACCCCGACGGGCCCACAACGACGACGCATCGAGCGGCGACTCCCGCACCAGCGAAGCGGCCGACGATCTCGTCGCGCAGCCGATCGCGTCCGAAGAACCGATCGGTGTCGCCGTCGTCGAAGGCCCGCAGCCCCACGTAAGGGTTCGCGAGCTCGGACGTCGATCGCTCCTGACGGGCCGGTGCCGATGCCGTGGCGCCGCCGTCGAGGGCTGCGACGAGCTCGGCGACCGAGGCGAAGCGGCGATCGGCGTCCTTCTCCGTGGCTCGGGCCACCGCAGCAGACACCGCTGCAGGCACCTCGACGTCGAGGTCGGCGAGCGCCGGGTAGGCGACGTCGAGTTGACGTTCGAGGACCTCGTCGGCCGATCCGGCAGTCGGGAACGGCAGCCGACCGGCGAGGCACTCGAAGAGCACCACACCCAGGCTGAACACGTCGGCTCGGGGACCGAGCGGCTCGCGGCGCAGCTGCTCCGGTGCGGCGTAGAGCGGAGAGCCCGGCGAGAGGGCGGCCTCTGGTCCCGCCGAGACGGTGGCCTCGAGGGCGATACCGAAGTCGCCGAGGAAGGCGTTGCCCTGCTCGTCGAAGAGGATGTTGGCCGTCTTCACATCGCGGTGGACGATCCCGGCGTCGTGGGCGGTGGTGAGCGCCCCACCGATCTGCCGGGCCAGCGTCAGGGTCTCGGCGAGGTCGAGCGGGCCGTCGTCGAGGCGCCGCTCCAGAGTGCCGCCGGCCAGCCATCGCATCACCAGATAGGCGGAGTCGGGGTCGCGCCAGTAGTCGATGAGCGGGACGATGTGAGGGTGCTCGAGGCGGGCGACGAGGTGCGCCTCGGCCTCGAAGCGGCGGATGAAGTCGGGCTGGGAGGCCAGCTCGGCGCGGATCTGCTTGATGGCGACCGCTCGACGCACCGACGGTTGCTCGCCTCGCCAGACCACCGAGAAGGCACCGGCACCGGTCTCCTCCAGGAGGCGATACCCGCGCAGGGGTCGGCCCAGCGACTCCACTCGCAACGAGGGGTCGTCGGCGAAGAGCGCCCGCTCGAGCTCGACCATCTCCGGTGACGGGTCGAGGCCGGACTCCGCGGCGAGGCGGCGTCGGAAGTCGGCGAGCACACGCAAGGCCTCGGCGGAGCGGCCGCTGCGATGCAGGGCGAGGGCGTGCTGGCGCGCCGCTCGGTCGCGGTCGCCGTGCTCGGCGGTGAACGCGGCGAGCTCACCGATGATCTGCGTGTGACGCCCCAGGGCGAGCGCCGCCTCCCAGCGGCCCTCCTGCACCTCCAGTCGGTCGAGCCGGACCTGCTCCATCTCGGCCCGGGCCCACGGGAGGTCGTCGAGCTCACGGAACGGCTCGCCCCGCCACAGCTCGATCGCCTCGGTGAGCAACGTGTGGGCGGTCAGCGGATCCTCGGCGTCGCGGGCCTCGGCAGCGGCGGCGCGCAGGGCGGCGAATCGGCGGTGCTCGACGGCGTTCTCGGGGGCGTCGAGCCGGTAGCCGCCGGGCACCGTCTCGATCCACGCCTGCGCTGCCGGGGGCAGGGCCTGGCGGAGCCGGGAGAGGTAGGTGCGGATGGCCCGTGCGGTCTCGTCGGGGCGGTCGTCGTCGTCCCAGAGGTGCTCGGCGAGCCAGTCGATGTCGACGACGGTGCCGACCCGGATCGTCAGGAGGGCGAGGAGGCGGCGCTGGCGGGGCCCGCCGATGCTCACCGGACCGTCGTCGTCGTGGACACCGATCCCCCCGAACACTCGGATCACCGGGGCACCGCCCGCCGGATCGTGCATCGCCATCCCGTCCGCCGCTGTCATGTCCGCCACCCTCGGCGGGCGACATTACAGCGACATCACAGCGACGAAGGCCCTGGTCAGCGGGGTCGTCGCTCCCCTCCGACCAGGGCGTCGCCGCTCAGCTCTCGTCGTCGGCGAGCTCCGGCACGAGGGCCTCGACCACCTCGTCCACCGCCGGGAAGGGGAGCAGCGCATCGCTCCCAGCCGCACCGAACACCGTCTGTCCGGTCGCTGGAATGTGGAACACCAGTGAGATCGTGCCATCGATGCCGCCGTCGTGACCGACCACTGAGTCGTCGTCGCCGTAGCCGAACAACCCGAACCCGTAGGCCCCGTCCTCGGGCACCATCTGGTCGACGAGCTCCAGGGGGATCACGTCACCGTCGTGGAGCGCCGTGAACAGGCGGTGCAGGTCGTCGCCGGTGCTCACCAGCCCTCCGGACGCCCAGGCGGCCGTCTCGATCGAGGTGTAGTCGAAGTCGATCAGGGTCGGCGGCCCCGCATCGCGCCGGGTGAACCCGAGGAGCGGCTCCGGACCGTCCTCGAGACCGGCGAGGTGGGTATCGACGAGGCCGGCCGGTTCGATCACCCGCTCGCGGAGGACCTCCTGGAAGGGTCGGCCCGTGACCTCCTCGACCAGGATGCCCAGCAGCGTGTAGTTGGTGTTCGAGTAGGCGGTCTCGCCGCCCACCGGTGTCGGCTCCAGATCGGCGACCGCAGCCACCATCTCCTCGGGCGTCCAGCGCCGAGACCGTTCGGCGGCGAGCTCGTCGAAGAAGCCATCGACCTCCGTGATGTCGGGGATGCCACTGGTGTGCCGGAGCAGGTCGCGGACCGTGGCGTCAGTGGGCACGTCCACCCGGGTGATGTGATCACTCGCCGGATCGTCGAGCGTGATCGAGCCGTCGGCGACCAGCGACAGCGTCGCGATCGACGTGAACACCTTGGTGATGCTGCCGACGCGATACGGCGTCGACCCGGTCGGAGAGCTGCCCGCCTCGTCGGTCCCGGCGACGGCCGTCGTCACCCCGCCGTCATCGCCGAACACCGAGAGCTGCACGGTGCCGACCCCGTCGTCGATGCGCTGTGTCTCGAGGACGGCATCGAGGTAGGCGACGTCGATCACCCCGTCGAAGGCGAGGGCATCGCTCTCCTCCTCGCTCGGGGCGCCGAAGGTGACCTCACCGGTCCAGGTCTCGGCTGCTCCGCTCTCGTCCTCGTCGACCAACGCCGCGAACCCACCCTCGCCGGTGAGTCCGGCGAAGTCCCCGGTCGCGTCCTCGACGGTCCAGTCGCTCGCGAACTCGGTGGGATCGGCCGTCGGCTCCGGGAAGAAGTGCAGCACGAAGCTGCCCGCCCGCTCGCCCATGTCGCAGGTGAAGGTCCTCTCGATCGTGGCGGCCAGCGGCGCCTCCTCGAAGGTTCCCATCGCGCAGCCGAGCACGTCGGACCCCTCCGAGATCTGGAAGCTCCCTGCCGACTCTCCGAACACGATCGCCGCGGTGATCTCGATGGCCCCGCCCTCTGCCATCTCGGGCGTCGCGGTCGGCTCCGGGACGGCCGTGGTCTCCGTCGTCGCGACCTCTGTCGTCGTGACCTCCGTCGCGGTCGTCTCGGTGGCCGCGTCGGCCGCGTCGGCCACCTCCTCGCCACCGTCGCCCCCACCGCACGCCGTGGCGAGCAACGCCACCGCCACCCCGACCGCCGCGGTCCTCATCCGCCCGGATCCGGTCCGTGCGTCCCTGGTTCGATCCCTCATCGTCAGCTCCTGTGTGCCGTCGTTCGTTGGACGGCCACAGCGTGCGAAGCGGGCATCGCAGCCCGATCTCAGGACATCACAGGTCGATCACAAAGCCCTCGCCCGGCGCGCGACCGATCGGATCGATGACCCGTCCGGGCCGACGCCACCAGCGCCGGGTACCCACCGAGTGAGAGCCGCAGCGGCGACGTCGGCGGCTCGTAGCCCAGGACGCCGTACACCGGCGGGGCGACCTCCGGCGTGTAGGTCCCGAACAGCCGGTCCCAGACGACCAGCGAACCACCGAAGTTCCGATCGAGGTACTCGGGGTTCGTGCCGTGGTGCACCCGGTGGTTCGACGGCGACATCACGACGGCATCGAGCCACCGGACCTTCGGGAACCACTCCAGGTGCTGCCACTGCCCGACGGCCAGCGAGAGCGCGCCGACGAACACGTACATGGCGGGGTGGAAGCCGAGGAGCGGCGCCCAGAACGCGACGATCGGCTTGTAGAACACCTCGGTCCAGGGCTGGCGGACCGCGGTGGCGAGGTTGAACCGGGTCGAGCTGTGGTGGACGAGGTGCGAGGCCCACAGCAGCGGGCTCCGGTGCTCGAGGCGGTGCGTCCAGTAGTAGACGAGGTCGCCGATGAGCCAGTAGGCGAGCCAGGTCCTCGGGTCGCCGTGGTCGAGGTCGAAGAGCGCCAGGTGCTGCCACACCCACACCCAGGCACCGAGGAAGAGCACCTTGGCACCGACGACCCGGATCCCCGTCCACACCAGGCCGAGCAGCATCGACGTCAGCGTGTCGCGGAGATCGATCGCGCTGCCCCGCCACCGCAGCACGACCAACTCGACGGCGATCGAGGCACCCGCCCAGAGCACGAGGAACCGCGGCAGATCGAGACCCAGGAGGCTGTCGGGCACGGACATCCTCGGAGCGTGCGACGGATCGGGACCCGGTCGCATCAGGTGATGCCCCCACTCCCGTCTGGGGTCCCCCGGCCGCCACCGAGGGAGATCGGCTCCGTACCCTGGCTGGCGTGGGCCCGGACGCTGCCGCCATCGATCGTGGGATGGAACGGGCCATCTCCTCGTTCCGCCTCGTCGCACTGGTCGGGGCCGGTACCGGGGTCGTCGTCGAGCGCGACCACCTGGTCCGCCCGTGGCTCGCCGCCGCCGCGCTCGCCGCTGCGGCGTCGCTCACGATCCACCTCCACCTCGCGCGGTCCGACGACCGCGCTCGGGTGACCGACCTCCTCGTGTTCGAGGCGGCCCTCGGCTGCGCCCTCCTGGTCATCGACGGCGTCGTCTACGACGAGCTCCGCCAGCAGTCGCTGCCCTGGGCGTGGCCGTCGGCCGCGATCCTCACCGCAGCGGTCCTCGGTGGCATCCGCTGG
>JBCCTY010000066.1:0-16566 GCA_039197885.1 Actinomycetota bacterium | reverse complement strand
GGCGGCATCGATGTCCTCCATCGACGCCGTCCCGCGCTCGAGCATGGCGATGGCGGAGTTGAGGTAGGGGAAGAGCAGGGCGTTCACGACGAAGCCCGCCTCGTCCTTCACCTCCACCGGCGACTTGCCGCACCGCACGGCGAACTCGCGGACGGCGGCGACGGTGTCGTCGCTCGCGGTCAGGGGTCGCACGATCTCGACGAGGGGCATGGCGTGGACCGGGTTGAAGAAGTGCACCCCGCAGACCTGGGACGGCCGACCGGTCGACATGGCCAGCTCGACGACGGGCAGCGTCGACGTGTTGGTCGCGAGCAGCGTGTGGGGCTTGCACACCGAGTCGAGCTCGGCGAACAACAGGCGCTTGACCTCCAGATCCTCGACCACCGACTCGATGACGAGGTCGCAGTCGGCCAACGCATCGAGCTCGTCGGTCGTGGTGATGCGGGCCATCGTGGCGTCGCGGTCGTCGGCGCTCAGCCGCTCACGGGCGACGAGCTTGTCGAGCCGGGCGGCGACCGCGTCGCGGGTGGCCGTGGCCGACTCCGGTGACCGCGATCTCAGGACGGCGTCGTGTCCCGCCTGTGCGGCGGCCTGCACGATGCCGCTCCCCATGATCCCTGACCCGCAGATGCCGATGCGTTCGATCCCCATGCCCTGAAGTTACCCACCGGTAACTTCTCGATGCCAGTGAACGCTCTGTGTCGTGGCGGTGGGATCAGCGCAGGGCGGCGACGTCGGCGTCGACCATCATCGTGACCAGGTCGGCGAACGAGACCTTGGGCTTCCACCCGAGCTCGTTGGTGGCCTTGGAGGGGTCGCCGATGAGCAGATCGACCTCGGCCGGCCGGAAGAAGGCCGGGTTCACCACCACGTGCTCGGCCCAGTCGAGCCCGACGTGACCGAACGCCAACTCGCAGAACTCCCGGACGCTGTGGGTCTCGCCGGTCGCGACCACGTAGTCGTCGGGACGGTCCTGCTGCAGCATCGACCACATCGCCTCGACGTAGTCACCGGCGAAGCCCCAGTCGCGCTTGGCGTCGAGGTTGCCCAGCTCGAGCTTCTCCTGACGACCCGCTGCGATCGCCGCCACCGCCCGGGTGATCTTGCGGGTCACGAACTCGGGACCTCGGCGCGGCGACTCGTGGTTGAACAGGATCCCCGAGCAGGCGAACAGGTCGTAGGACTCGCGGTAGTTCACCGTCAACCAGTGCCCGTAGACCTTCGCGACCGCATACGGCGACCTGGGCCAGAACCGGGTCGACTCGGTCTGGGGGACCTCCTGGACCTTGCCGAACATCTCCGAGCTCGACGCCTGGTAGAAGCGGGTGCTCTCGTCGTGCTGGCGAACGGCCTCGAGCACCCGGGCCACGCCGAGGGCCGTCACGTCGCCGGTCACCTCGGACTGGTCGAAGCTGGCCTTCACGAAGCTCTGCGCCGCCAGGTTGTAGACCTCGTCGGGTTCGAACTCGGCCAGGCACCGCATGATCGAACCCGAGTCGGTCAGATCCGCCCCCAGGAGGCTGACCTGGTCCAACAGGTGCTCGATCCGGGTCAGGTCGGGGGTCGAGGTCCGCCGGATCGTTCCCGCCACCTCGTATCCCTTGTCGAGCAGGAGCTCGGCCAGATACGAGCCGTCCTGGCCGTTGACACCGGTGATCAGAGCACGAGGCATCAGGACAGTGTGCCGGGTGCCACCGACACCCACCAACGGTGAACGTCCGAGGAACTGGTTCGGCCGGGGGGATGCCGCGGCCCGCACCCCACGTTCCCATGAGCGTCCGTACGCTATGGGCCGGTCAGCCCCCGGCCCCCAGACCTGGAGCACACCGATGTTCAGCCTCATCCGCCGCCACCCCTACGCCTCGGGCGGCATCGCCGTGGCCTTCGTCGCCTTCGCCGCCTGGCTCGCCTTCGGGTTCTTCGGCATCCACACCGCCTTCATCGACGACGTCGTGGACGACGAGGGCCCCGTGTTCGCCTCCGGCGCCGGCGCCGAGGTCGCGACGACCTCGCCCGAGACGACCATCACCGTCGAGACCACCGAGGCGGGCGCCACACCCACCATCGGGA
Organism: Actinomycetota bacterium; assembly: GCA_039197885.1. Classification (GTDB taxonomy): domain Bacteria; phylum Actinomycetota; class Acidimicrobiia; order Acidimicrobiales; family Poriferisodalaceae; genus JBCBSZ01. Next base: position 14,496 of record JBCCTY010000066.1, on the reverse strand, counting down.
CGGCCACGACCGACGGTTCGGAGGGAGCGACCGAGACCACCGAGGCGCCGGCCACGACCGCCGCGCCCGAGACCACCGCTCCCGCCGAGCCCCAGATCGTCACCCTGGTAGAGGGCCAGTTCTCCGGCACGGGTCGCTACGACGTGTCGGGCAACGCCCTCGTCCTCAACGACGGCACAGAGCAGCGATTCCTCCGCTTCGAGGACTTCGAGTCCGACAACGGTCCGGACCTCGACGTCTACCTCTCGGCCGCTCCTCCCGGGGCCAGCAGCGGTGAGCTCACCGACGACTGGATCCTCCTGAGCGAGCTCCGCGGCAACATCGGCGACCAGAACTACGAGCTCGACCCGTCGATCGACCTGGAGCGCTACTCCACGGTCGTGGTCTGGTGCACCCGCTTCAACGCCGAGTTCGGGCGGGCCGAGCTCGCCTGATCAGTCGTGAGGCCGGTTCCGCCACCAGTCGGGACCGTGCGGGGTCTCGCACTCGAGCGCCACTCGGTCCCAGCCGGCCAGATCGGCTGCGGCGGCATGGGTGCTCTCGAAGAACGCGAGGAGGGTGGCGTCCGGATCGGGCGCCACCCTCACCGCGTCATAGGGCAGGACGAACTCGCCGAGCGGCTCGAACCAGGCCGCCTCGTCGGGTGCCACCCGAGCCTCGGCGAAACCGTCGGGCGTCGGGTAGGCGTAGGAGTAGAAGATCGGCGTCGGGCTCTCGGCGTTGCCGAACCACAGACCGGCGCTGGTGACCTCGTGGGAGTAGGCCTCGCGGGCGACATCGTCGGCGAAGTTCGGCACCCCACCGGGATGAGGCGGTGCGGGCCGACCCGAGAACCGGGTGACGGCGAGGTCGAAGCTGCCCCAGAAGAAGTGGACGGGGCTCGCCTTGCCCCGGAACCCGGCCCGGAAGCGCTGGAAGACGCGGGTGCTCTGGAGCAGGGCACCGAGCAGCGCCTCGGCGTGCTCCGGGACATAGGTGGCGTGGTCGTGGTCGTCGGGGAACGGGACGGCGTCGGCGATCTCGTTCGGCATCGGGTTGATCTCGACCGGCATGCCGGCGTCGGCCAGCATCGTCATGACCCTGGCGTGGAACGCCGACACGCTGGTCCCGGTGAGATCCGTCGCGAGCCGCACCCCGCTCGTGGTCGACAGCAGCAACTGGTGGTCGACGAGGTCGAGGTCGAGCTCGAACCCGTCGCTGCCGTGGGGCACGAGCGAGGTGCCCAGGCCACGGGACGTGACGTAGAGCGGGACGCTCCACGAGTGGTTCATCCACGGGGCCTGGACGAGACGGACCTTGCCGACGACCTGGGTGAACAGGTGGAAGGTCTCGATGGTGTCGATCCACTCGCCGGTCGGCAGCTCCGGCCAGCGACCGGACGAGGTCACGACGCTCCCGGCGGGTCGTCCAGGCCGAACGCCGAGTGGAGCACCTGAACGGCCCGCTCGACGTGCTCGGCCCGGATCACGCAGCTGATGCGGATCGTCGAGGTCGAGATCATCTCGATGTTGATGCCGTGCTCGGCCATGACCTCGAACGTCTTGGCGGCGACACCGGGGTGCGTCTTCATCCCGGCGCCGACGAGGGACACGCGACCGATGCCGTCGTCGACGCGCACCGAGGCGTCGTCGAAGCCCGCCGAGAGCGTCTCGACGACCTCCCGGGCGACGGGCAGGTCGTCCATCGGTGCCGTGAACGAGATGTCGGTGGCACCGTCGGTGGAGACGTTCTGCACGATCATGTCGACGTTGACCTCGCGGTCGGCCAACAACCGGAAGATCCGGGCGGCGACGCCCGGCTCGTCGGGCACGCCGGTCACCGTGACCTTGGCCTCCGAGGTGTCGTGCGTGACGCCGGAGACGATGGCGCTCTCCATGTCGGGGTCCTCCCTGTCGACCCAGGTGCCGGGCTGCCACGTGAACGAAGACCGCACGTGGATCGGAACGTCGTGGTTGCGGGCGAACTCGACCGAGCGCAGGTTCAGCACCCGCCCGCCGGTGGCCGCCATCTCGAGCATCTCCTCGAAGCTCACCCGCGAGTGCATGCGAGCCGAGGGGCACACGCGGGGGTCGGCGGTGAAGACGCCGGGCACGTCGGTGTAGATCTCGCACACGTCGGCGTCGAGAGCGGCGGCCATGGCGACGGCGGTGGTGTCGGTGCCGCCTCGACCGAGGGTGGTGATCTCGCGGGTCGTCGACATGCCCTGGAACCCGGCGACGATCGCCACGGCACCGTCGGCGATGGCTTCGCGGATGCGGTCGGCACGCACCTCGAGGATCTTCGCCTTGCCGTGGACGACGTCGGTGAGGATCCCGGCCTGGCTGCCGGTGAAGCTGCGGGCCTCGACACCGAGGTCGTTCACGGCCATGCAGAGCAACGACATCGAGATGCGCTCGCCGGCGGTCAGGAGCATGTCCATCTCGCGCGGCGGGGGGATCTCGCTGTCGGTCACCTCGCCGGCGAGCCGGATCAACTCGTCGGTCGTCTTGCCCATCGCCGAGACGGCCACGACGACGTCGTTGCCGGCCCGGCTGGTGCGGGCGATGTGATCGGCGACGGCCCGGATCCGCTCGGGGTCACCGACCGAGGTCCCTCCGTACTTCTGCACGACGAGTGCCACGCGGCGGCAGGCTACAAGCTCACCACCGGGCCGCCGACCACGTCCCGACCGCAAGCTTCGTACCACCACGCAGCGTCAACTTGACCGCTGGCGGTCCATCGGTACGTTCGATGCCGTGGGCATTCGACGGGCTGCGGCCCTCGCCGCGCTCGGCCTCGTCACCGCCGGGGTCGGGGTCCGCCTCCTCGGTCAGGCACCGGCCGAAGGGGGCATCATCGTCGCGCTCGGGCTGGTCAGCGCCGCGCTCGGCGGCGAGTGGGTGGCGAGGAAGCGTCGGCACTCCGGCGCCGGACCGGTCGACGACGGCGGCATCGTGCGGCCCGACTCCTTCGAGACCGTCCTCGCCGAGCGGGTCGAAGCGGCCAGCCGCCACCTCCGTCCGCTCACCCTGGCGATCCTCGAGCTCCACGAGCCGGACTGGTCACCACCCTCGGCGTTCGCCGCCGAGGTCGCCATGTTGCGAGGTCGGCTGCTGCGTTCCGGTGACATCGTCGCCCGTCACGGCGAGCACCGCCTCGCCCTCGTCCTCGACGAGGCCGACGAGGAGGCCGGGCGCGACGCGGTCGAGCGACTGCGCGGGGCCCTCACCGAGTCACGTCACCGGTCGCGGCTCTTCGCCGGAGTGGCCTCCTACCCCCGCCACGCCCTCGACCCGGTGCGCCTGCTGGAGCGGGCCACCACCGCGCTCGTGACGGCTCGTGACGACGGCGGACCGCACACGGCCAGTCCGGCCGACGTCTTCGACTGATCGGGCCGGCCCGGGACCACGGACCCGGATCCGCACCCCACGGCCTCGACCCGACCGGGCGAGGACCGGTCCTGCGGTGACCGGGTGTCCCTACGCTCGCGATGTGCGAGCCGCTGACGACGACCCCCTGCCGCCGTTCGGCGCACGGGTCGTCGAGCGACCACCGAACCGGTGGATCCCCGCCGTCGCTGCGCTGGTCGTCATCGCCGTCATCGTCGGTCTCGGCGTGCTGCGCCGCGATGATGACGCCGACGGACCGCCCCCGACGACGGCGGCCACGGCGCTCACGGTGCCCACACCGAGACCGCCCGCACCGACATCGACGACGACGGCGCTCCCGGCCGTTCCGGCGACGACTGGTGCTCCGGGGGTGGCCCTGCTCCCCGGCGTCGAACCGCTCGACGGGCGCATCGCGCTGGCACCGTCGCCGGGGGAGGATCACGACACCACACCGATGTGGATCGTCGACGGCGACCGCCTCCTGGCCCGCTTCGACCTCGCGACCGAGCCGGGGACCCGGTCCCACCCCCTGCTCTTCGCGGGCGGCAGCGTGGCCTTCGTCGACGGCGGAGCGAACGTGCAGCTCGTCGCCGGCGACGCCTCGTCGATGACGACGTGGAAGAGCGAGGAGACGGTCCGCGCCCTGGTGCCGGCGGCGACGCCGGGCGAGATCTGGGCTGTCGTCGATGACGGCGCCGATCGGGTCGCAGCGGTCGGCACGAGCGGACAGATCGACCTCGGCGACGACGTCGACACGGTGCTCGGTGGCGTCGCCGACGGGGTCGTGCTCCGGACCGCCACCGATCCGCAGATCCTGCGCTACGTCTCGCCGGGGACCGAGCCCGTCATCGTCACGAGCGCCCGCGATCCCGATGCGGTGCCACTCGCCACGTCGGGCGATCTCCTCGTGGTCGTCGAGCCCGGTCCCCAGCTCACCGTGATCGACGTCCGCACCGACGAGCGGACCGTCGAGCTGCCGCTCGACCGGGACGTGACGCGAGCCTGCTTCTCGGCCGACCGGTCCCGACTCGCCCTCGGCGACTTCAGTCGGGACGGACCGGTCACGATCCTCGACCTCGTCACCGGTGAGCGATTCGAGCGCTTCCCTGACCAGGGCTTCGGCGACATGGCCTGGGCCTCCGACGACGAGCTCGTGATCGTGGACGGCACTCGGCTGGTGCGCTTCGACGCGGACGGCGGGGGTGGCCAGCTCGCCGAGCTGTCCGACCCGTCGTGGCCGTCGGGCACGGGGCCGACGGTCTGGTGGATCGCATCGGAGCTGGCGCCGTGCTGAGACGCCGACGGCGAGACGACGTCGCTCAGCCCGCGGTGGCGTCCTCGGACGGCTCGGCGTCGTCCGTGGCCCCGTCGCCGGTGGCCCCGTCGGCGGAACCCCGCCCACGGCCCCGCATCTCGCGGTAGTCACGAGCGGCGCCCTCGAGGGGTTCGACCTCGAGGATCGGGCCGTCGAGGTCGACCACCCGCATCAGCTCACCCGCCGCGATCGGGGTGGCGCGGTTGGTGCGGGCGTGCCAGAGCGCATCGCGGACGCGGACGGTGCCCTCCGGTTCGACGGCCGTGACGGCCTCACCGGTCTCGCCCTTCATCCACTCCCGGCCCAGCGTGCTGGTGCCGAACCGGGTGCGGACGAGGTTGGGCATCGCGGTGAACATGAGGAGCAGCACGCCGATCATGCCGGACCCGAGGGTGATCCACGACGGGGCGAACTCGTCGAACAGGAAGAGGGAACCGACGATCAACAGCACGACCCCGACACCGCTCCAGAAGCGCGGCACACCCGTCTGGACGTCGATCGCGAACGCGAGGAAGCACAGCACGAGGAGCACGAGCGCCCAGGTCCGGAACGGGAGCACCCCCAGTCCGTATCCCGCACCCAGGAGGCACAGCGCACCGGTCACGCCGGCGATGCCGACACCGGCGGTGAAGAACTCGAGGAGGAGGAGGCCCAGGCCGGCGACGAGCAGCAGGTAGGCGATCGACGGGCTGGCCATGGTGTGGAACAGCTGGTCGATCAGCGGCAGCTTGTTGAAGCGCGGCGGCACCGCCGTCTCACGGAAGATCAGGCCGTTGTCCTGCTCGTCGAAGTTGATCCGCTCGGGGACGACCCCGGCGTCCATCATCGACAGGACGAACTCGCCGATGATCGACGACGACGTGTCGATGAGCCCTGCGTCGCGGGCGTCCTGACGGCCCAGGGTGCGGTTGCGGACCTGCTCGGTGCCCGGACCGAGGAGGTCCTCGGGCTCACCATCGAGCGGCTCGCCCAGGTCGCCGATCCGGCTCTCGCCCGAGATGGCGGTCCAGTCGGCTCCGGCGAGGAGGTAGGTGGCCCCGCCCCGGAGCTGCGAGCCCGAGGGCCCGACCCAGATGCCGATCGGGACGTCGGACTCCTGCATGCGGTCCACCAGCGCGAGGAGGTCGCCGTCGTCGAGGACCGAGCCGGCGGAGTTGACCTGCAGGACCAGGGCGAGGACCCGCTCGTCGTCACCGGCGTTGATCGCCTCGGCGTCCTCGATCCGGGAGAGGAGATCGTCCTCGACGATCGGGTCGATCAGGCCGGACACCTCGACGACATCGACCACCTCGCGGGGACCGTCGGCGGGCACGGTCGACCCGTCCGGATCGGGGTCGTCCTGCGCACCGGCGGCACCGGACAGGAGGACCGCCCCGGTGACGGCCAGGACGATCGCCGTCACTACCCTGACGCTGTTCCTCACTCGACGCTCCAGGGGCCTCAGTTGGACTCGATTCGGTGGATCACCGCGGCGAAGGTCGCAGTGGTGGCCGGCAAGGGGGGTGTCGGCAAGACCACGCTAACGGCCGCGCTGGCCCGAGCTGCAGCCGACGCCGGCCGTTCCGTCCTCGTGGTCGGCGTCGACGGGCGGCCCGGCCTCGCCGAGCTGCTGGGCGGCGAGGCGCTCGACTACGAGCCGCAGGTCATCGACCCGGGTGGCACGGGCCGCGGTCCGATCAGTGGCCGCATCATCCGACCCGAGGCGGCGCTGCTCGACTACCTCGACGACCACGGCCTGCGGCGCGTGGCCAAGCGCTTCCTCGCGACCGGAGCGGTCGACGTCCTCGCGACCACCACGCCGGGGATCCGCGACCTGCTCGTGCTGGGCAAGGTCAAGCAGCTCGAGCAACAGGGTGTCGCCGACCTGATCCTCGTCGACGCGCCGGCCGCCGGCCACGCCATCACCTTCCTGCACGCCGCCCGCTCGATCAGCGAGGTCGTCGCAGGTGGGCGGGTGCGTCAGCAGGCCGACGACGTGCTCGAGCTCCTGTCCGACCCGGCGCGTTGCCAGGTCATCCTCGTCACCCTGCCCGAGGAGACCCCGGTCAACGAGGTGGTCGAGGTCGCGTTCGAGCTCGAGGACCGGGTCGGCATCAAGCTCGGCCCGGTCGTCGTCAACGGGTGCTGGCCCGACCTCGACGACGACCAGCTCGCCTTGCCCGAGGACCTGCTCGACGAGACGTCGACGCGGCACCTGCGCGAGACGGCCGCCCTCGCGGCGACCAGGCTCGAGCGTCAGCGCGAGCAGCTCCGACGGTTGTCCGACACCCTGCCGCTGCCCCAGGTGCTGCTGCCGTTCCGGTTCACGGCGGGACTGACCCCCGCGGACCTCGACGCCCTGGCGGCGTCGCTCCGGATCGAGCCGGTCCCCACACCGTGACCGACCCTCACCTTCCCGGCCGTGCCGCGGCCGACCGGGCCACCTCGGACCATGCCGTCGCCGATCTGGCAACCGTGCTCGACCGCTCCGAGGTCGTCCTCGCCGGTGGGCCCGGTGGCGTGGGCAAGACCACGACCGCCGCGGCCCTCGCGGTCGCCGCGGCTCGCCGAGGACGTCGGGTCGTGGTGGTGACCGTCGATCCGGCCCGCCGGCTCGCCGACTCCCTCGGTGTGGCCGAGTTGGGCAACGAGCCCCGGCTGGTCCTGCCGCCGACGGGGACGAGCTGGCCGGGGTCGCTCAGCGCCCTGATGCTCGACACCGCGTCGACCTTCGACGCGCTGGTGCGGTCGCAGTCGACCTCGACGGAGCAGGCCGAGGCGATCCTCGGCAACCCGATGTACCGCAACATCTCGGGCGCCCTCTCGGGCACCCAGGAGTACATGGCGGTCGAGAAGCTCCACGAGCTCCACCGCGCCGGCGACTTCGATCTCGTCGTCGTCGACACACCGCCGTCGCGCAACGCGATCGATCTGCTCGAGGCGCCCGGGCGGCTCGTCCGCTTCCTCGAGCACCCGATCTACCGACTCCTCACGGCACCGTCGCGCTCGGCGCTTCGGGCCTTCGGCGCGGCCGCCCGCCTGTTCCTCCGGACCCTCCGCGGCATCGCCGGGGCCGAGATCGTCGAGGACGCCGTCGAGTTCTTCCAGGCCTTCGCCGGGATGGAGGACGGGTTCCGACGCCGGGCCGCCGATGTCGACCGCATGCTCCGCGAGCCGTCCACGTCCTTCGTCGTGGTGTCGAGCCCTCGTGACGAGGCACTCCGCGAGGCCGGACATCTCATCGGCGAGCTCCGCGCCCGTGACATGACCGTCGACGCCGTGGTCGTGAACCTGGTCCACCCCGTGCCGGGTGCGGTCGAGGCGTCGCGGGGCGATCACGGCGCACTCGGGGCGTTGCTCACGCTCCACGACCGGCTGACCACGCTCGCGCTCGACGAGCGAGAGCGCGCCAGAGGGCTCGTCGCAGCCGACTCGTCCACGATCGTGACCGAGCTCCCCCTCCTCGACCACGACGTCCACGACCTCGACGGGCTCGGCGAGCTCGCCTCGCTGCTCGTGCCGGGCGATGTCGGGACCGAGGGGTAACCTCGGCTGCCGTGCCTGACATCCTCATCGCCGCCGACGCCGACTTCGTGATCGACGAGGTCGTGGCCGCCGTGTCAGGTCCCGGGACCGAGCTCCGCATCGCCCGGCGCGGGCTCGACGTGCTGCCCGCCTCGCGGGAGCGCCTCCCCGATCTGGTGATCTGCGATCTCCAGATCGGGAGCATGGGAGGCATGGCCGTGACGATGGACCTCCGCCACGAAGAGGGCGCAGATCGGCTCGACCGCGTCCCGGTCCTGATGCTCCTCGACCGCGACGCCGACGTCTACCTGGCCCGTCGGTCCGGTGCCGACGGGTGGCTGGTGAAGCCGCTCGACCCGTTCCGGCTCCGCCGCGCGGCCGACGCCGTGCTGGCCGGCGAGGGCACCTTCGACGGCGTCGACGCCGAGGAGTGGCCGGCGTTGCGTGCCGCAGCCCGAGGCGAGACGTGGGTGGCGCCCGAGGCCGTCGACGAGGCCGTCGACGAGGCCGACGACGAAGCCGAGGACGCGGTCGAGGCCGTCGACGCCTGAACCCCCAGGTCGCGCCGGCACGCGACCACCTCGGCCCTCCCGTGCGGGAGGCTGGCGGCGTGTCCGGTGCCGACCCTCGCCCGCACGCTCGACCGGCGACCGACGCCGCAGCCCGCGACCGCTGGCCGCCGCCCAGGGCCGTGCCCTTCGGACGGGTCGGCTCGGTGGTCCCGCCCGGCTTCGGGGCCTACCGGAGCGCGCTCCACCCGGCGCTGCGCTTCGACGGTGACCGTCGCGAGGCCGTCAGCTGGGCGGACGTGGTCGCCGAGCTCGGGCGCGAGATCACGCATCCCGACGACTGGCGCGACCTCGACGGCGACCTCGTCCGGGTCGTCGATCAGGTCCCCGACGAGGGCCGTCTCCCCCGAGAGGTCGCCGAGCCGCTCATCGAGGTGCTCCACGACGCGACGACCACACCCACGCGGTGGTGGATCGGGGTCTGGGACGGCTACGGGTCGATCAGCGGCGGCGGAGCGCGCATCCCCCTCGGCCAGCGGACCCGCTGGGCCAGACGGCGTGCTCGGCGCGCCGCCGGTCGGTGGCGGCGCGAGCGTGACTCCTACGCCCGCTGGGCGGGTTCCGCCGCGCTGATCGACGACTGGTCCGACGGCGCTCGACGTTTCCGGCTCTTCCGTGGCGGTCCCGACGCCGTGCTCGCCTTCGGTGATCGTGGTGAGGGTCCGAACCTGTGGTGGCCCGACGACGGCGCCTGGTGCGTGGCGACCGACGTCGACCTCCCGTGGACCTACGTCGGGGCCAGCGCCTCGACGATCGACGAGCTCGAGCGGCGGACCTGGCTCGAGCTCCGCCACGTCACCCCCGACGAGGACGTCGCCGAGGTCCGGCCGCCGAGTTGATGCCGAGTTGTCTCCAGGGCCCGGACCGATCGACGAGGATGGGGCCGTGAGCGTGCTGCTGGTCGTCCTCGTGATCTGCCTCGGCGTCGCCCTGCTGGGGCGAGCCGTCGTCGCACGCGCCTCCGCCGTGCCCGGCACCGGCCACGAGTGGCGACGCCGCGAGCATCAGGCCGCGATCTACTGGGCCGCCGTCCGCCACGGGCACCGCGGCCTCACCGGCGCCGACCTCCAGGAGGCGGTGTGCGTCAGCGTCGGGTGCACGCCGACGGAGGCCGACGCCGCCATCGCGCTCGTCGAGACCGAGCGGTCGCTGGAGTCACCACCCTGGTTGTGAGCCGCGCGACCGCCTCGGAGTAGCGTCGGGTGGGCACAGGGGACCGAGGGGATGAACACGTGACGATGACCGCGGAGCCGGACCAGCCCACCGAGCCGGGCCAGGCTCGCTCGCCGGGGCTCAGCTACCAGGACCTGCTCGACGCCGACACCCACCCGGTGCCCGCCGTCCTCCGCGAGGAGTCCCCGCGCTACCTGGGCGACGGTGACTACGCCGTCGCGCGCTACACCTCCCGCGACTGGCACGAGCGGGAGAAGACCCAGCTCTGGGACCGCGTCTGGCAGTTCGTGTGCCGCGAGGACCACATCCCTGAGGCCGGCAGCCACACCGTCTACGACATCACCGACCGGTCCTACCTCGTGATGCGCGACGACGACGGGGAGATCCACGCCTACGTCAACGCGTGCCTCCACCGGGGCCGCCGTCTCAAGCAGTACGACGGCAACTGCAGCGAGATCCGCTGCCCCTTCCACGGCTTCGCCTGGAAGCTGAACGGCGATCTGCAGGACATCCCGGCCGACTGGGACTTCCCCCACGTCGAGCCCGATGACTGGCACCTCCCCGAGGCCCAGGTCGGGACCTGGGCGGGCTTCGTCTTCATCAACCCCGACCCCGACGCCCAGCCGCTCGAGGAGTTCCTCGGCGAGCTGCCCGCCCAGTTCGAACGCTGGAACCTCGAGGACCGCTACGTCGAGGTCCACGGCGCCAAGCGGATCCGGGCCAACTGGAAGATCGCCCAGGAGGCGTTCTGCGAGGCGTTCCACGTCAACGCCACGCACCCGCAGATCTCCGCCGGGCTCGGCGACACCAACAGCCAGATCGACATCTGGGACACCTTCGCCCGGGTCATCACGCCCGGCGGGACCCCGAGCCCGCTGCTCGACTGGCAGCCCTCCGAGGAGCAGGTGCTGCGGGCCTCGATCGACGCCCGCGAGGACGAGCCGCTGCCGTTCGAGATCCCCGACGGCGTCACCGCCCGGGCGGCGATGGCCGAGGGCGCCCGCGCTCGGTGGCGTCCGGTGGTCGGCGACGCCGTCGACGAGTGGAGCGACGCCGAGATGGTCGACAGCATCGACTACACGGTGTTCCCGAACTTCCACCCGTGGGGCGCGTTCAACCGGATCGTCTACCGGTTCCGCCCCAACGGCGACGACCACGAGACCTGCATCATGGAGGTGCTCTGGCTCGCCCCCTACTCCGGTGAGAAGCCGGACCCGGCGCCGGTCCACTGGCTCGACTTCGACGACCCGTGGACGAACATCTCCGCCTTCGGGATGCTCTCGAAGGTCTTCGACCAGGACATGTTCAACATGGAGCAGATCCAGAAGGGCTTGCAGGCGACCCGCAAGCCGGGCATCTCGCTGAGCCTCTACCAGGAGTCGAAGGTGCGCTGGCTGCACGAGCTGCTCGGCGAGTGGGTCGAGGGCGACGACGGCGAGGAGGCCTGATCGTGCCGGTCATCCGACATCCCTTCACCCGCAACCGCTACGACCTCGTCGACGGTGCCATCGAGGTGACCGACGGCGACGGCCGCAGCGGACGATTCCGGTTCGACGGCAGCTGGATCAGCGGCGAGATCCGCGAGGCCGATCCCCAACTCTGCAACTGGATCGGCGGCAAGCGGGCGTTGAGCCACCGCATCAGCGAGACCAGCTAGGGCTCGACCCGGCGCCCGGCGCCGAGACCTTCTCGCTTCCGATCCGCGCCCGGCGCCGATACCTTCTCGCTTCCGATCCGCGCCCGGCGCCGATACGATGCGGTCCTCCACGGGTTGTGGCGCAGCTTGGTAGCGCGCCTCGTTCGGGACGAGGAGGTCCCGGGTTCAAATCCCGGCAACCCGACCACCACGACGACCACCACGACGACGTCGACCATCACCACGACGCCCATGGCGACGACCATCGGCCGCCGGTCCGCCGGCGGCCGTGCCGCGTCCGGTGCGCCTCACCGGAGCCGCTCGAGGTGGGCGAGGCGGTCGAAGGCCGCGGTCATCAGCTCGACGAGCGGCGTCGCCGCTGCGGCGGCCTGCCACCGGTCGAGCGCTCGGTCGGCGGCCAGGAGCGCGGCCCCGGCCAGGAGGTCGGCGCCGTCGCGTTGCTCGACGGAGAGATGGCGGGCGAGGAGATCGGTCAGGTACACCCGATCGTCGGCGTCGGATCGGATCGCCGCCGCGTGGATCGTCGGCGTCCGGTAGATCAGGCTGATCCGACGGAGCTGGAAGCCGCCATCGTCGTCGTAGCGCGCCGCCACGTCGGCCACGAACGAATGGCGCAGCGCGGCGAAGGGCGGCCACCGCTCCAACGCCCGTTCGATCGCGGCGCCGTCGTCCTCGGCGTGCTCGTCCCACACGACGATGGCTTCCTTGCTGGGGAAGTGCCGGTAGAGCGTCGACGGCGCCATGCCGACCGCGGCGCAGACGTCTCGCACGGTGACCGCGTCGAACCCCTCGGCGGCGAAGAGGTCGACGGCGGCGCGCTGGGTGACCGCGGCGGTGTTGCGTCGATGCCGCGCTCGCAGGCTCATCCGCGAGGAGGGTAGCCAGCTCCGTCTCGAGAACGATGACGATGATCGGAGTCACTCCTATCATAGGGATCATGCTCGAATCGCTCGACACCCTCACTTCGCTCTTCGACACGATCGTCGTGCCCGTCCTGCTGGTCGAGCTCGTCGTCCTCCTCCGCGTCCGTGCGCTGGACTGGCCCCGCGGCAAGGAGATGCTCGCCAACGGCGTCACGTTCCTCCTGCTGATCCCGGCCGCGGTCGTCGGCGCGCTGGTGTGGGTCCCGATCTTCGACGCCGTGGGGGCACTCGTCCCCGGATCGCTCCCGGTCACCTGGTGGTCGATTGCGCTCGCCGTCCTCGTGGCCGACCTCATCTACTACTGGGAGCACCGGATCTCCCACGGACGTCGACTCCTCTGGGACCTCTACCACTCCGTCCACCACAGCTCACCCCGCTTCGACCAGACGACGAGCCTGCGGATCGGCATCTTCGACGGCCTGCTCACCATCGCCTTCAGCCTCCCCATGGTCGCCCTCGGCTTCTCGACCGAGATGGCCTTCGCGGCCACGGCCCTCGTGATCGCCTACCAGGGCTGGATCCACACCGAGCTGATCGATCGGATGCCGCGATGGTTCGAAGCGGTGTTCAACACGCCGTCGCACCACCGGGCCCATCACGGCAACGAGCATCCGTACCTCGACGTCAACTACGGCGGCATCCTCATCGTCTGGGATCGGCTCTTCGGGACCTTTCAGCCCGAGGGTGAACGACCGATCTACGGCCTCACCGAGCAGATCGAGTCGTCGAACCCGCTCGACATCCAGTTCTCCCAGCTCCGGCGCCTGTGGGCCGAGCTCCGAACCGATCGGAGCTGGCGCACGCGGTGGCGCCGGCTCTGGAACCGCCCGGGGTGGCAGCCGACCGACGCCGCGGTCCGGAGCGCCCCGTGACCCCGGGCGCGGACAGCGACATCACCCTCGGCACGCTGGTCCGTCGGTTCCGTCGGGGGGTCGGGTTCACCTTCGCCCTGGTCGTCGTGGAGGCCGCGGCCTTCCTGCTGTTCCCGCTGGTCATCGGCCGAGCCATCGACGACCTCCTCGCCGACCGACTCGGCGGCGTGGTGCTCCTCGGAGGACTCGGCGTCGCAACGCTGGTGATCGGAGCGACCCGGCGATGGATCGACACCCGCACCTACGCCTCCATCTACGAGACGACGGCCACCGAGCTGGCCACCGCGGAGCGCCGGCGGGGCACCGACGTCTCCATCGTGACCGCACGCACGAACCTGCTCACCGAGTTCGTCGAGTTCCTCGAGGAGTCGATGCCGATGATCGTGAACAGCGTCATCGGCATCGTCGGCACGCTCGTGATCCTGTCGCAGATCCACCTCGGCGTGTTCGCCGCGTCGCTGGGCCTCGCTGCCCTCGTGGGGGTCGTCTACGCCGCGACCGGGCGTCGCAACCTCGCGCTCACCGGCGGCTACAACGACGAGCTCGAACGACAGGTCGGCGCCCTCGCCTCCGGCGCCACGAGCGATGCCCGCCGACACTTCGGTGAGCTCATGCGATGGAACCGTCGCCTCTCGGACCTCGAGACGATCAACTTCTCGATCATCTACCTCGGCGTCATCGCCCTGTTGGTCTACGGCCCCATCGCACTGGTCGACGGCATCGATGCGGAGTACGGCGTCGTCTTCGCCGCCATCGTCTACGTGCTGCAGTACGTCGAGGCCGTGCTGGAGATGCCGCTCTTCCTCCAGCAGCTCATCCGGCTCCGCGAGATCTCGACCCGCCTGCAGGCGACCGACCCGCGGCCGCCAGCGCCGGCCGGCACCGGATGAACGTGAGCGACCCGGTCAGGGGCAGCTGCCGCCGGCACGGATGCGACCCGGACGGTCGGCCGGGGTCTCGTCACACGCCCAGCCCGAGGCGACGCCCGCGACCGCCTCGAGCAGCGGCACGACCTGCCCACCCTTGTCGGTGAGCCGGTAGCACGACGCCCCGTCCTGGTCGCACCGCCCGACGATGCCCTCGGCCTCGAGCTCACCGAGCCGATCGGTCAGCAG
>JBCCTY010000065.1:0-16627 GCA_039197885.1 Actinomycetota bacterium | reverse complement strand
GAGGCGGAGGCGCTGCCCGAGCCCGATCCGGAGCCGGAGCCCGATCCGGAACCGGACTCGGAACCCTCGTCGACCTGGCGCACCTCCCCGCCGTCGTCGTCGCCGCAGGCTGCGACGAACAGGGTGAGCGCGGCCACGATGGCCAGGAACGTGCGAGATGAACGGGGCATGAAGAACCTCTGTCGAGTTGGGGGTCAGGGCATCGTAGGGTTACCTGACACACGGAACAAGCATTGCCTACTCCAGCGGTGCCAACTCGATCGGCTCGGTGAGCAGGTGGCGTCAGCCGCCGAGCGCGGCCTCGATGTCGTCGAGCACCAGTTCGGCCTCGCGGAGCCCGCCGAACACCCAGTGGGCGCCGACCTGGACGAGCCGTCCCTGCTCCACCGCCGGCAGCTGCCGGAAGACCGGGTTCGCCAGCAACTCATCGCGAGCTGCTTCGGCGCCCGCATCGTCGCCGCGGGTCCCGCGGACCGTCAGGAAGATGAGATCGGCGTCGGCGAGGTCGCCGAGCCGCTCCGGACTGAGATCGACGACGCGGTTGCGCCCGTCGACCTGGAGGTCACCCGTGCGTTCCCGGATGAACCCGGCCGGCGTCGCGAGGCCGACCTCGGCGAGGAGGTTGCCGGCGAAGTGGAGGTTCGTGTGGGCGCGGACCCGATCCTGTCGGACTCGCACGAGCACGGCCTCGGAGCCCGCGGCCTCGGCCTCGACGAGGGCGGACACCGCTGCGACTCGTGCGTCGAAGTCGTCCAGGAGCGCCTCGCTCTCGGCGGTCCGGTTCACGATGTCGGCGATCCGTCGGACGTCGTCTCGCCAGTCGCTGGTGAGCTCGGTGGGGAAGGTGGGCGCGATCTCCGACAGCAGATCGATGATCGAGGCGTCCCCACTCGAGGCGATGATCAGATCGGGGGCGAGCTCGGTGATCGCCTCGTAGTTCGGCGAGGTGACGAGGCCGACGTCGGGCAACGCAGCCGACTCCTCGGCGGTGAGGGTGTCGGGTCGGACCTCGGTGAGGCCCACGACGGGCACGCCCAGGTCGAGCAAGGTCCCGGCGACGAGCGCTGCGTCGAGCACCACCACGCGCTGCGGATCCGCCGGGACGACGAGTGGGCCGGCGAGCGACTCGACCTGCCGGGTCGCACCGGACCCCGACGGCTCCGGTGCGGCGCTCGCCGTGGACGTCGGTGTCGTGTCGTCGGTGGTGGACCCGCCGCAGGCGCCGGTGGCGAGGACCACGACCAGCGAGGCCCGGGCGATGCGCCAACCGGCCGTGCGGACGACGGTCACGGCCCGACCGGAACGGCGACCTGGCGGTGCCCGTCGGCGAGGTCCAGTCGACCCCGCTGGCCGATCGTCGGTGGATCGAGGTGGGAGCTGGCGAACAGGACCTCGGTGCCATCGAGGGTGCGAGCGGTGCCCAGCCAGCCGCTGCCGTGGTACTCGACAGCGACCACCTCGGCATGGCCGGCGTCGGTCGGTGAGAACGAGACGTCGTCGGGTCGCACCATCGCCCGCGCGACGTCGGGGTCCACCCCGGCGGCGTCGACGGGCCCGAGCACCGTGCGGGGTGGCGTCGACGCGTCGAACCGGAGGAAGGTCGCCTCACCCATGAACGCGCCGACGAAGGTGTCGGCCGGTCGGTGGAACACCGACACAGGGGTGTCGACCTGCACGATCCGGCCGCTGCGCATGACCGCGATCCGATCGGCGATCGCCAGGGCCTCGCGTTGATCGTGGGTCACGAAGACCGCCGGCGTCGAAGTGGTCCGCAGCGCCGCGACGACCTCCTGCCTGAGCTGGACCCGCAGGTTGTGGTCGAGGCTCGCGAACGGTTCGTCGAACAGCATCAGCGCCGGCGCAGGTGCGAGCGCCCGGGCCAGGGCCACTCGCTGACGCTCACCTCCCGACAGCTCGTGGGGATAGCGATCCCCGTGCGACCCGAGGCTCACCAGCTGCAACATGTCGTCGACCCGGGCGGCGACGTCACGCTTCGAGCGGTCGCGCACGCCGAAGCCGACGTTGTCGCGCACCGTCAGGTGTGGGAAGAGCGCATGCTCCTGGAAGACGAGGCCCGCCGGCCTGCGCTCCGGCGGGAGGCGAACCGAGCCGTCCTCGACGAGTCGCCCGGAGAGGTGGATCGAACCCGAGTCGGCGGCGACGAGGCCGGCGATCGTGCGGAGCAGGCTCGACTTGCCGCAGCCGCTCGGCCCGACGAGGGCGAGCACGTCGTCGTCGTGGAGGACGAGGTCGATGCCGTCGACGGCGACGACGTCGGCATAGGTCGTGACGAGGCCGCGGACCTCGAGCGGCGGGGGGCTGCTCACGCAGCCTCAGCGTGTCGGGAGAGTTGGCGCGACAGCAAGCCCACCGGGATCAGGGCGACGACGATGATGGCGAGCGCGGGAAGCGCGGCTTGCTCGAAGCGCGACTCGGTGGCGAGGTTGTACGTCCACACCGGGAGCGTGTTGAACCCGATCGGCCGCAGCAGCAGCGCGATCGGGAGCTCCTTGAGCGCGTCGACCGCCACGAGGACGGCGCCGGTCAACACGCTCGTCCGCGCGAGGGGTACGTGGATCCGCCCGACGACCGACGAGGGTCGGCTGCCCAGGCTCCTCGCTGACGCCGTGACCTCCTCGGGGACCTGCTCGAGGCCGGCCTCGATCGCGTTGAGCCCCGGTGCGAGGAAGCGCACGCTGTAGGCGTAGACGAGGCCGACCAGCGAGCCCGTGGCGACGGCGCCCGGGAGGCCCAGCCCGATGCCCTCGAGCAGGTCGTCGAGCGCGACGAGCGTGAGCACGACGCCGATGGCGACGACGGGCCCGGGCACGGCGTAGCCGATGGCCGTCAGCCGCGAGGCGATGCCCGTGCCCCGACCCCGGGAGAACCTCGGTGCGTTGGTCATGACGAGGGCGATCGTCACGCAGACGAGCGCCGTCAGGGTGGCGAGGATCAGCGAGTTCTGGAGGAACTCCGTGAAGCGGTCGACCAGTGGCGTGCCGCGGTCGCCGGTGGCCTCCTCGACGGCCCAGACGGTGAGCTGGGCGGTCGGAGCGCCGAACGACGCGACGAGGACCAGGGCGCAGAGCGCGAAGGCCGCGAAGGCCCGCGCGCCGTGGAGTCGACGAGGACCGACGCCCGCTGCGGCGCCACCCGCCTCCCCGAACCGGGCTCGGCCACGGAGCACCCGCTCCAGTCCGATGATCATCAACGCCACGACGAGGACCAACGTGGCGAACTCGGATGCCGCGTCGCGGTCGAAGGTGCCGCGCCAGATCCGGAACACCCCGACCGAGACCGTGTCGACCCCGAAGTACTGCACCGTGGCGAAGTCGGTCAGGGTCTCCATCATCACGACCGCGACCCCGGCGGCGAGTGCCGGCCGGAGGAGCGGCACCAACACCCGCCGTGCCGCCTCGAAGGGGCCGGCGCCGAGGCTGCGGGCCACCTCGTAGGCGCCGCCCGCCTGGTCGGCCAGCGCGGCCCGGGCGAGGAGGAAGACGTAGGGGTAGAGCACGAGCGTGAAGACGACGATCGCTCCCCCCATCGACCGGACCTCGGGGAACCACGCGTCCTGGCCGAAGGTGTCGCGCCACCAGTTCTGCACCGGTCCCGTGAAGCCGATCACCGACAGCGTGACGAACCCGAGCACGTAGGACGGCATGGCCAGGGGAGCGATCAGCAGCCAGCCGAACAGACGGGATCCCGGGAACCGGTAGGCGCTGATCAGCCAGGCGAGACCGCCGCCGAGGAGGAGGGAGCCCACGCTGACCCCGAGCAGGAGGACCGCGGTGTCGACCAGCTGGTCGGGGAGCCGCGTCCGCCACTGCTGGCGCCACACCTCGACGTTCGGGTCGAGCACGCTGACGGCGAGGAAGCCGATCGGGATGACGGCGAGCGCCGCGACGACGATCGACACGACGGGCCAGCCGAGTTGGCTGGCCCGGTCGCCGGTGGACCGCTCGACCTGCTGCCCGCTCGGCGACCGCTCCCGAGGTGGGGCCGGTGCGGTCAACTCACTCGTAGTCGGCCTCGTCGAGGAGGCGCACCGCGTCGGCGTTGAGGGCACCCCACTCGGCGGCGTTGAGGGAGTCGGCGACGAACGTCTCGCCGAACGTCGTGGCGATCAGGGTCTCGGGAGCGACCTCGGGGTTGACCGGGTACTCGTGGTTGCCGTCGACGAAGGCGCTCTGACCGTCGGTGGCGAGCCACTCCAGCAGCTGCTGGGCGAGCTCGGGGTCGTCGGCGAAGCGCGTGATGCCGGCGCCGGAGATGTTGACGTGGGTGCCGCCACCGTCCTGGTCGGCCCACTGGAGGGCCACCGGGTAGGTGTCGTCCTCCTCGAGCTCTCGGGCCAGGTAGTAGTGGTTGGTGATCGCGACATCACAGAGCCCGTCGCGGATCGAGTTCAGCGCGATCACGTCGTTGGAGAGGATCTCGGCGTTGTCGGCCCACCCCTCGACGATGTCGAGCGCGTCGTCGTAGCCCCGGTTGCCGATCAGGCTGGCGACGAGCGACTGGGTGTAGGCGTTCGACGAGTTGCGCAGGCAGACCCGGCCCTCCCACTCCGGTGAGGCGAGCTCCTCGTAGGTGGTCGGCACCTCGTCGGGTGCGAGCCGCTCCGGGCTGTAGACGATCGTGCGGGCCCGAGCGCTGAGGGCGAACCACTGGTTGTCGGGATCGCGGAGGGCCTCGGGCACCGCTCCCTCGAGGATCGGGGAGTCGATCTCGGTGAAGAGGCCCTGCTCGGCGGCCTGCGCGAGGTTGCCGGCGTCGACGGTCATGTAGATGTCGGCCTCGGTGTCCTCGCCCTCGGCGGCGATCCGCTCGCGCAGCTCTGCGTCGTTGCCCTCGAGGAACTCGATGCTGATGCCGGTCTCGTCGGCGAACTGGTTGAAGGCTTCCTCGAGGTCGTAGTGGCGGCCGGTGTAGATGCGGATCGTGTTCTCGTCGTCGCTGCTGCACGCGCCGAGGACGAACAGCGCCGCGAGGGCGGCGGAGCCGAAGAGGAATGGACGCAGGCTCATGTCTCGGTGACCTCCAGGTCGGTCGGACCGCTGGGGGCGAGCGCTCCGGCGCCGAGAGCCTACCGAAGCCCGAAGCCTGGTTGGCAACGGCAGTGTGGGTGGCCTAACAGAACCGGTGGCCGGTGGGTCACGCGGCGACGGCCGGCCCGAGGAGCAGGGGGGACCTCGTCGACGAGGGTCTGGCGACTGATAGCACGCCCTCATAGGCTCTGTTCGGAACGCTGAGCAGCGGTCGCCGGACGAGGAGCCACGTGGAGACGATCGAGACCGACCACCTGGTGATCGGCGCCGGAGCGTCCGGCATGGCGTTCGTCGATGCCCTCGTCACCTCGACCGACGACGAGGTCGTCCTCGTCGACCGTCGGCACCAGCCCGGCGGCCACTGGGTCGACGCCTATCCGTTCGTCCGTCTCCACCAACCGTCTGCGTACTACGGCGTCGGCTCCCGGCAGCTCGGCGACGACCGGCGGAACGAGACCGGTCCCGAAGCGGGGTGGTACCCGCGGGCGAGCGGTGCCGAGCTCGTCGACTACTACCAGCGCGTGTTGGACGAGCAGTTGCTCCCGAGCGACCGGGTTCGTTTCCTCGCTGCGACCGAGCACGTCGGTGCGGAGCGCGATGGTCACGTCGTGGTGTCGCGCCTCACCGGCCGGCACACGCTGGTGCGCCCCCGCTCGAGCTTCGTCGACGCCACCTACGTCGAGTCGACGATCCCGTCGCGGCACGAGCGGCCGTTCGACGTGGAGCCGGGCGCGGCCGTCGTGAGCCCCAACGAGCTCGTCGACATCGCCGACGGCGCGGGCGGCTTCGTCGTGCTCGGTGCCGGCAAGACGGCCATGGACGTCTGCGTGTGGCTCCTCGACCACGGCGTCGACCCCGGCGAGATCACCTGGGTCCGGCCCCGGGACGGCTGGTTCGTCTCCCGGGCGCACACCCAGCCCTTCGAGTTGTCGGGGGCGATGCTCGACTACCAGTCCCGGATGATCGAGGCCGCCACGACGGCGAGGGACGGCGCGGAGTTGGCCCACCGGCTCGAGGAGCACGGGATGATGTTCCGGGTCGACACCTCCCACGAGCCGGTGGTCTACCGGGGGGCGACGATCTCGCCGCACGAGCTCGGCCAGCTCCGGCGCATCGAGCGCGTCGTCCGGCTCGGCACGGTCCGGACGATCGCACCCGGCGTCGTGCACCTGACCGAAGGTGAGCTGTCGGTCGACCGTCGCGCCGTCCACGTCGACTGCACCGCTCCGGGACTCGCCACGCCACCCCCTCGTCCGATCTTCGAGCCCGGCCGCGTGACGATCCAGTTCACGACGATGGGCGTCGCGCCGTGGAGCGCGGCGCTGCTCGGGTTCGTCGCCGGACTCGACGTGCCGCTCGAGGAGAAGAACCGCTGGTGCCCGCCCCTGACGCGCTGGGGCACGATCGACGGCCAGCTGCTGCTCCTCGCCGAGGGCCTGCCGCTCGAGGGCATCCGGCGCGAGGTGCCCGAGCTCGCCGAGTGGAACGCCGGGACGCGGCTGAACCCCGGTCGTTCGATCCCCGACTGCCTCGGCGATCCGGATGCCCAGGCGGCGATGCTCCGCCTCCTCGAACACGTCGAGCCCGCGGTCGCGCACCTGCGACGACTGGCCGACTCGATGTCGTCGGCGGCCCGATGAGCGAGCAGCGCAACTCGCCGCGCACGAGGTGGTGCGTCGGGCTCGTGACCCTCGTGGCGCTGGTGGTGGCCTGCGGTTCCTCCGACGTGGACGATGCGGCGTCGGCGACCTCGAGCACCACCGTCGCCCCACCGGACACGCCGGTCGAGGAGGTCCCGGCGACGACCTCACCCGCGGCCGACTACCCCCGCATCGTCGAGCACGCCCTCGGGGTCACCACCATCGACGAGCGTCCCGAGCGGATCGTCGCCGTCGCGGGCGTCGCCGAGTTCGACGCGCTCCTCTCACTCGGCGTCGAGCCCGTCGCGGTGGCCACCCGGTATCCCGTCAACGAGGCCGGCGACTGGGGATTCGCCCCGTGGAACGCTGCGCTGCTCGACGAGTACGAGACGTTCGAGAACTTCCCGCTGCTCGACCCCGAGGACGTCGCAGCGTTCGGCCCGGACATCATCGTGGGCCAGGGACCGAGCCTCGAGCAGCAGTACGACGTCTTCTCCGAGCTCGCGCCGACGATCGCCCACGCCGACCCGGCCGACTGGCGCGACGTCGTTCGGCTCTTCGCGGTCACCTTCGCCGTCGAGGCGCGGGGTGAGGAGGTGATCGCCGAGATCGAGGCCGGTCTCGCCGAGCAGGCCCGGCGGATCGCTGACGATCCGCCGACGGTCGCGTTCGTGTCGCCCTTCGGTGGGGAGCTCATCGTCTACGACGCCGATGCGGGGCCAGGTCCGGCACGGGTGATGGCCGACGTCGGGCTCGACGTCATCGGCGTGCCCGGCGGGTCGATCTCCTACGAGCAGATGGATCTGCTGGCCGATGCGGACTGGATCCTGGTCTTCGACTTCACGTTGGGGCCGGTCGACGAGCTCTTCGACGATCCGCTCTTCGGTCGGCTGCCGGCGGTCGAGGCCGGTCGAGCGGTCCGCCTCGATCCGCGCAGCTCGTTCTCGTGGATCTACGAGACGACCCGATCGCTCCCGGAGATCGTCGACGGCGTCCTGACCACGATCGAGCGGTGATGGTGCCTGCCGAGCCGTCTCCCACCAACCCGGAGACCGGCGAGAGCGTCGTGCCGCCCGGCCGCTGGTCGTCGTACCGCACGATGTCGGAGCACGTCCGACCGGCTGCCGAGCGGGTCGTCGAGGCGCTCGGCCCGCCCGGTGGCACGCTGCTCGATCTCGGCAGCGGCGACGGCAACGGCCTCGGCGCTGCCGATCGGGCGGGCTGGCTGCCGATCGGCGTCGACCTGTCGACCCCGCAGCTCCAGTCGGCGCGGACCCGGGTCGCTGTCGCGACACTCGTCCGTGCCGACGTCGGCCGGTCGCCGTTCCGCGATCGGGCCGCGTCGGCGGCGATGTCGAACTTCGGGGTGATCTTCGCCGCCGACGTCGCGACATCGCTCGCCGAGATCGCCCGATGCGTGGTCCCCGGCGGTCCGTTCGCCATGACGGCCTGGACGCCCGACGGATGGCCCGAACCGTGTCGAGCGATCCTGACCCGGCACGGCGGTGGGCAGGCACCGGCGTTCCCGGTGACCCTGGGGGAGCCGACCGCACTCGCGGCAGCGCTCGACCGTGCCGGCCTCGACGTGCGCACCGTCAGCTCGGCCTCGCTGCGGTGGCGGGCTGCCGACGCTGCGACGCTGGTCGAGGTGCTGACGAACGCAGCCGGTGGGTTGCGGGCGCTCCGAGGCCGGTGCGAGACGGAAGGTTCGTGGCCGGCCGCCCGGGCGGAGCTGGTGGCGGAGATCGAGACCCGCTGCCAGAGCGTCGGCGAACAGGTCGTGTTGGACGACGAGTACCTCCTCGCCACGTCGACCCGACGATGAGTCGGGGGGCCGTCAGCCGAGAGCGCCGACGAGCTCGTCGATCAGGGCGATGCGCCCCTCGACCCCCGGATGGCCGAGGCGGTCGACGGTCACGACGTTGCCGGTCTCGACCGCGGGCAGTCCCTGCCAGAGCGCGTCGGCGCTGAGCTCGTCGAGGGCAGCGTCCTCTCCCTCGACGGCCGACGTCTGCGACAGGATGAGGAGCGGAGCGCTCAGCTCGCCGACGAGCTCGCCGGACAAGAACACCCGACCCTGGCGCTCGTCGTCGAAGCGACCGGGACCCGGCTCGAGCTCGATGCCGAGGTCGAGGACCGTCTGCGGGATGTTCGTCGGTCCGTCCACCCAGACCGCCAGCGACGGCCCGGGATAGACGGTGGCGAGCGATGCGACCAGTCGATCGGGGAGTGCAGCGCGTCCCGCCTCCACCGCGGCGTCATAGCGGGCGAGCAGCTCCTCGCCCCGCTCGGTGGCGTCGAGCTCGGCGGCGAGGTCGAGGAGCGCGGCCCGCCAGTCATCGTCGACGAGGACGGTCGTGGGTGCGATCGCCGCCAGCCGCTCGGCGCCGACCTGGTCGGCGACGAAGGCGGTCGCCACGATGCGGTCGGCGTCGAACCCGGCGAGCTGCTCGAGGTTGGGATCGGTGGCCGACAGCGGCTCGATGCCGCTGGTGTCGGCGTCGATCCCGGTGAAGCGGTCGTCGAGCGTTGCCGTCGCCGCGACGGGCCGGAACCCGAGTGCGAGGACGTCGGCGAGGAGGAAGTCCTCGCCGAGCACGATGAGCCGAGCAGACCCTGCGGTGGCTGGTGCCATCGCGGTGGTCGGCGCGACCTCGCTGCTCGACGATGTCGCCGCTGCCGTCGTCGGTGAGGCGGAGGTCTGCGAGCCGCCGACATCGTCGCCGCAGGCCGTGGCGGCCATGAGCGCGACCAGGGCGACGACGGAGCACCCGCGCAGCTGCCGCATCACCCGTCGGCGGCCAGCATGAGGTCGACGGCTCGGTCGAGGTCCTCGACGATCTCCTGGACGCCGACCACCGAGTTCAGGGCCCAGAGGAAGTACTGCACGTCGAGGGCGCGGCCCTCGATCAGGGCGGGGACGAAGGTCTCGGCGCCCGGCACCGCGTCGACGGGTTCGGCGCCGTCGGGCACGAAGCCGACCATGACGACGTCGGCCTCGACCTCGCTCACGAGCTCGGCGGAGATGATCCGCTGCGCCGCGTAGCCCGGGAACGGGGAGCTGTCGCCCTGGTCGACGTCGACGGCGTCGGGAGAGGCGAGGCCGACCGCGTCGATCACGTCGAGGACGACCGACGGGCGGGCGAAGGTCGTGAAGGTCTCGCCGCCGGGAGCGAGCCGCAGGAAGGAGACCGTCCGACCCGCGAGCCCCTCCGCCTCGACGCGGGCGCGGAGGTCGGCGATGGCCGCCTCGGCATCGTCGATGATCGCCTGCATGTCGTCGGCCCGGCCGACGAGCTCGCCGACGGCGAGGCTCTTCTCCCGCCAGTCGACGCCGACGTCCTCGACGACCAGGACCGGTGCGATCCGTTCGAGCTCCGGGCTGACCTCGAAGAACTCGGTGAAGAATCCGGTGACGGTGACGGCGTCGGGCGCGATGGTCGCGAGTTGCTCGAGGTCGATCCCGTCGGTGGTGAGGATGGGCGACGCGACGATGGCCTCGACGACGCCGGGATCGAGACCGTCGATGGCGGCGAGCTGTGGTTCGAGGAATTCGCCGCCGTAGATCTGGCCGGCGACGGCGACGTCGAGGACGGCGAGGTCGAAGAGCAGGTCGCTCAGGTCGACGATGACGTCGTCGGGTCCGATCGCCGCACCGGTCGAGGGCGCGGCCTCGCTGGACTCCGCGTCGTCCGACTGCGTGGCGTCCGCCTGCGTGGCGTCCGGAGCGGGTTCGGTCGCAGCCGGTGCACCCTCGGTGGCGGCCGATGCCTCCGGCGCCCCTGCGGAGGTCGAGGTCGGCGAGGCCTCTTCGGCGTCACCGGCATCGTCGGCGTCGCTACACGCGGCTGTGGCGAGCGCCCCGACCAGGAGGAGGGGGAGAAGCTTCCTGAACATGGTGCAGCAAGCTAGGTGAGCACAGGACGGGCGACAAGGTGTGGTGGGGCGGTGAGGCGAGACGGCCGCACCGCGAGCCGAGCGCTCGCGCGCGACTGCTGAGACGTCAGCCAGGCAGCCACGTCAGGTGGGTCTGGGCTCGGGAGGAGCCGCAGACCTGGCAGCGGAACCACGACAGATCGACGTACTCGCGCCGGCCCCAGAAGGAGCGGTGATCGACCGCCCGACAAGCCGCGCAACGTCGGACCCAGGCCGATTGGCCGTTGGCGACGAGCGTCGGGGATGGCTCCTCCACCTCAGTTCGACCCGGGGCGCGTGGGTGGCCGTGAGCGATGGTCGATCTCCAGGGCGAGGCAGGTGGCGGCGATGCGGGCAGCGATCAGGTCGAGCAGCTCTCGCCCGGTCCGTCGAGTGGTGGCCAGACCCACGACCGTGCGCCGGAGGAGGGGATCGCCCGAGACCTGGACCTCGACGGCACCATCGGTCTGCTCGGCCACGATCCGGTCGACCTCCGGTGCCCGCAGCGTGGTGACGAACCATCGCGACTCGATGTCGTCTCGGGTGCCGCGGAAGAGTCCGGCGCCCAGCTCGGCCACGGCTCCCCCCACCTCCAGGTCGTCGACCAGGCATCCGTGGTCGGGTCGGAGCGGATCGGCAGCGACGACCACCACCCGCCGCATCGTGTCGGTGTCGACCTCGGCGTCGACGCCGTTGCCGACCTCGACGCGGCAGCCGGTCCGGCACCGCAGCCAGAGCCGAACGCCCGGCACGTGGTGGGCGAGGGCAACGAGGCTGCGCAGTCGCTCGTGGGTGCCGAGCGAGCCGTCGACGACGTCGCTCACGCCGCACCGCCCGACGTCCGCTCGCCCTGGACGGTCCCGATGACCTGCTCGGCGGTGCAGGTCGCCTGCATGCGGAGCGCCACCTCGCCGGCGAGCGCATCGAACGCCGGCGAGCCGAAGCGCAGCGAACCGACGGTGAGACCGAGGACCGAGTCGCTGACCAGGTGGACGGCGAGGTCTTCGTCACCGCTGATGGGCAGGTCGCACTCCGAGAGGGCGGCCTTGGCGGCGACCGGGTCGAGCGTGGTGACGAACCACCCCTCGTTGCGTCGGGCGTGGGTGCGGACGAACACCGAGCCGCCCAGTGCCTCGAAGCACCCGCCGACGTGCAAGCCGGAGATGCTCGAGCCGAAGCGGCCGTCGGTGGGCTGCAACAGCACCCGCAGCTCACACGGCGACATCTGGCCGCGGTCACCGAACGACACGATCGTCGAGTTGCCGTTGTCGTGCTCGAGGAGGAGCTCGCCGTCCGGCACCCGGTGCATCAGGGCTGCCGCTGACAGCAGCGCGAGGCGATCAGGTCGGAGGTCCGCACGACTCATGGAGCCGTATGGTAGGCGGACCTAATGACTCTTGACAAGCATTGCTGGTTCACTCGGGTCGGCAGCGGTGGCGCGACTGCCGATCGGCACGACGAGCGGCGTCGCGCTGACCGGATCGTCGATCACCACGCACTCCAGTCCGAAGACCTCGCGGACGGTCTCGGCCGTGATGACGTCGGTCGGCGGTCCGGCCGTGACCAGCTCGCCGTCGCGCATCGCGACGATGTGGTGCGCGTAGCGACACGCCAGGTTGAGGTCGTGGAGGACGACGACGATGGTGCGTCCCGACTCCTCGTTCAGCCGGCGCACGAGGTCGAGCACCTCGATCTGATGGGTGATGTCGAGGAACGTGGTCGGCTCGTCGAGCAGGAGGAGGTCGGTCTCCTGCGCCAAGGCCATCGCGATCCACACCCGTTGGCGCTGACCACCGGACAGCTCGTCGACGGCGCGGTCGGCGAGCTCGAGGCAACGAGTGTCGGTCAGCGCAGCGCGGACCGCTCGCTCGTCCTCCTCCGACCACTGCTGGAAGAGGGACTGGTGGGGGGTCCGGCCCCGGGCGACGAGGTCGACGACGAGGATGCCGTCGGGCGAGATCGGGCTCTGGGGAAGGAGGCCGAGGCGCTTGGCGACGTCCTTGGTCGGCAGCCGGTGGATCTGCTCGCCGTCGAGGAGCACCTGGCCCTTGGTCGGCCGGAGGAGTCGCGACAGCGCTCGCAACAGCGTGGACTTGCCGCAGGCGTTCGGTCCGACGATGGTCGTGACCTGACCGTCAGGGACCTCGAGATCGAACCCCTTCACCACGACCTTGCCGTCGTAGGCGAGGTGGACGTCGTCAGCCGACAGGCGGCTCATCAGGCTGCTCCGGTGGCGAGGTGGGCGAGGGCGACGACCGCTGGCCGCAGCTGCTCCGGGCTCTGGAGCGGGCCGTCGTCGAAGCGCAGGCGCACGAAGCGGCCGCCGTCAGGGGTGGAGGCCCAGAGGCTCATGCCGTGCCGATCGATGGCGGTCACCTTCGCCTCGGTGGCGTCGTCGACACCAGCGTGGCGGGCCATGGCCAGGTTGGAGTCGGTGTGGTCGTCGTTCATGTGGTCGATCGCGCCCTCGGCGTGGGGCAGCACCGGATCGGCCTCGGCCCCGGCGAGCTCATCGGCGGTGATCCAACCCATCCAGCCGAAGCCGCCCACGAAGCGGGCCCGCTCGACGCGGAGGCGCCACCAGTGGAAGTCGGAGCCGTCGACGTAGAACGCCGTCTGCGGGTGGACCGCCAGATGGCGCTCGCGGTCGTCAGGGGCGACGTCCACCGGCTCGAGCTTGCCGACGATCGACAGTCGCGGCTCATCGAGCGGGTCGCGCTCGCTCGGTGGCGCCGTGACGAGCAGGCCGGCGTCGGAGCGCGCCCGGGCGTTCTGCGTGTGCTCGGCCAGGTCGGAGATGCAGACCAGCGTGCTGGCATCGGGGAGCGTGGAGAACGCGACCAGGCTCGGGTAGGGGAGCGCGTCCTCGGTCATGGTGGTGAGGGTCGCGTGGCCGCCCTCGGCGAGCAGCGTGCGGGCGAGCTCGGCGTGGCTCGGGAACGACGACGGATCGCCGGCCACGGGAGGTGCCGCGACATCGTGGGCTGGGGGTGGGCTCACTCGGTGGCTCCTGTGGTCGTGAGTTCCTGGAGATCCTCGGCGAGAGCGGACAGGAAGTCCGCCGTACGGGGTCCGTTGCCCAGCATCAGCTGATCATCGTAGGAGAGGACGGCACCCGACTGACCGGCCGGCGTCTCGCCCAGCCCGTCGATGGCGAGCAGGCCGTCGATGCCGCCGACGGAGTCGAGGCCGATGGCGGGGACGATGATCACCTCCGGTGCAGCGGCGAGGATCGCCTCGGCGCTGATCTGCTCGGTCTCCACGACACCGAGCTCGTCGGCGATGTCGACAGCGCCCGCTGCCTCGAGGAGCCAGTGGATGCCCGAGCCCTCGCCCAACACGAGCTGCACGTTCGTGCCCCGTACGTAGAGGGCGACGGCCCTCGGCCCCGAGGCCTCCTCGACGGTGGCCTCGGCGATGCCGGCCTGGACCCGGTCGGCGAGCTCGGCGCCGACGTCGGACACGCCGAGGGCATCGGCGACCGCCCGGATCTTCACCGCCGGTCCCTCCGGGCCGGGCTCACGGGGCACGATGACCACCGGGATGCCGACCGCTTCGAGGGCGGCGATGGTCTCGGGGGGTCCGGCGATGTCGGTGCCGAGCACGATGGTCGGCTCGAAGCCGATGATCGGCTCCGCCGCCAAGGCCCGTTGGTAGCCGATCTCCGGCAACGCATCGGCCTCGGCGGGGAACGTCGCCGAGATGTCGGTGGCGACGACCCGGTCACCCATCCCGAGCGCGAAGACCACCTCGGCGACGTCGCCGTCGAGGGGGATGATCCGCTCGACCGACTCGACGGTCACTTCCTCGCCGCGAGCATCGACCACCGTCCTCGGCCCGACTGACGCCTCGGTCGTCGGTGGCGCCGAGGTCGACGGAGGGGTGGGCGTGGTGGTCGCGGCCGGCGCGTCGGTCGAGCTCGACGACGGTGTCGCCGCCGGGTCGGTGTCGGAGCCGCACGCGGCGACGAGTGCGATGACGACCACCAACGCGGCCCGGATCCGACGGCTCACAGCGAACCAGCCCGAGCCGAGCGGGTCAGCAGCCAGATGAGGTAGGGAGCGCCCATCACGGCGGTGGCGACGCCGACCGGCAGCTCGGTCGGTGCGAGGACCCGTCGGGCCACCAGGTCGGCGGACACGACGACGAGCGCGCCGACGAACGCCGCCGGGACGACGGCGGCGCCGGGCGAGCGGGTCAGCCGTCGGGCGATCGGCCCGGACACGAAGGCGACGAAGCCGATCGGACCTGCGGCAGCCACCGACAGCGCGGCCAGGCCGACCGCGACGAGGACGAGCATGAGCTTGGTGCTGTTGACGCGTACTCCCAGCGCCGAGGCGGTGTCGTCGCCCAGCTCGAGTCGGTCCAGCCGACGTTGGGCGACGATCACGAGGGGGGCGAGCACGACCAGGGCGAAGCCGACGGTTCGGACGTGCTCCCAGCCTCGGCCGTTGAGCGAGCCGGTCAGCCACACCGCGGCGCGCTGGACGTCGGTGATGTCGGCGCGCGTGATCATGTAGTCGACCGCCGCGGCGGTCGCGAACCCGATGCCGATCCCCACCAGCACGAGCCTCGCCGCAGAGAGGCCCTGCTTGTAGGCGAAGATGTAGACCAGGATCGCGGTGACGATGCCGCCGAGCACCGCACCGATCGCCACCTCCCAGCTCGATCCACCGACCACGACGATCATCGTGACCGCGCCCAGGGCGGCGCCGGAGTCGAAGCCCACGATGTCGGGCGAACCGAGCGGGTTGCGCGCCAGCGACTGGAAGACCGCGCCGGACATGCCGAGCGCAGCACCGACGAGGATGCCGGTCAGGACCCGTGGCAGTCGGAGCGTGCCGACGATGAACTCCGAGTCGTCGGTGCCCCGGCCGATGATCGTGCGCCAGACGTCACCGATCGCGATCGGGAAGTCGCCGACCATGATCGACCAGGAGCCGACCCCGACGATGGCCACGGCGAGCACGATGCAGACCAGGGCCGATCGCACGTCGACCCGGGTCGAGATCCGGCGCGTTCGTACGACGCGGCCCCGGAGCGGGAGCGCCTCCGGGCGCTCCGGTGTCGCGGTGGGGCGAGGAGCGGTGGCGGTCACAGTCTGATGACCCGGAGTCGTCGGACCAGGATGACGAACGCGGGGCCGCCGATGGCGGCGGTCATGATGCCGACCTGGACCTCACCGGGCCGGGCGATGATCCGCCCGATGACGTCGCAGAAGAGCAGCAGCGTGGGCCCGGCGAGGCCGCACGCCACGACGAGCCATCGTTGGTCGGGCCCGAACCAGACCCGGACCGCGTGGGGGATGACGAGGCCGACGAAGCCGATCGGTCCGGCCGCGGCGACCGACGCGCCGCAGAGCAGCACGATGGCGAGGCCGCTGACCACTCGGGTGAGCCCGACCCGCACGCCGAGCCCGCGTGCAGCATCGTCGCCGAGCGCCAGTGAGTTGAGCGGCCGCGACAGCGCGACGGCCACGACGAGACCGACGATGATGAACGGGGCGAGCTGTCCGGCGATGTCGGCGTCGCGGCCGGCCAGCGACCCGACGGCCCAGAACCGGAACTGATCGAGCGTCGCGCGGTCGAGGAGCGTGACGGCGCGGGTGAGCGAGAACAGCAAGGCGCTCAAGGCCGCTCCGGCCAGGGCGAGCCGCACCGGTGTGGCGCCACCACGTCCGATGGAGCCGAGGGCGTAGACGACGACCGACGTGATGCCGGCGCCGATGAACGCGAACCACACGAGGCCGAGCGTCGTGTTGATGTCGAAGGCCCAGAGCGCGAGCACGACGGCGAACGACGCGCCCGCGTTGACCCCGAGCAGGCCGGGCCCGGCCAGGGGGTTGCGGGTGACGGCCTGCATCACCGCGCCGGACACCGCCAGCGCAGCGCCGACGATCAGCCCGATGATGGTGCGGGGCAGGCGGAGCTCGCGCACGATCAGATGGTCGGTGTCGGTGGGGTCGTAGGCGAGGAAGGCGTCGATCACCGAGCCGAGCGGGATCGGCTTGGCGCCCACGGCGAG
>JBCCTY010000064.1:0-16654 GCA_039197885.1 Actinomycetota bacterium | reverse complement strand
CCGGGGCCGGTGGAGGAGCGCCAGGGCGGCGCTGGTGTGCCAGTCGTTCAGGTGGAGCACGTCGACGTCGAGGTGCTCGGCCCAGGCCGCCACCGCGGCGCTGTAGGCGAAGAAGCGGCGGTCGTTGTCGGCCCACGCCCGCCCGGTCGCCGGATCGTCGTACAGGTGGGGACGCCGCATCGCCGGCACCTCGATGAGGTGCAGCGCCCCGATCGACGGATGGGTGCCGGTGCGCACCCGGGCCCAGCCCGCCCACGAGGGGACGTGGAGGTCGTGCGCGGTCTCGTCGTCGAGCTCGACGCCGCCGTAGTCGGGCAGCACCAGATCGAGGTGCACGTCGTCCATCCGTCGCATCGCGTGGACGATCCCGGCGACGGCTGCGCCCAGCCCTCCGGTCGACGCGAGGGGGGTCAGCTCGGCCGTCGCCATGAGGACTCGCACGGCACGAAGCATGACATGGCCAACCCGGCGTCCTGCGTCTTCGGCCGCCTCGCGTGAGCGCCTTGACCCTCCCGCGGCGAGCGGGCGAACCTTCTCCGATGGCCCCCGTCCCCGGACCCCACGCGCTCGGCGAGCACGACGTCTACCTCTTCAACGAGGGCACCCACTCGCGCCTGTTCGCCTGCCTCGGCGCGCTCCCGATCGACGGGGGCACCATCTTCCGGACGTGGGCCCCCAACGCCGCGCAGGTGGCCGTCGTCGGCGACTTCAACGACTGGGACGGCCTCGCCGACCAGATGGACGCCGTGGGGTCGACCGGCATCTGGGAGACCTTCGTGCCCGGGGTCGGCTCGGGTGACATCTACAAGCTGCGGGTCACCGCCGGCCACGGCTACCAGGTCGACAAGGCCGATCCGCTCGCCGCCATGGGCGAGGTGCCGTCACGGACGGCCTCCGTGGTGTT
The DNA here is from genome assembly GCA_039197885.1 of Actinomycetota bacterium. Classification (GTDB taxonomy): domain Bacteria; phylum Actinomycetota; class Acidimicrobiia; order Acidimicrobiales; family Poriferisodalaceae; genus JBCBSZ01. The sequence goes on along the minus strand of JBCCTY010000064.1, from coordinate 15,750 downwards.
CGAGAGCGACTTCAGCTGGAGCGACGACGAGTGGATGGCCGACCGCGCCCGCCGCCAGGCCCACGACCAGCCCATGTCGGTCTACGAGGTGCACCTGGGCTCCTGGCGCCGTCGGGTCGAGGACGGCGACCGCTGGCTGACCTACCGCGAGCTCGCCATGGAGCTCGCCGAGTACTGCGTGGCCAACGGCTTCACCCACGTCGAGCTGCTCCCCATCGCCGAGTTCCCCTACGACGGCTCGTGGGGATACCAGGGCACGGGGTTCTTCGCCCCCACCTCCCGGTTCGGTACCCCCGACGACTTCCGCTGGTTCGTCGACCACCTCCACCGCAACGAGATCGGGGTGATCATCGACTGGGTGCCGTCGCACTTCCCCTCCGACGAGCACGGCCTCGGCTACTTCGACGGCACCTATCTCTACGAACACCTCGACCCCCGGCGTCGCATCCACCCCGACTGGGGGAGCCTGTCGTTCAACTACGGCCGTGACGAGGTCCGGTCGTTCCTGGTGTCGTCGGGCCGCAACTGGATCGAACGCTTCCACGTCGACGGGCTCCGGGTCGACGCGGTGGCGTCGATGCTCTACCTCGACTACTCCCGCGACGAGGGCGAGTGGTCGCCGAACGTCTACGGCGGCAAGGAGGACCTCGACGCGATCGCCTTCCTCCGACAGGTCAACTCGGCGCTCTTCGGGGCCCACCCCGACATCGTGACCGTCGCCGAGGAGTCGACCGCCTGGCCGATGGTGTCACGGCCACCGGATGTCGGTGGCCTCGGCTTCGGCTTCAAGTGGGACATGGGCTGGATGCACGACACGCTCGACTACCTGTCGAAGGATCCGATCCACCGTCGCTTCCATCACGACCAGCTCACGTTCCGCAGCCTCTACGTCTCGAGCGAGAACTACGTGCTCCCGCTCTCCCACGACGAGGTCGTCCACGGCAAGGGCTCGCTGCTCGGCAAGATGCCGGGAGACCGGTGGCAGCAGTTCGCGAACCTCCGGATCCTCCATGGTTGGATGCACGCCCAGCCCGGCAAGAAGCTGGTCTTCATGGGCGCCGAGCTCGGCCAGGAACAGGAGTGGAACCACGAGCGCTCGCTCGACTGGCACCTCCTCGACGACGATCTGCACGCCGGCGTGCAGGCCTGGGTGGCACACCTCAACCACCTCCACCGGACCGTCGCCGCGCTCCACGAGCGCGACTGCGAGGGTGACGGCATCGACTGGGTCGTCGCCGACGACCGCGAGAACAGCGTCTTCGCGCTCATGCGGCGCGACCACCACGGCCACCCGGCGCTGGCGGTGCTCAACGCGACCCCGATCCCGCGTCCGGGCTACCGGATCGGCGTCCCGGGTGGGATGACGTGGTCGGTGATCGCCAACTCCGACGACACCCGGTTCGGCGGCTCGGGCTACTGGCCCGAGACCACGATCGAGGTGTCCCAGGTGCCCTCGCACGGCCGGCCGGGCTCGCTGGTCCTGGATCTGCCTCCGCTCTCGGTCGTCATCCTCATCGACGACCGCTGATCACCCCAGGCGGTCCCACAACTCGGCCACGGCACCGACGACCCCTCGGTCGACCCAGGCGGTCCCACAACTCGGCCACGGCGCCGACGACCCCTCGATCGACCCGGTGGGCGACCAGGTGCTCGGCCAACGACCGCTGATCACCCCAGGCGGTCCCACAACTCGGCCACGGCACCGACGACCCCTCGGTCGACCGGGTGGGCGACCAGGTGCTCGGCCAACGACCGCTGATCACCCCAGGCGGTCCCACAACTCGGCGACGGCATCGACGACCCCTCGGTCGACCGGGTGGGCGACGAGGTGCTCGGCCAACGACCAGAGCTGCGGATGGCGACGGTGGGCGAGCTCCGCTGCGGTGTTCGTGGGGAAGTGGCGCGCCGTGAACGTCAGGGGCAGCACCCGGGCGAAGGCCGCGAGCGGGGCCCGCTCGCCGACGAAGGGCCCGACCTGGACCGGGTGGCGGGCGGCCGTCAGCGGATGTGCCGCCCAGAGATCGGCCATGCCGTCGTAGAACTCGTCGAACGCGGCGAAGTGCACCCGCTCGACCTTGAGCTGCATGGCCGTGCCAGCGCACATGAGGCAGGGCTCGAGCGTCGAGTACAGGTGGAGCCCGGCGGCGTTGAACGACCCCATCGCAGCGAAGGCGTTGATCTCGGCGTGGGCCAGCATGTTCCCGGCGACGACGCCGGGCGTCGAGGCCACCTCGGCGACCCGGTTGCGGCCCGTCGCGACGACCTCGCCGGAGCTCGGGTCGACGAGCACCGCGCCCACCCCGAAGTTGCCGGCCCGCCACGAGGTCCAGGCCTCGTCGAAGACGGCCTGCCAGACCGGGCCGAGACCGGCCCAGACCTCGGCCGCATCGCTCACGACCGCAGCGCCTCCGGCGGCGCGACGTGCACGCGGCCGAGCTCGGCCCACGATGCGAGATCGGTGTGGCGGGGCACCACCCGGACGGCGAGACCGAAGGTGCCGGTCTGATCGACGGAGACCTCACCGACGTGGCGGAGGGAGCCGTCGTCGCCATGACCCTCGTGGCGCATGACGGCCGCCGTCGCGTCGACCACCTCGTCGGCGGCGTCGACCCGGCCGACGAGGATCTGCACCTCGACGTCGTCGGCGTCGAGCCCGCCGAGCGACACCCAGGCCTCGACCCGCTGCTCGCGAGGTGACCGGCGCTCGAGGTGCACCGAGCCCACCCTCACCTCCGGCCATGCCGCGAGCACTCGACGCTTCCACGCCGCCAGGGTGCGCGCTCGACCTCCGGCATCGTGGAGCAGCGGATCGGCACGACGGGCGGCGGGGACGTAGAGCTCGTCGACGTAGTCGCGCACCATCCGCGCCGCGGCGACCTGGGGGCCCAGCACCTGGATCGACGACCGCACCCGCGAGAGCCATCCCGCCGGGTTGCCGTCGACGCCGCGGCCGTAGAACGAGGGCACGACCTCGTCCTCGAGCAGCGAGAGCAACGCCTGCGACTCGAGCTGGTCGCGCACATCGACGTCGTCGACGTCGTCGAAGGACGGGATGGCCCAGCCGACGTTCGGCTCGTACATCTCGTCCCACCAGCCGTCGAGCACGGAGAGGTTGAGCGCGCCGTTGTAGACGACCTTCATCCCACTGGTCCCGCAGGCTTCCATCGGGCGTCGAGGGGTGTTCAGCCAGACGTCGATGCCGTGATAGAGCGCCCGACCGACCGCGATGTCGTAGTCGTCGAGCACCACGACGCGGTGGCGCAGCTCGGGATCGGACGCCGCTTCGAAGATGGCCTGGAGGAAGCGCTTGCCCTCGTCGTCGGCCGGGTGGGCCTTGCCCGCGAAGATCGCCTGGACCGGGCGCTCACGATCGAGCAGGAGCCGCTTGAGCCGGTCGCGGTCCTCGAACAGCAGCGTCGCCCGCTTGTAGGTGGCGAAGCGGCGGGCGAAGCCGATCGTCAGCGCCTCGGGATCGAGGATCGTGTCGGACCAGGCGGCCTCGGCCGGGGAGTGCCCGCGCCCGAGCAGCGCGGCCCGCACGTGACGACGGACGTAGCCGACGAGCCGCTGGCGGGCGGCTCGTCGCGCCGCCCACAGCTCGGCGTCGCTGATGCCACCGAGCTCGGTCCATCGCTCGGGCTCGGCGCTCGGCCAGTCGGAGCCGATCCGCCGCTCGAGGAGGTCGGACATCTCACCCGAGGTCCACGACCGGGCGTGGACGCCGTTGGTGACGTGGCCGATGGGCACCTCGTCGCGGGGGACATCGGGCCACACGTCGGCGAACATCTCCCGACTCACGTCGCCGTGCAGTTCGGCGACGCCGTTCGCACGCTCCGACAGGCGCAGACCCATGCACGCCAGATTGAAGACCTCGCCGTGGGCCGTCCCCGGCTCGTGGCCGAGGGCCAGGAGCTCGTCGACCGACACGCCGCACTCGGCCGCCCACCCCGAGAAGTACTTCTCGACGAGGTCACGACCGAAGCGATCGATGCCGGCGGGCACCGGTGTGTGGGTGGTGAAGATCACTCCCGAGCGAGCTGCCTCGATCGCCTCGTCGAAGCTCATCCCGTCGCCGACGACGTGCTCGCGGACCCGTTCGAGGGCGAGGAAGCCGGCGTGACCCTCGTTCATGTGGAAGACCTGGATGCCGAGCCCGAGGGCACGCAGCACCCGGACGCCGCCGATGCCCAGGACGATCTCCTGGCGGATGCGCTGCTCGGAGCTCCCGCCGTAGAGGCGATCGGTGATGGTCGAACCCGCGGCGTCGTTGCCCTCGACGTCGGTGTCGAGGAGGTAGAGGTCGATGGTGCCGACCGTCGCCTTCCACACCTGGATCCGCACCGGCACCCCGGCGAGGTCGACCTCGACCGAGATCGGCGTCTGCTCGAGCGCCATCTGGCGGGGCTCGAGCCGGGGATAGGACTCGTGCTGCCACCCGTGACGATCGAGTGACTGGCGGAAGTAGCCGTGGCGGTAGAAGAGGCCGATGCCGGTGAGGGGCACGCCGAGGTCGTCGGCCGCCTTCAGGTGGTCACCGGCGAGGATGCCGAGACCGCCGGAGTACTGGGGGAGCGACTCGGCGATCCCGAACTCGGGTGAGAAGTAGGCCACCGAGCGGAGCTCGGCATCGGGTCGGCGCAGCTGGAACCACCGCGGACCCTCCAGGTCGCGCTGCAGCGTCTCGAGGAGCGTCGAGCAGCGGGCCACGTAGGCCGGATCGGCCGCGAGCTCGGCGAGCCGGGCCGGATCGGCGGAGGCGAGGATCTGCACGGGCTCGAACCCGTCGAGCACCGCGTCGGGATCGACTCGACCGAAGAGCTCGCGGACCCGGTCGTGGTTGACCCAGCCGAGGTTGCGGGCCAGGGCCCAGAGGGGAGCCAGCTCGTCGGGGAGCTCGGTCGCGACGGTGAACGTGTGGAGTGCGCGCACGGCCGTCACGGTACCGACCACCGGACCGGCCCGATGCCCGCTCACCTGTCGTCGGACCGCTACCCTCCGTGCTCTATGTCCGTCGAAGAACCAGGCCGGGTGGGCCGCCTGGTCGAGGCCCTCCGCGACGCCGCACCTGCCGCGGTGCTGCTCGTGGGGATCGACGACGTCCACGATCTCCGTCATCGCGCCGGATGGGAGGTCGCGGCCGGCATCATCGACCACGCGACGGAGCGCGTCCGGCGTACGGTCGGTGATCGCGACGAGGTCATCGAGATCGAGCCGGGCGCGCTGCTGGTGGTCCGGCCGGGACGCCACGACCCCGAGGTGCTCGACGCCACGGCGCACGACCTCGTCCGATCGGTCACGGCGGCCGACGGCGAGCCCGACCTGCTGCTCCGTGCGGCAGTGGGGGTGTCGGGGGCGCTGATGGGGCCCCGCGACGATCCCGGCGAGTTGCTCGCCGACCTCGCCGGTGCGGTCGGCGACGCCCGGCGCTACCCGGATCGCGTCCACGTGCTCGACACCGCCGACCGGAGGGCGCGGGCCCTGGCTCGTGCCCACCGGCGGGCGCTCCCGGAAGCGATCGCCCGCGACCAGCTCCAGCTCTGGTACCAGCCCAAGATCGACCTCGTGTCGAGGCGGCTGATCGGCTTCGAGGCGCTCGCGCGGTGGCCCGACCCCTCGGGCGACCCCCGACCACCGGCGAGCTTCATCCCCTTGCTCGAGGAGAACGAGGCGATCGTGCCCTTCGGTCGCTGGGCCCTCGAGCGGGCCATCACCGACCTCCGGTCCTGGCACGACGCCGGGGCCGAGAAGGAGCTCTCGCTGTCGGTCAACATCTCCGCCCGGCAGCTGGTCCTCGACGACGTCCCCGCCTCGCTCGCCCGGGCGACGGCCCGTGGCGCGGTCGACCCCGCTCGCATCACCGTCGAGCTCACCGAGACGGCGATCGTGGACGACCTCGCCAACGCCTCGGCTCACCTCGCCGCCATCCGCGAGGCCGGTGCGCGGGTGTCGCTCGACGACTTCGGCACCGGCTTCTCGAGCCTCGCCCTGCTCCGACGTCTCCCCTTCGACGAGGTCAAGATCGACCGCAGCTTCGTCGCCGAGCTGGGGGTGACGCGGGGCGACACCGCACTCGTGCAGGGCCTGATCTCCCTGTCGCACCGGGTGGGACGCATCGTCGTGGCCGAGGGCGTCGAGACCCTCCAGCAGCTCGGTGGACTGCTCCAGAGCGGCTGCGACCAGGCCCAGGGCTACCTGTTCTCCCGGCCCGTCGAGCCGGCCCGCGCCAGCGAGCTCGCGATCGATCCGAACGACCTCGACCGCGACGTGGCCGAGATGATCGACCGCGCCGCGTCCGAGCTCGACGACTAACCGAGCACGAGGGCCGCACCGGCGACACCTGCGACCACGACGACGGCGGCGCCGTCGATCGGCCGCCACCGACGTGGCGTGGTCGGAGCGGCCGTACCCCCACGGGCATCGAGCGCCGCACCGAGCTCCGTGGCCCGGCGCACCCCGGTCGTCGTCACGGTGGCGATCACATCGACGACGATCTGACCGACGGTCCGTCGCCCGACGTCGCGCCGGACGAGGACGACCGCGAGCGTGCGCAGCTCCTCGAGCAGCATCGGCAGCACGCGCACCGCCAGCGACAGCGACGAGATCAACTCGCCGGTGGGCACGCCCAGACGGCCGAGCGGGCGGAGGATCGAGGCGATCGCCGGTGTCAGGTCGGCGGCGGGCGTCGTCCAGCCGACCAGGCCGGCGAGGAGCAGCACGAGCGCCGCGAGGAGGAAGAACCGCACGAACGACTCCACGCCGCCGAGCTCGATCGTCCGGCCGAGCACCTCGACGCCCGGATCGCCACCGCTGATGACGGCGAAGGCGGCCGAGACCGCCACACCCCACCAGAGCAGTCGGGGCGGACGAGGCAGCACCCCGAGCGGCAGGCGGGCCAGGACGAAGCCGATCACACCGGTGGCGGCGACGATGCCGATCGCGGTCCACGACACCCGAACCGTCAGCGCGACGGTGAGCGCGACGAGACCGAGGATCTTGGGGAGCGCACCGACGCGGTGGATCACCGACTCGCCGGGCACGTACCGGAGGACGGTCAGATCGGCGAGATCGCGCGAGCGCCGGCTCATCGATCCTCCACCCTGGCCGGGACGGTGCCGTCGACGATCTCGACGACCCGCGGACGGACGGGAGCGGTGGGCGCGAGGTCGTGGGTCACGATCACCACCGACGACCGGACGGAGCCGAGCAGGGCGACCAGCCGCTCCGACGCCACCGCATCGAGCCCGGCGAAGGGCTCGTCGAGGACGACGACCTCGGGCTCGGGAGCGAACACCGAGGCGAGCGCCACGATGCGCTGCTCCCCTCCCGAGAGGGCATCGACCTCGCGGTGGACCAGGTGGGCCGCACCGAGGCGGTCGAGCAGGGCCTCCGCAGCCACGGGCGCCCCACCGACCGCCAGCTCCTCGCGCACCGACGGACGCAGCAGCTGCAGCCGGGCGTGCTGCACCACCAGGCCCAGTCGGTCGCGACACTCGACGAGGGGCTCACCGTCGAGCTCGGCGGTGCCCTCCGTCGGGTGCAGCGCCCCGGCGATGACCATTGCGAGCGTCGACTTGCCGGCACCGTTGCGCCCGACGATGGCGATGCGCTCCCCCGACTCCAGGTCGAGGTCGACGCCGTGGAGCGCCCGGTGCGCCCACGGGCTCCCGGCTGCGTGGACGTGGCCGACCCCTCGGAGGCGGATCACGACGCACCACCGAGCTGGGCGTCGACGACCCGACCGCCGTCGACCACGAGGACCCGGTCGGCGATGCGGTGGTCGTCGACGAGGTGCGTGGCGTGGACGACGATCGCTCCGTCGTCGGCAGCGGCACGCAGCGCGTCCCGGATGCGCTCACGGCCGTCCGGATCGATCATCGCCGTCGATTCGTCGCTGATGAGCAGCGCCGGACGACGGACGAGGGCCGCCGCCATCGCGACCCGCTGCAACTCACCACCGGAGAGCCCCGTGGTCGCCCGGTCGGCCCATCCCGGCAGGCCGACGAGCGTGAGCGCTCGCTCGATCTCGTGCTCGGGCGGGACGACCTCGAGGCCCCAGGCGAGGTCGTCGCCGACCCTGGCCCCGATGACCTGCGACTCGGGGCGTTGGGCGACCACGGCCACGCCGCCGGGGTGGCCGAGCGGTCCGATGCCGGCTCGGCGCAGCGAACCGGTCTCGACGGCTCGGAGCCCGGCGAGGACCTGGAGCAGCGACGACTTCCCCGCACCGTTCGGACCGACGAGCACGGTGACGGTGCCCGGTTCGAGGCGGAGGTCGACGTCGCGCAGGACCGACGTCGGACCGCGACGCAGGCCGACGGCGACCAGCTCGACGCCCGGGGCGGCCCCGGCGACACCGGCGACCGGTTCGACGATCGGCTCCGGGGCGCCGAGCGAGCGATCGACCCGCCGCAGGACCGGACGACCGAAGCGCCGGACGATCAGCGCGAGGCCGATCGAGACCAGCAGCTGGAACGCCGGGACCGAGATCCACCACCACCGCAACGCCGTCCCGACCACGTCGTCACCCACCTCGGCGATGGCCGCCAGACCGACACCGGAGAGGATCTCCGACACCCCACCCCACTGGATCTCGACCTGTTCGAGGGCCAGGCGCCGGAAGTCGGCGAACACCGTGAGGACCCCGAGGGTCGCGGTGGCGACGGTGGTCCAGCCGACGGCGATCGTGGTGGCCAGCAGGCGCAGGGTCCCCCATCCGTGGCGGTGCGCACGACCGGCCACGCCTCCCCACAACACCCCCACCAACGCCGACTGCGAGGTGCCGAAGCTCGCGAGCAGGAACGTGAGCACGACCATCACCCACCCGGCGACGACCACGGCCCGGAGTCGACGGCGCGAGGCGAGCACCGCCACGGGGATGGCGGCGAGCGCCGGGGCGAGCGCGGAGAACGGCGTCAGGCGGGCGACGAGGAGGCCGAGGACGGCGAGGTCGGCGAGCACGACCGCCTCGGCGAGCTCGGCCGAGCGCAGCGGCCCTCGGGGGGTCTGAGCCACTCGCTCAGGATGCCCGCCGTGGACCGATCAGACGACACCACCGAGCCGACTCGTGGACCGGCGGGGCGGCAACGTGCATACTGGCGCTGATGGTTCGAGCTGCCGACCTCCTTCTGCTCACCTAGGCGAGCGTCACATACGACGCTCGCCAGACCTCCTGCGCCCACCGGGCCAGGAGGTTTCTCGCTTTTCGGGGCCCGTTCGGACCATCACCCCTGACGACACGACCACGACACCACGAGGACACCGCCATGGCCCAGAAGATGCCGTTCGAGCGCTACCGGCCCTTCGCCCGCCTCGGCCTCGACGACCGCACCTGGCCGGGTGCGGTGATCACCGAGGCGCCGATCTGGTGCTCGGTCGACCTCCGTGACGGCAACCAGGCGCTGATCGAGCCCATGGACGTCGAGCGCAAGATCCGGATGTTCCGGACGCTCGTCGACATCGGCTTCAGGGAGATCGAGATCGGCTTCCCGTCGGCCTCCCAGCCCGACTACGACTTCGCCCGCGTCCTCGCCGAGCGCGACATGGTCCCCGACGACGTCACCTGCCAGGTGCTGGTCCAGGCCCGTCCGGAGTTGATCGAGAAGACGTTCGCCGCCATCCGCGGGATCCCCCGGGCGATCGTCCACCTCTACAACTCCACCTCGACGCTGCAGCGTCGAGTGGTGTTCCGTACCGACGTCGCCGGGGTCAAGGACATCGCCGTGCGGGGCGCCGACCTGGTGCGGGCCAACGCCGAGCAGATCACCGACGTCGACGACCTCCGCCTCCAGTACTCCCCGGAGAGCTTCACCGGCACCGAGATGGAAGTCGCCCTCGAGGTGACCGAAGCCGTCCTCGACTCGTGGGAGCCGACCCCGGACCGCAAGGTCGTCGTGAACCTCCCGGCGACGGTCGAGATGTCGACGCCCAACATCTACGCCGACCAGATCGAGTGGATGCACCGCAACCTGTCGCGCCGCGACGCGGTGATCCTGTCGCTGCACCCGCACAACGACCGGGGCACCGCCGTCGCCGCCGCCGAGCTCGGCGTCATGGCCGGCGCCGACCGCATCGAGGGGACCCTCTTCGGCAACGGGGAGCGCACCGGCAACGTCTGCATTCCGACGCTGGCGATGAACCTCTTCAGCCAGGGCGTCGACCCGCAGCTCGACTTCTCCGACATCGACGAGATCCGTCGGGTCACCGAGTACGCCAACCGGCTCCCGGTCAACCCCCGGCACCCCTACGTCGGCGACCTCGTCTACACCGCCTTCTCCGGCTCCCACCAGGACGCGATCAAGAAGGGCATGGAGGACCTGCCCGACGACTACGACACCTGGGAGGTGCCGTACCTCCCGATCGACCCGGCCCACGTGGGTCGCTCCTACGAGGCGATCATCCGGGTCAACTCGCAGTCGGGCAAGGGGGGCGTGGCCTACATCCTGAAGAGTGAGTACGGCCTCGACCTGCCCCGTCGGGCCCAGATCGAGTTCTCCCAGGTCGTCCAGTCGATCACCGACGACTCGGGCGCCGAGATCAAGCCGGTCGAGATCTGGGAGACCTTCGAGCGGACCTACCTCGCCCCGACCGCGCCACTGCAGTTCCTCCGCCATCGGGCGACCACCGTGTCGGGTGAGGACGAGGAGACGACGCTGACGGCCGACGTCGTGGTCGACGGCGTGGAGCGACAGATCTCCGGTTCCGGGTCGGGTCCGATCGAGGCGTTCTGCAACGCGCTGCGCCGCGACTGCGGGTTCACGCTGCGGCTCACCGACTACGCGGAGCATGCGGTGACCGGCGGCGCCGACGCCGACGCCGCGGCCTACATCGAGATGGTCATCGACGAGGGTGAATCGGTCTGGGGCGTCGGCCTCGACAAGAGCATCGTCACGGCCTCGCTCCGGGCCGTCGCCTCGGCGGTCAACCGCGGTCACGTCCGCGCCACCGGCTGACGGCGCATGCCGGACGTCTCCCGACGAGCGGAGCGCCGCCTGACCGGCGACCTCCGTCACGGTGAGCGCTTCGTCGTCGCCGGCGTGGTCCAACCTCCGGGCTCGCTGTCCCGTGCGCTGGGGGACGACCAGCGCCGGCCCGAGCGGGCCAGACGGAGCGCGGTGGCGCAACGCGGGGCCGAGGAGCAGGCCGGGTCGATCGCCAGCCCGTTCCCGTCGCGCAACGGCGAGCTGGCGGCGACCGAGGCGCGGCTGCGCTGGCTGCACCAGGGCCGCCTGGGCGTCCCGATCGCCTCGACCTGAGTCACGTCGCCGATCAGTCGTCGACGAACTCGGCCGGCTCTCGACGGCGACGGTCGACGGAGAGCCGGAGCACGTCGGGGCGGCTGTAGTGACCGGCGGCGTCGGAGTTGTGGCGGGCCTCGCCCACGAGCGCGAGGTCGAGGTCTGCCACCAACACCGTCTCCTCGTGCGCCGCACCCTCGGCGAGGACGGTGCCGTCCGGCGCGACGATGATCGCTCCCCCCGAGGCGTAGCGAGGCAGGACGGCGATCATCTCGTCCCGCAACGCGAAGTCCTCCGGGAGGTGCTCGGCTCGCAACACCGCACCGGAGCTCACGACGAACATGCGGCCCTCCATCGCGACGAAGCGACTGATGTCGTGGGAGACCGCCGGTGAGCCGGGCCAGGTGGCGGCGTGGACCTGCGGGCCCTGCGCATAGAGCGCGGCGCGGGCGAGCGGCATCCAGTTCTCCCAGCAGTTCAGGCCGCTGACCCGCACCCCTCGGGCGTCGTGGACCCGGAGCCCGGCACCGTCGCCGTCGGCCCACACGAGCCGTTCGCCATACGTGGGCTTGAGCTTGCGGTGCACACCGACGATGCCGTCGTCGGGATGGACGGCGACGAGTGAGCAGTGGATCGACGTGCCCGATCGCGAGCGCTCGGCCACGCCGAGGTAGACGAACTGGCCGTGCTCGCTCGCCGCCTCGACCACGGGATCGAGGTCGCCACGCTCGATGTCGACGGCGGCGGCGAGGTACTGGGCGAAGGCCCGCCGCTGATCGGGATGATCGAAGTGAGAGGCGTGGGTGAAGTCGACCCACGACGGGTAGCCGGGGACGAAGGTCTCCGGGAAGACGACGAGCTCGGCTCCCTGGTCCGCGGCCCGCGCCATCGTCTCGAGCACCCGATCGATCGTGGCCTCGCGATCGAGGTAGGCCGGTGGCAGCTGCGCTGCTGCGACTCGCATGCCGACGACCCTAGGCGGGCGCCCCCGACCGGTCGCCCATGATCTGGTCGTGCGCCTCGTGCTCGGCGAGGGCGGCGCAGCCGGGACCTCCACGCGGGCCAATGCTCACCTGCGGTGGGCGGGTGACCCCCATCCGTGGCCACGGCTCGGTACGGTCGTCGCCATGGGACGGGTGCGAGGACGACACGGTCCGATCGGTCGCCAGCGCGAGCTCAAGGCGGCCCGGAGCCTGCTGCTGGGCAACGAGCACGGACGCGGCGTCCAGCTCACCGGCCCCGGTGGCATCGGCAAGACGGCCATCGCCCGCCAGCTCGTGGCCGAGCTCCACGCCGACGACCGCCCGTGCGCCGTCGTCGAGCGACACCTGCACCCGGCGCTCGTGACGACCCGCGTCGCCCGCGCCCTCCCGGGGCGCGCCGCCTGGCTCCGACGAGCGACCACCGACGACGAGCGAGTCGCCCGGCTCGCGGCGTCGATCTGCGACGAACCGCTCCTGCTGGTGCTCGACGGGCTCGACCGCCAGCTCTCCCCCGCCACCGGTCAGTTCCGCGACCGGGGCGCCCAACGCCTCGTGATGCAGCTCGTCCGTGCCGCCGAGGTGGGCACCGGCCGACTGATCGTCACCTCACGCTGCCCGGTGGACGACCTCAACGGCACGCTGCCCGTGCTCCCGCTCACCTCGTTGGGTGGGACCGAGCTCGACGAGCTCGTCGGCGCCTGGCCCCGTGTCGCCAACCTCGTCGAGGACCTCCCGCTCGTCGTCCGCCACGCCATCGGCGGGCATCCGCGCCTCGTGGAGCTGTGCGACGCGGTCATCCGACTCGGTCGCCCGGCCCGGCAGCGACTCCAGCGCGAGCTGGCCGCCGACGTCGATCACGGCGCGAGCCCGCTGCGCGACCTGATCCTGCGCGTCGTCGTCGACCGCCTCGACGACCGATCCTGGGAGCTGCTCTCGCACCTCGCCGTGTCGACGATGCCGATGACGACGGCCGTGTTGGCCCGGGCGCTCGGCACGAGCGACCACGACGCCGTCCGACGGGTGGCCCGCGACCTCTCCGGACTGCGGATCATCACCGCCATCGGGCCGGACGAATGGCAGCTCGACGCCTGGACCCGATCGGGGATCCGTCGGCTGGAGTCCGACCTCATCACGGCCAGCGACCGCGCCCTGCGAGTGGCCGCGGCACGCCACACCCCGGACCGAGCCGGCGTCGGGCTCGACGATGCCGAGGAGTCGATCCGCAACCTGCTCGGCGGCGGCCACCTCGACGTGGCCATCGATCGCGGCGGTCAACTCGGCGAGCTCCTCGCCGCGGACGGCCAACGCCTCCGGGCCATCAGCATCCTGTCCGAGCTGTGGGACGCGATCCCGACCAACCGGCGCGAGCGGGACCGGATCGCCGGGCTGATCCAACGCATCCACGACACCCACTCGGCCCAGCCCGCGGGACGGTCGACGACACCGTCCCCGACCCCTCGGCCGTCGAGCGAGCCCGTCGCCGACCTGCGTGAACCGGCCGTCCGGCACCGGTCCCCCGGCCGGCACGAGACCCCTGCGACGGCCCCACGGCGCCAGCCCGACCGGGCGGAGGAGCTCCTCGAACGGCTCGACGAGCTGTGGGCGTCGCTCGCCGACGGCGCCGTCACCGCCGAGCGATTCGACGAGCTGGAGTCGCTCCTCGAACGGCTCGACGAGCTCGATCTCGATGCGGCACAAACCGCTCGGATGCTCCGCGTCATCGACGCATCCTCCGCCGTCTCGATCTGATCGGCGCCGATCTGCCCACCGCCGCGACCGGACGGTAGGTTCCCGAGCAGGTCACGACGAGGGGAGGGGACCGTGGACTTCACGATCCCGAAGGAGATCCAGGCGCTGCTCGAGGAGTGCGACGACTTCATCGAGCGCGAGATCGTGCCGCTCCAGGCCCAGGACGACAACGAGCGATTCTTCGACCACCGTCGCGAGGACTCCCGCACCGACTGGGACCGCGACGGCCTCCCGAACAAGGAGTGGGAGGAGTTGCTGAAGGAGATGCGACGTCGCGCCGACGCCGCCGGGCTCTACCGCTACCACCTGCCCGAGCGCTTCGGTGGCCGTGACGGCACCAACCTCGGCATGGCGATCGTCCGAGAGCACCTCGCCCGTCGGGGCCTCGGCCTCCACAACGACCTCCAGAACGAGAGCTCGATCATCGGCAACCTCGTGACGGTGCTGATGATGGAACGCCACGGCTCCGAGGCCCAGCAGGCCGAGTGGATCCCCAAGATGTTGGCCGGCGAGGCCCGGATCGGGTTCGGGCTCACCGAGCCGAAGCACGGCTCGGATGCCACCTGGATGGAGACCACCGCCGTCCGGGACGGCGACGAGTGGATCATCAACGGCGAGAAGTACTGGAACACCGGGGTGCACGAGGCGACCCACGACTACATCTTCGCCCGGACCTCCGGGAGCCCCGGCGACGGCCGGGGCATCACGTGCTTCATCGTCCCGACGGCGTCATCCGGCTTCGAGGCGCTCGAGTTCATGTGGACGTTCAACATGCCGACCGACCACGCCCACGTCCGGCTGACCGACGTGCGGGTCTCCGACGCCGACATCCTCGGCGAGGAGGGTCGTGGGCTCGAGGTCGCCCAGCTCTTCGTGCACGAGAACCGCATCCGGCAGGCGGCATCGAGCCTCGGGGCCGGGCTCCACTGCATCGACGTCGCCGTCGACTACGCCAACGACCGCGAGGTCTTCGGCAAGCGGCTGTCGTCGAACCAGGCGATCCAGTGGCCACTCGCCGAGCTGTACTCCGAGGCCGAGATGCTGCGCGCGCTGATCTGGAAGACCGCCTGGCAGATCGACGAGGGCATCGACCACATGGAGATCACCGACAAGGTGGCCATGTGCAACTACCGGGCCAACCGCTTCTGCTGCGACGCCGCCGACCGGGCCATGCAGACCTGCGGTGGCAACGGGTACAGCCGCCACATGCCCTTCGAGCACATCTACCGCCACCACCGCCGCTACCGGATCACCGAGGGCGCCGAGGAGATCCAGATCCGCAAGGTCGCCGGCAAGCTGTTCGGCTTCACCGCCCGCGCGAAGGGCTGACCGGAACGGCCCGGATCCCACGGCGCGTGGGTCCCGGCTGCTCGAATCCAACGCTCAAGGACGCCACGCTCTGATCCGATCGGAGTGCCCAGGCGCCGACGGTGGGTGGATGCGATGGCCAGCTTCTGCACGAACTGCGGACGAGACCTCGGCGACGCGGCGCGCTTCTGCGGGACCTGCGGCGCCGAGACCACCGCTGCGGCATCGGCCACCGAGGCCGCGTGGAGCACCGCCGGCCACGGCGAGCGTTGGTCGGGCGACGACCCGGCGCGGCACGCCGTCCCGCTCGACGGCGGCACCCGCCACCGACCCGCCTTCGATCGTCGCGGCCTGGGGCTGCTCGGCGCGTGGACCGAGGGCGTGGTCTGGATCACCGTCGTCCTCCAGGTTCCCGGGCTGTGGTTCGCGATCCGCCAGCAGACCCTCCTCGATCGCTACCGCGACGACGAGCTGCT
>JBCCTY010000063.1:0-16746 GCA_039197885.1 Actinomycetota bacterium | reverse complement strand
GCCTCCTCGTCGCCCGATCCAACGCCCCGTCTCCCTCCGTGCCGACCGTCCGTCCGCTCACGCCACGTCCGTCCACTCGACCGTCACGGAGGATGGGTCGGCCGCTCGGGGCATGACGTAAGGACCTCGTCGCACCACGGGACCGATCCCGAGGCCGGGACCTGGTCCCACGGAGAGCGCCACACATCCCACCGACGGAGAGCATAGCTCGGTCCCCTTACGCCATGTGATCGGTTGACGACTACACGTGGTGACGGCCCGTGACCGGAGGGAGCATCGCCATGGCCATCGAGGACGTCCTGGCTCGGATCTCCTCCATCCAGGCTCGGTTCGGGCTGACCGGGTTCGGCACCGCCGAGTTCCAGGGTCTGCTGAGCGATGCCGCCCGCCATGCCGGGGTGTCGCCGCAGGACCGGGTCGACGAGGCCGGTGCGGCGACCGTCTCGCTCGCCACGGGTGACTCGACCGCGGAGGTCGGGACGGGGAGCGCCGGGCGGGCGACCGAGAGCGGGACCGACGACGCGCCGAGCGGCTCGGCCGATGGGCCCGACGATCTGGTCCCGGCGGCCGACGACTTCGTCGTGGGCGTGCTCGAGGACCTGGGGGTGCCGGCCGAGGTGGCCGCGGGTGGGCTGGTGAGCGGCGAGGCGTTCGAGTCGCTGACCGCTGCCGGTGACCCGGCCGCTGCCGCCGCCTCGTTGCTCGGTGGCGCCGGCTCGACGAGCGTGCTCGACCTCATCGGCGCCGGCCCGGCCGGGACCGGTGCCTCCGCCGAGGAGACGGCGTTGCTGGCGTCGGTGATCGCCCAGCAGCAGGCTGCGGCCGGGATCGTGCGGAACGGTGGGTCGTGAGCGATCCGGTCTACCAGCGGGTGGTCTCCACCCTGACCGAGGAGGCCGACCTCCTCGACGAGCTGCACTACCGGCACCACGTCTGCCTCCTCCTGCTCGGGATCGGTGACGCCACCTATCTCGGCGTGGCGCTCGACGACATCGCGTCGGCCGAGGATCAGCTCGCGCGGGTCGACCTGCTGCGCGCTGCGGCGGTGGCCGAGCTCGCGCTGCGGTGGGACCTCGAGCCGGGTTCGGCTCGCCTCCGTGACCTGATCGCCCGCGCCGACGAGACCACGGGTCCTGCCCTGGAGCGCCTGAGCGAGCGGCTCCGTGCCGCCACGGTCGACCTGGCCGCGACCCGCGAGCTGGTGACGGCCCTCACCGGAGCCCACCTCGACGAGGTGCGCCGTCGTCGCGACGACGTCGAGCAGGGCCCCGCCGAGGGCTATGACCGGGCCGGTCGCTCGGTCCGGTCGGCGTCGCCAGGGCGCCGCATCCACGCCTGACGCGGGTCCCGGCGAAGTAGCGTCGGGGGCGTGTCGGTCCGGGAGGTCAGCGGTGCAGCTGGGCGGTGAGACCGACGTCTGGATCGGTCGTCGGTTCGGCACCTACGAGATCGACGACGTCCTGGGGCGCGGCGGTGTCGCCATCGTCTACCGCGCGGTGCGGTCCGACGGCGAGGTCGTCGCCCTCAAGGTGCTGACCCCCTTCGCCGTCGCCCGGCGCGAGGTCCGCGAGCTCTTCGAGCAGGAGTGGGAGATCACCCGTCGCCTCGACCACCCCAACGTCATCCATGCGAACCGCTACGACGAGTACCGCGACAACATCTACCTCGAGATGGAGCTCATCCCGGGCGAGACGATCGGCGATCGGCTGGCCCCGAGCCGCCGCCTCGACGAGGCCACGGCGGTCGACCTCGGTGCCCAGATCGCCGATGGCCTCGCCCACGTCCACGAGCACGGCATCGTCCATCGCGACATCAAGCCGACCAACGTGCTGCTCGCCGATGACGGCCGCGCCGTGGTGTTCGACTTCGGCCTGGCATGGGCGGTCGACGGGCCCGCACCGGCCGAGGGTCGGGTCTACGGGTCACCGTTCTGGCTGTCCCCCGAGCAGGCCCGCTCGGAGCCGGTCGATGCTCGAGCCGACCTCTATTCGCTCGGTGCCACGCTGTTCCGGATCGTCAGTGGCCGCGCGCCGTTCTACGGCGAGCGGACCGATCTCCTCCATGCCCACTGCTCCGAGCCCGTCCCCGATCTCCGGGAGCTGGCCTCGGTGACCGGACCGTTCGTCGACCTCGTCGAGCGATTGATGGCCAAGGACCGCGACGACCGTCCGTCCGACGCGAAGGAGGTGGCGGCGTTGCTGCGCGACCTCCCCGAGCCGCCACCGCCCGAGGAGCCGAAGGGCGTGCTCGGGCGGTTGCGCAGGAAGCGCTGATCGGCCGCCTGGGGGCGTGCTGGGCGGTTGCGCAGGAAGCGCTGATCAGCCGCCGGCGGGTGGACGACGCCGGGCCCGGCGGATGACGTCGGCTGCCGCGTCGACCGACCGGGCGGCGGCCTCGTTCTCCGCGACGACCTGGCGGTACACCTCCTCGCGGTACACCTTGACCGAGCGCGGGGCGTCGATGCCGAGACGGATCTGATCGCCGCGCACGTCGACGACGGTGATGGTGACGTTGTCGCCGATGATGACCGACTCGCCCTTGCGGCGGGAGAGCACCAGCATCAGCGCTCGCTCCGGTTCACGCCCTCGTGGTGAGGTGTCGGTGGCTTCGGGGCATCTCGTTCACGACAGCTCCAGATCGACGGCGGCTCGGACGGGCCACTCCGAGTCTGCCAGGACGATCTGCCGTCCGCGGCGCGATGCCGCGTTGACGACGAAGGGACCGAGCAGGTTGAGGTGGATCTGATCGTGCTCGCCGTCGAGGGTGACGGGACAGAACACCACGGCCTGCTCGGGCTCGGTGATGCCGAGCGCGTCCTGCTCGGCATCGGGGAGCTCGGGTTCGTAGTCGGGGAAGAACAGCCAGGGCACGGCGACGATGATCGCCACGTCGGGCTCGTCGACCGAGGTGAGGAGCTGGAAGGCCGACTCGGCATCGTCGCCCAGGTCGGAGAGCACGAACCGCTCGGCGTCGGTGAGGCCCGGGATGCCCCGCTCCAGGTGGAGGATCTGGTCCTCGTCGTCGCTCATCGAGTCGTCGCCATCGGTCATGGGGGTCAGTCCGGTCGTCGCGCTCACCCGAGGAACTCCACGAGCGAGGGCTGCAGGGCCCGACTGAGCGCACCCAACGTAGCCTGCAGCGCGACCTCCTGGGTCTGGAGCTCCATCACCGCCTCCGTGAGGTCGACGTCCTCCACCTCGGTGAGACGGGTGAGCAGGACACCCTGCTGTTCCTCGTTGCGGAGCTGCGCGGCCTCGATGCGGCCCCCGGCGGCACCGAGCTGCGCGAGCCCCGAGAGCAAACCGTCGAGCCGGTCGTCCAGGTCGCCGAGACGCCCGGCGACGGCTGCCTGGTCGCCGCCGAGCAGGTCGGCCTCGAGGTCGTCGAGGACGGAGAAGACGTCCTGCCCGGCGTTGAAGCCGAAGACCTCGTCACCGGTGACGTTCACCTGCACGTTCTCGCCGTCGGCGACCCGTCGGATCACCGCGCCGGTGTCACCGGTGTAGGTCCAGGTGCCGGCGACGTTGGTGACGGCGTCGGCTGCGGCGAAGCCACCGAACAGGCCCTGGTCGAGGTACGAGGAGTTCGCCGACGACAACAGCTCGTCGCGGATCTGGGAGATCTCCAGTGCGATGGCGTTCCGTTCGTCCTGGTTCAGCTCCGTGGCGCCACGGACCGTCAGTTCCCTGGCGCGGCGCATCGAGGTCACCATCTGCTGCAACTTCGAGTCGGCCGTGTTGACGCGGGCCTCGCCGTCGTCGGCGTTGCGCCCGGCCTGCTCGAGCGATCGCATCTCGGCCCGCAGCGTCAAGCCGACGTTCATGCCCGGGACGTCCTCGGACGCCACCTGGAAGCGCTTGCCCGTGCCGAGCTGCACCTGGATGTCCTCGAAGCTGCGCAGCCGACCCTGCAGCCGGCGCAGCGATTGGTCGATGAGGGTCTCGTGTGAGACGCGCACGGCTCAGCTCCCTTCCGCCGGCGGCGTGGACCGCCCGGTGCCCGTCGTCCGCAGGACCAGCCGGATGAGGAGCCGCCTCATCGTCCGACGAGCCCGGTGCGGTTGATGAGCACGTCGAGGGTCTGGTCGACCGTCGTGATGACACGAGCAGAGGCCTGGTAGGCCCGCTGGTACTGCACGAGCAGGACCATCTCCTCGTCGAGGTTCACGCCGTGCGAGGCGTCCCGGGTGAGCTCCGCTGCGGCGACCAGCTCGTCCTGGGCGTTGGCGCCGCGGCGGGCGGTCGCCACCTGCGCCCCGAGCTGCGTGATGAACGACCGGAGCGCACCGCCGGGGGTCTCGGTCCCGCCGCTCGCCACGAGCTGGTCGCGGAGGTCGGCCATGGCCTGCGCGTTGATGCCGTTGAAGACCGGGAACGGCGCCGCGCCGTCGTCGGAGGCCGCCAGATCGCCGGGCTGGGTGAGCACCGAGGCGATCGTCTCCGCCTCGCTGCCCGCCGTCACCGTGAAGAGGTCGCCACCCGGCGTCGCCGCGTCCGAGAAGCCGGCGGCGTGCTGGGTGTTGACGGCGGCGACGAACTCGTCGACGAAGGTGTTGATCCGACCGAAGATGGCGGGCAGGTCGTCCTGGAGGAAGCGCTGCGTCCCGCCCAGCTCACCGCCCGGGGTGACGACCTGGCCCGTTGGGTGCAGCAGGTCGTTCGTGACCGGATCGATGGAGAGCGTGTTGGCGTTGATCCCGTCGACGATCGCGAGCCCGCCGAGGCTGACCCGGACGTCGAACTCTCCCTGGCGGACGACGTTGATCCCGAGCTCGCGGCTCAGCTCGTCGAGGAGCCGGTCGCGCTGGTCGAGCAGATCGTTGGGCGAGTTGCCCGACGTCGCCGCCTCCCCGATCAGCTCGTTGAGCTCTGCCACCTCGAGGATCGTCTGGTTGATGTCCTCGACCATGAAGCGCATGTTCTCGGCCGTGTCGGCCTCGAGGGTGCGCATGTCCTGGGCCAGGCCGCGGGTGCGGTCGGCGAAGCGGTCGAGGGTGCGCAGGGTGCTGACCCGCGCCGCCTCGTCATCGGGGGCGATGGCCATGTCCTCGAAGGCGTCGAAGACGTCGTCGAGTGCGACGGTCAGGCCGTTGTCGGGCTCGCCGAGGACGGACTCCGCTCGTTCGAGGAGGTTCGCGTTCGAGGTCAGGGAGCCGAGCACGACGGCACCCGACCGGAACCGGGCGTCGAGGAACTCGTCGCGGGCGCGGCGGACGTCGGTCACCTCGGTGCCGCTGCCGATGTAGGCCTCGGGGCGGAGGTTCGGCCGGCGCGACACCTGGTCGACCCGCTGTCGCGTGTAGCCCTCCGTCGAGGTGTTCGACACGTTGTGCGACGCCGTGTCGATGCCGATCTGCGCGGCGACGAGTCCGGTGTAGGCCGTGTTCAGCCCGATGAAGCCCATGGTGACCTCAGATCCGTCCGTCGACGCGGTGGTGGTCGCCCGTCACGGCGCGACCTGCTCCGTCATAGGTCTCCGAGGTGCTCACCGTGGTGCCCGTGAGGGCCATGAGCATGCCCCGCACCGCGGCCAGCCCACCGACGGCGAGGTGACGGCTCTCCCGCTCGGCGTTGCCGATGTCGGTGGCCAGTCGGTCGAGCCCCGCGGCGTGCGCACGGAGGCGCTGGGGCCAGTCGCCGGGGGCGGCGTCGGCGACGTCGCGGACGGACACGGTCGTACCGAGCCCGAGGTGGCGGCCGATGGCCCGAACGAGCTTGCCCGGTTCGTGGTCGGCCGCACGGACCATCCGGGCGGCGTCGGCGAGATCCTCCACGCTGCGCTCGAGCCAGCGCCGGTCGTCCCCGGCCAGGACGAGCTGCATGATCTTCGCCCGCAGCGCCAGGACCGTCAGCTGGGCTCGCTCCTGCCACAGCGCCTCGTCGAGCGCTCGCAGACCGGCCGCGAGCACCTCGTCGGGCCCGGTCTCGGTCGCGGTCGCTCTCCTCGGCTGCGTCGTCGACTCCACACCCCTGTCATCGGCCGGTCGGTGCCCGCGCGAAAGGTGCGGTGGCGGTCGGCAACCGTCCTGGGCGTCGTTGTCGTACCCTCCCCTGACCACATCGACGAGATCGATCCCCTCGAATCGCTTAGGTCCGTAGGACCTCGGTCGACGAACGGGATCAGGCGAAGTGGGAGACGGAGGGTCTTCGTGAAGGATGCGGGTGTGGACGAGCTGGATCTGACCGATCGCCCGGCGAAGCGGTTCGAGTCCGACGAGCTGACGGCGCTGCGAGAGCGGATGGTCGAGCTCGAGACCGAGCTCGAGCAGGCCATGGCCGACGTCGGACGCCTGCAGCTCCAGGTCGACCTGTTCACCAGCACCGATCCGGTGACGGGGTTCGTCAACCGGACCGGCACGATCGACGCCATCCAATCGGCGCTCGACCGCCTCGACCGCATGGAGGAGCCGGTGACGATCCTGGTGCTGACGGTTCCCGCGCTCCGGGAGCTGCGCACCTCGGTGTCCGATGCCGACCTGGTCGGCGGCCTGCGCCACCTCGGTGCCCTCGTCGCCGGAGGTCTCCGCCGCGTCGACCGCGTGGGCCGCCTCGACGACGACACCTTCGTGAGCGTGCTCTCCAACCTCGGCGGGAAGTCCGTCGGTGTCGTGCTCGACCGCATCCGTGACGCGCTCACGGCCGCCCCGGTCGAGCTGGGCGGCACTGAGCACGAGCTGCGGCCGCTCATCGGCGCGCTGGTGCTCGAGCGGAGCGAGACCGGTGCCCACGGCGATCCCGACGAGCTGCTCGATCGAGCGGTCGCCGTGCTCGACGAGGTCGGCGACGAGCCGACCGTCGTCCTCGGCTGAATCGTCGGCAGCTTCGCACGAGCGCTCGTCTCGCGGTGCCGCCGGGCCCCATGCGGGAAGGACCTCAGTCGTCGTCGAGGTGACGGCGCACGGCGTCCCAGGCCGCCGCTCGCGTCAGGTCGGCGTGCGACCAGCCGCCCCGCAGTCGTGCCTCACCGGCCTGCAGGCCCGGGTCGGACTCGACCGCGAGGTCCTCGATGCTCGATGCCGCCTGCTCGGCGACGTCGAGGTCGATGGGTGAGACGCTCAAGGTGAGCGGTCGCTCGTCGAGCAGGTCGAGGGCCTCCTCGACCCGCCGGAGCAGGGCGGCTCCGTCGTCGTGCGGCGTTCGTCCGAGGACCGCCTCGGCGATCGACGTCGCGAGCTCGATCACCCCGCCGACGGTCGTCTGCCGCGTCTCCTCCATGCGCTCCTCGACGTCGGTCACGGTCAACGTCACGGCCTGGGAGAGGCGGTCGAGCCGTTCGACGGTCTCGGCGACCCCGGCGGCGTGACCCTCCGCGAGCCCGGCTGCGTGGGCCTCGGCGACCATCCGGTCGACGTGGTCCCGGAGCTCCGGGTCGAGGTCCAGGCGCCGCTCGATCGCCGGCTGGCCGAAGGTCACGGGCTCGCCGATGGTCCGGGCGTCGTCGAGACGCCGGAGCTCGCCGGGATCGACCGGGACGAACTCCTCGTCGGTGGTGACCGACCAGCCGGGAATGCGTCGCGTGCTCACCGCCGCCCCGCTGTCACTCGATGAAGCCGTCGTCGGCGCCCGGACGCATCGAGATGCGACCCTCCTCGTCGAGGCGTCGGATCTCGGCGACGATCGCCGACTGGGCCGACTCGACCTCGGTGAGCTTCACGGCCCCGAGGTACTCGATCTCCTCCCGGAGGGTGTTGGCGGCACGCTCGGACAGGTTCGTGAAGACCTTCTCCCGGACCGGCTCCTTCACGCCCTTCGTGGCGAGGGCGAGCGTCTTGCCGTCGATGGTCCGCAGCATCTCCTGCAGGTCCCGGTCGCTCATGCCGACGATGTCCTCGTAGACGAACATGAGCGAGCGGACCTCCTCGGCCAGCTCCGGCTCGACCTCGCTCAGGTTGTCGAGCACCGACTTCTCGACCGTGCGGCCGGCCGAGTTCAGGAGCTCGGCCAGGTCCTCGGCGCCGCCTCGGCTGCCACCCATCTCCGAGGACGAGATCGAGCCCATGCGCATCTTCAGGCTGTCCTCGACCCGTCGGATGACGTCGGGGGAGGTCCGGTCCATCGTCGCGATCCGCAACGAGACCTCGGTCTGCTGGTCCTCCGGCAGGCCGGCGAGGAGCCGGGCCGAGAACGAGCTGGGGAGATAGGCGAAGACCAGGGCGACCGTCTGCGGGTGCTCGTCCTTGAGGAACTGGAGGAGCTGCTCGGGTTCGAGCTTCGAGAGGAACGCGAACGGTGCGATCTGCGCCGTCGCGATGAGGCGTTGGATGATCTCCTCGCCCTTCTCACCCTTCCACTGCATGAGCAGCTCGCGGGCGTAGTCGAGCCCACCCTCGAGCATGTATTGGTTGGCGACCGCCTGGAGGTGGAACTCCTCGAGGACGGCGGTCATCAGCGGTGGTGGGATCGCCCCGAGCCGCGAGATCTCCGCCGCGATCATCTCGACCTCCTCCTCGGTGAGGTAGGCGAGGACGTTGGCGGCCTCGGCCGGTCCGACCGAGACGAGGAGGACCGCCGCCTTCTGGCGGCTGGTGAGCGCGCCGGCATCGGCGTTGGACAGGTCGAGCAGTCCCTGCGGCATCGTCGCCTCCTCAGCGTTCGTTCAGCCAGACCCGGAGCAGGCCGGCGATCTCGTCGGGCTTGGTGCGGACCAGCGCGACGACCTCCTTGCGGATCTCCGCCCCCTCGTTGTCGAGCTCCTCCATCGCCGGGATGTTCCGGCCCCGACCGAGCTCGCGGGTCTCCTCCTCGGCGAGGACGTCGTCCTCCTCCTCGTCCTCCTCGTCGGAGCGACGGGCGAGGAAGAACAGCCCGCCGATGACCGCCAGCAGGGCCAGCCCGCCGACGGCCTGGGCGGCGAGGCTGATGATGTCCATGCCGCCCGCGCCGGCGGAGGTCACGAGGTCGGCCTCCTCGTCGGCGGCCGCCATCGGGAAGGACTCCACGGCCACCTGGTCACCCGCCTCCACGTCGAGTCCCAGACCGGCGGTGACGAGTCGCAGGACCTGCTCGGGAGCGGGGACCGGCTCGCCGGTGACCGTCCCGTCGTCGATGGCGATCGCCACGTTGACGTTCTCGATCACGCCGGAGGCCTTCATGGTGATGGTCTCGACCGAGTTGAAGCCCTGTTCGAGGTTCTCGATCCGGTTGGTGTAGGTGAACTCGCCGCCCTCACCGACCTCGATGGCGCCGCCGTCGACACCGGGCACGCCGCCGGGATCGGCGTTGATGCCCTGCATGTCCTCCTCCTGGAGGGATCGACGGAGCTGGACGCCGCTGTCGGGATCGAACGTCGTGCTCTCGATCGTCGTCTCGTCGAAGTTCACCTGGGCGGTGACGACGGCGTCGCCTCGCACCTCGAGCCCGTCGAGCAGGCCGCTGATCCTCGCCTCGAGCGATCGCTCGACCTGGGTCTTGAACGACCAGTTGTCGTTGCGGGCGCCGGCGGTGCCCGAGCCGGTGTTGGGCGCGCTCCAGACGTTGCCGTCGGTGTCGACCACGGTCACCTGGTTGGGCTCGAGCCCCTCGACCGCTCCGGAGACCATCAGCACGACCGCGTCGACGTTCTCGGGTGTCGGGCGCGACCGGAGATCGAGGGCCACCGAGGCCTGGACGGGCTGTTCGTCCTCGGCGAAGAGCGCCGGTTCCGGTGTGACGAGCGAGACGCGCGCGCTGCGGACGAAGTCCATCGCCACGAGCGTGCGGGACAGCTCACCCTCGAGCGCCCGGCGGATGTTCTCGCGTTGGAGGGCGTCGGTCACCGACAGGCCCTGGCTGTCGAGGAGCTCGTTGCCGATGGTGTCACCGATGGCGCCGGCGGTCACCACGCCGGCCTCCTCGAGCGCGGCGTTGGCGGAGAAGCGGTCGGAGCGGTTGACCTCGATCCGGGTCGGGCCTTCCTGGACCCTCGAGGCGATCCCGGCGTCGTCGAGTGCGCTCACGACCTCGGCGACGTCCTCGGGCTCGAGCCCCGAGGCGACGACGGTCCACGACGGCTGGGAGACCCACCGGAAGAAGAGGAAGCCCGACAGCGCGATCACGGCGACGGCGGCACCGATCACGATGCGGTGGGCGAGCGGGAGCGCGCGGGCGTACTCGACGATCTGCTGGCGCCGGTCGAGGTCAGCCACGTCCGGCTCGGTTCGCTCCACCGACCGGGTGCGGTGCGGTGTGATCGGGTGCGTTCAGGGTGCTGTGGCTCCGCGCCGTGCCCGATCCGTCGAGCGTCGCTCCCTCCGTGTGCCTCCCCCGTCGACCGCGGTCGGGGTGGGGAAAGGTGTGGTCCGAAGCCCGCCCGGGAGCGGATCAGGCCAGGCGGACCGAGCGGCGGTAGCGGCGAGCGGCGTGGCGACGGTCGTCGCCCTGGGCGAGCTCGCCGCCGATCTCGTCGCGCCGGCTCACGACGAGGGCGGCGAGACGCTCGCCCTCCTCGCGCAGGGCGGCCGCACGCCGCTGCAGCCCCGCGTCGACCGGGAACGGCGGCAGGGCGTCGTCGGGCCGGTGTGCGAGCAGCTCGACCAACTCGGGGTCGTCGAAGTCGCCGAGCTCGAGGGCGGCCTCGATGCGGTCGAGGAGATCGGCGAAGCGGTCCAGCGCGCTGTCCCAGACGGCGACGGTGTCGACCACGTCAGCTGCCCGGGAAGAGGAACGACATCTGACCCTGGAGGTTCGAGAGGGTGGTCTCCATCGCGGTGAACTGTCGGCGCAGCGTCGCTTCCCTCAAGGCCAGGCGGTCCTCGTACCGCTCGATCTGGGTGTCGAGGTCGTCGATCTGGTCGGTCCACCGGTCCTGGGCCAGGGCGATCTCGCCCTCGGCGCCCTCGTAGTTCGAGATGAGCTCGGAGAGCTCGCCCATCAGGCCACGCGAGTACGACATCTGGCCGAGAGCGATCGTTCCACCGGCGCCCGACAGCTCGGCCTCGGTCACGGCAACCGTCACGCCGAGGCCCTCGCTGTTGCCCGCCGTCGAGGTCAGCGTCCGTCCGGAGCCCTCGGCGGCGACGCCGTCGATGGTGCCGGCGGCATCGACCCCGGTGTGGGTGCCGTCGAGGCCGAGGCCGGCGGAGCCCGAGACGGTGAACGTGCCGCTGTCGCCGTAGCGGAGCTGGCCCAGCTTGATGGCGCCGCTCTCGTTGGACGCCCGCAACGAGCCGAGGCCCGCGTTGTCGAGCGCCGAGTTGAGCTTCGAGATCGCGGTGTCGATGGTGTCGCCGGCACCGATCGTCACGTCGAGCGAGACGTCGTTGTTCTGGATGGTGAGCGTCGTGTCGGTCCCCGGGGCCGAGTAGACGCTGCCGACCGTCTGCGCCTGCGTCGCCGCCTGGGTGACGACCACGCCGTAGGAGCCGGGCACCGTGGCGTCGGAGGCGAAGCCGAACTGGGCGCGGGAGTCGTCGGCGGTCCCCGATCGGGCGAAGAACTGGGTGACGCTGTCGAAGTCCTCGTTCAGGGCTTCGCGGAGCCGGGCCGCGTCGAGCTCGAAGACGCCCTCGGTCGTGTACTCGATGCCGACCGACGCCGCGTAGTTGCGATCGGTGCCCAACGCGTCGATGAGACCGGTCACCTCCTGGATCAGCTCACCCTCGATCTCGCGGAGGGATCCATCGCCGAGGAGTGGCCCGTCGTTGTCGCCCTCCGCGTCGAAGCGGGTCTGGGTCCTGACCTCGTTCATGACGCCGTTCAGCGCATCGACGAAGCCCTGTACCCGCTCGACCGCGCCGTCGATGTCACGGTCGCTGTCGATCGTGACCGGCGAGGTCGTGACCTCCTTGAGGGTGACGTCGACACCGGGGACGAGATCGTCGATGACGTTCGTCGAGCGCTGGACCTGGAGGGTGCCCATGCTGACGATCGAGTTCACGCCCTCCTGGATCATGTCGTAGGTCCCCAGGCCCGTGGCGGTGAACTGGTTCGCCTGGCCCGTCTCCTCGCTCGTGAGGACGAGCTTCACGGTCGAGTCGTCCACCTGGAGCGCGTTGGCGGTCACCCCGATG
Organism: Actinomycetota bacterium; assembly: GCA_039197885.1. GTDB lineage: Bacteria > Actinomycetota > Acidimicrobiia > Acidimicrobiales > Poriferisodalaceae > JBCBSZ01. The sequence goes on along the minus strand of JBCCTY010000063.1, from coordinate 4,760 downwards.
CCGGCGTCGTTGATCTGGGCAGCGAGGTTCTCGACCGTCGTGCCACTCGTCGTGACGATGTCGTGGTCGACGCCACCGACGCTGATGGTCATCGTCCCGGCGCCGACGCTGTCGGCGGTGCTGGTGTAGGTGGTCGCCGAGGCGAGCTGGTGTGACGTGGCGAGCTGATCGACCGTGAACGAGAGGTTGCCGGTCGAGCCGCCACTGCTCACGGCGATCTCGACGGCGTCCTCGTTGGACGACCGGACCGAGATCAGGTCGTCGAAGTCGCTCATGTCGCGGAGCGAGTCGATCGACGATCGCAGCGAGGACATCTGCGTGGAGATCGAGCTCCAGGCATCGGCGCGGGATTGATAGGTGTCCTGACGCTGCTGCATCAGCACGACGGGGTTGCGCTCGACCTGGATGAGCTGCTCGATGATCGAGTTCGTGTCGAGCCCTGAGGCGATGCCGCCGAAGTTGAAGGTCGGGGAGGTCACGATGTCGTCTCCGGATGGGTGTCCACCTCAAGCATCGGCAGATCGACCCTCCGAGCTGAGGACAACGGGCTGCGCTCCGGGTCCGTCGTCAGCCGAGCAGCGAGAGCACGGACTGGGGGGACTGGTTGGCCTGGGCGAGCATCGCCGTGCCGGCCTGGGTCATGATCTGGTGGCGGGTGAAGTTGACCATCTCGTCGGCCATGTCGGTGTCGCGGATCCGGGACTCCGAGGCCATCAGGTTCTCGGTGGCGACCTGGAGGTTGGCGATGGTGTGCTCGAGCCGGTTCTGGGTCGCGCCGAGCGTCGAGCGGGCGCCCGACACCGAGTCGATCGCGGCATCGAGCGTCGAGATCGCCGTGGTGGCGGCTCCGGTGAGGTCGATGCCCGACACGTTCGAGCCGAAGACGTTCGGCGACGACATCAGCAGGTTGTCGTTCAGGACGAGCTGGTTGTCGGCCGTCTCGTTGGGACCGACCTGGAACGTCAGCCCGGTGACCGTGTAGTCCTGGAACACCTGGTTGCCGGCGAAGGTCGTCCGCTGGCCGATGGCGTCGATCTCCTGCAGCAGCTGGTCGATCTCGAGCTGCTGGGGGGTGCCGTCGGTCGTGGCGGTGTTCGAGGCGTCGACGGCGAGGGTCCGCATCCGCTGGAGGATCGTGTGGACCTCGTTGAGCGCGCCCTCGGCCGTCTGGACGAAGCTGATGCCGTCCTGGGCGTTGCGGGTCGCCTGCCGGGAGCCGTTGATCTCCGACCGCAGGTTCTCGCTCTTCACCAGGCCGGCGGCGTCGTCGGACGCGCGGTTGATGCGGAAGCCGCTGGAGAGCTTCTCCAGGGTCTTCGACATCTGCCCGTTGGTCACGGACAGGTTCCGGTAGGCGTTGAACGCCGAGATGTTCTGGTTGATGCGCATCGGATCCCTCCTCCGCAGCGACCTCGTGTCGCTCCTGCCCGTCCTCGGGCCACGCAGTGGGAAGAGGTCGGCAGGATGCCGACGCGCTCAAGCGTTCTGGCGCGCGACAGCGACGGCAGGAGGGAGGACCTGCGTCGCCGTGGCGGGGGATGTGGGGCGGATCGCCCTGGTCAGAGACCTGCGGTGGCCTGGACCCAGGCGTCGCGGATGCCGTCGATGGAGCCCCTGACGAGACGGACCGGTTCGGCCTGCTTCGTCATGTTCGCCTCGATGAGCTGCTCGAGGCACCACGTGTAGATGGCGTCGAGGTTCGTGGCGATCTCGCCGCCACGCTCGTGGTCGAGGGTGACCTGCAGCTCGCTCACGATCCGCTGCACGTGCAGCAGCTCCTTGTTCGCGAGTTCCAGGTCGCCGGCACCCTGGGCGAGCACCTGATGTGCGGTGTCGAGTCCCTGGATGGCGCGGTCGTAGAGCATGGTGACGAGCTTGGCCGGGCTCGCGGTCGAGACGGCGTCCGACTTGTAGTGCTGGTGCAGCTTCACGCTGTCGATCCCGTGGTCGTGTCGGCCGGGGCTCGCGCCGCGGCCGCGATGGTCGAGTACCGGGTCGGCTCAGGCCGACCGAAGTGATCCGACTCCGCTCCCGTCGGCAGCGCGAGGCGCCGACTTCAGCGGTTCGACGGGATCAGCCGAGCAGCGACAGCACCGACTGCGGCGCCTGGTTCGCCTGGGCGAGCATCGACGTGCCGGCCTGGGTCATGATCTGGTTCCGGGTGAACTGGACCATCTCCTGCGCCATGTCGGTGTCGCGGATCCGGGACTCCGAGGCCATCAGGTTCTCGGTGGCGACCTGGAGGTTGGCGATGGTGTGCTCGAGCCGGTTCTGGGTCGCGCCGAGCGTCGAGCGGGTGTTGGACACCGAGTCGATGGCAGCGTCGAGCGTCGAGATGGCGGTCGTCGCTGCCGTCGCCAGGTCGACACCGGAGACGTTCGCGCCGAACACGGTGGCCGACGACATCGCGAGGTTGTCGGTCAGGGTCAGCTGGTTGGCGGCCGTCTCGTTCGGCCCCACGTGGAAGGTCAGCCCCGAGGTCGTGTAGTCCTGGAACACCTGGTTGCCGGCGAAGGTCGTCCGCGCACCGATGGCGTCGAGCTCCTGCAGCAGCTGGTCGATCTCCTGCTGCTGGGCGGTGCCGTCGGTGACCGCCGTGTTGGCGGCGTCGACGGCGAGGGTCCGCATCCGCTGGAGGATGGCGTGGACCTCGTTGAGCGCGCCCTCGGTGGTCTGGACGAAGCTGATGCCGTCCTGGGCGTTGCGGGTGGCCTGGCGGGAGCCGTTGATCTCCGAGCGCAGGCTCTCCGACCGGACGAGACCGGCGGCATCGTCGGCCGCTCGGTTGATGCGGAAGCCGCTGGAGAGCTTCTCCAGGGACTTGCCCATCATCATGTTCGTGTTGTTCAGATTCCGGTATGCGTTGAACGCCGAGACGTTCTGGTTGATTCGCACGAGACACCTCCCTGTACCTGATGTGCGATGCGTCGGACCACGTCCTTGCGGTCCCGGGGAGTTGGTCGGCCCACCCACCGATCGCTGAAGGAGTCGCTCTCGGAGCGGCGCGCCCGACGTCGCCGGCCGGCCCGTGACCCGAGGAATCGAGGCCTTGCTCAACTCGTGTAGTGTCCGCGTCCTCCAGGAGTGATTCCTATTCCGGGCGGTCGTCGTGGTGGGTCGAGGGAGGCGACGATGACCAGCCGGATGCGCCGCGACGCCGCCGTGTCCGACCGCGCCATCGCCTCGAAGCAGTCGGCGGACCCGGACCTCGTCGCCGGATCGCCCGTGGCCGATGTCAGCGCGGCCGACGGAGCGTTGCCCGGGGCCGCCGTGCCGGTCGTGTCCGTCGCCCTCGCCGCCCTCCTCCCCGTCGTCATCGTGGTGGCCACCGGCATCGGCGCCGTGGGGATCCCGGCCGGCGACGTGTGGGAGGTCGTCTCGGCTCGTGTCGTCGGCGCGTCGCCCGACGTCGCGCCCGAGGTCGAGCAGATCATCTGGACGTTCCGCTTCCCGAGGGTGCTGTTGGCAGCCGTCGTCGGTGCCGGGCTCGCGCTCGCCGGCCTGTGCCTGCAGGCGGTCGTCCGCAATCCGCTCGCCGACCCCTACATCCTGGGCGCCGCCTCCGGTGCGTCGGCAGCGGCGGTCGCGGTGCTCGTGCTCGGCTCGTCCGCCGTCTTCGGTCTCGGCCTCTCCGCTGCGGCGTTCCTCGGTGCGCTCGTCTCGCTGTTGCTCACCCTGGCGCTCGGACAGCGCGCCGGTCAGATCTCGTCGACGCGACTGATCCTTGCCGGCGTGGCGGTCGGCTACGTCTTCTCCGCGCTCACGAGCTTCCTGCAGTTGCAGGCCGAGCCGAACCAGCTCCGCGGTGTCATCTTCTGGCTGCTCGGCAGCTTCGCGAGCGCAGAGTGGTCGGATCTGGTCGCACCCACCGCTGCGATCGTCTTCGTCGGCGGCTGGCTGACCGTGCAGGGACCGAAGATGAACGCCCTGGTCATGGGGGACGACACGGCGGCGTCGTTGGGCATCCGCGTCGGCCGCTACCGGGTCTGGCTCCTGATCCTGGCCTCGTTGGTGACGGGAGCGTGCATCTCCGTCGCTGGCGGCATCGGCTTCGTCGGTCTCATGATCCCGCACGCCGCTCGACTGGCGGTCGGCCCCGACCACCGCCGACTCCTCCCAGTCGCGGTCCTGGGCGGAGCGATCTTCCTCGTGGTGGTCGACGTGGTCGCACGCCGCGTCGCCGCACCCTCCGAGCTGCCGATCGGGATCTTCACGGCGGCCATCGGCGGGCCGGCCTTCCTCGCGATCATGGTGCGCAACAACTCGTGGGCGTCGGGTCGATGACCAGGGTCGAGCTCAGCGACGTCGACGTCGTCCTCGGAGGGACGACGATCATCCGGTCGGTCGATCTCGACCTCGAGAGCGGCGAGTTCCTCGCGCTCGTCGGCCCCAACGGCAGCGGCAAGTCGACGCTGTTGCGGACCCTCTACAAGGCGCTGCGCCCGAGCGCCGGTGAGGTCAGCGTCGACGGCACCGATGTCTGGCGACTGCGATCGGTGGATGTCGCTCGCACGATCTCCGTGGTCGCCCAGGAACGGCCCGACGACTTCGACTTCACCGTCGCGGATGTGGTGCGGATGGGTCGTACCCCCTACCTCGGCCGCATGGCGCGCATCAGCGCGTCCCACGACCGCATCTGCCTCGACGCCCTCGAGCGCACCGGTGCCGCCCGCCTCGCCGATCGCGTCTTCCACACCCTGTCGGGCGGGGAGAAGCAACGCGTCCTGATCGCCCGGGCCCTCGCCCAGGAGCCGTCCGTC
>JBCCTY010000062.1:0-16826 GCA_039197885.1 Actinomycetota bacterium | reverse complement strand
TCGAGGTCGTCGTCGTCGAGATCGTCGTCGAACCGCTCGTCCTCGAACAGCTCGAAGCCGTCGTGCTCGAGGCGGTCGAGCGCCTCCCAGGCCGCCTCGTCGCTCTCGTCGAAGACGGGGAACTCCACACCGGTGACCGGATCGACCTCGAGGTCGTAGGCGATGCCCGCCTCGTCGAGCGCCGCCCGGAGCTCCGTGGCGAACAGCTGCTCCGCCTCGACGATCTCGGCCTGCTCGTCGGTGGGCAGCGCGGCGAACTCCTCGGCCCAGAGCTCGACGAGGACGTCCTCGAACGCTCGCCACGCCGCCTCGTCGTCACCCGTCGGCTCCGGGAACGAGACACCGAGCTCCTCGTCGGGCACCAGCTGGTACTCGACGCCGGCTGCGTCCAGCGCGGCGATCATCGCGTCGGCTTCGTCCTGGATCTCGGTGGGCAGCTCGGCGAGATCCTCCTCGGAGAGGTCTCCGTCGAGCCAGTCGCAGTGCTCACCCTCGTCCGGCCCGTCACGATCGTCGAGCGACGAGGCCTCCGCCGGCGGTTCGGGCGGGGCGGTGTCCTGAGCTCCCGAGCTGGTGGCCACCGCCACCGCGCCACCCATGCCCAACAGCACCGCCACGCCGGCGCCCGCTGCCTTGGTCCGCATCCTGGTCATCTCTGCTCCTGTCATCGTCGGACATCGACAGCGTGCGGCCCGGTGCGTTCAGGGCCGATGAAGGACGAGTCAGGTTCCGGAGGAATCGCGTACTCCCCACGTGGTAGGCGAAGTCACTTCCGCCGTGGGATTCGCTCGTCGGCTCCGGTGGGGAGACTGGATCCATGATCGAAGTCAGCCACCTCACCAAGGCCTACGGGCCCACCCTCGCCGTCGACGACCTGAGCTTCACCGTCCGCCCCGGCATCGTCACCGGCTTCCTCGGACCGAACGGGTCGGGCAAGTCGACCACCATGCGGATGATCCTCGGCCTCGATGCGCCGACCTCCGGCACGGCGACCGTGGCCGGACGACCCCTCGCTCAGCACCACCGTCCCCTCACCTCGCTCGGCTTCCTCCTCGATGCCGGTGCGGTGCATCCGACACGGTCGGCCTACGACCACCTCCGCTCGCTGGCGGTCACCAACGGCATCAGCACGAAGCGCGTCGACCACGTCCTCGACGTGGTCGGGCTCGGTTCGGTCGGCAGGCGTCGAAGCGGGGGGTTCTCGCTCGGCATGGGACAGCGACTCGGCATCGCCGCCGCCCTCCTCGGTGATCCCGAGGTGGTCATGCTCGACGAGCCCGTGAACGGCCTCGACCCGGAGGGGATCCTCTGGATCCGTCACCTCCTCCAGGACCTCGCCGCAGAGGGGCGCACCGTCTTCGTGTCCTCGCACCTGATGAGCGAGATGGAGCTCATGGCCGAGCACTTCGTCATCATCGGACGGGGCCGCCTGATCGAGGACATCTCCGCCGACGAGCTCCGGGAGATGGCGGCGGGCGAGCGGACGCTCGTCCGGGCCGACCGCCTCGACGAGCTCGTGAGCGTCATGCGGGGCGACGGGGTCGAGATCGTCTCGGATGATCGCGAGACCGTCAGCGTGAGCGGACTCGACGCGACCGCGATCGGGGTCCTCGCCCGTGACCACGGCATCGCCCTCACCTCGCTCGTGCCCGAACAGCGCTCGCTCGAGGATGTCTTCATGGATCTCACCGCCGAGGCCGTCCAGTACCACGGCTCCGGCTCGAGCGAGGCGGTCGCCGCCTGATGACCGCCACCACCGACACCACGACCACCCCCACCACGGAAGCGAACAGTCCCATGACGACCACCCCACCCACGATGACCCCGTCCACCACGAGCACCAGCGACCGGCAGTCGCCTCCCGGACGCATCCGCGCCGTCGACGTGATCCGGGGTGAGTGGATCAAGTTCTGGTCGGTCCGCTCCACCTCGCTGACCCTGCTCGGCGCATCGCTGGTGACGATCGTCTTCGGCATGATCTTCTCGGCGGTCGCCGACTCCGACGAGGCAGCGGGCCCGGCGGCGCTGCTCACCGATCCGGTCGAGGTCGCCCTCAGCGGGATCGGCCTCAGCGAGATGATCATCGGCGTGCTCGGCGTGCTCGTCGTCGCCGGTGAGTACTCGACGGGGCTGATCCGCACCTCGTTCGCCGCCGTCGGGCGGCGGAGCCGGGTCATCGGCGCGAAGGTCGTCGTCGTCTCGGTCTGCACGGCCGTCGTCATGGCGGTCGGGGTGGCCGGTGCCGTCGTGCTCGGCCAGGCCGTCTACGCCGGCACCGAGGAGACCGTCGCCTTCACCGACGCACTCGACACGATCGTCGGCACCACCGTCTACCTCACGGGCATCGCCCTGATCGGCGTCGCCCTCGGCTTCCTGCTGCGGTCGACGGCAGCCGGGATCGCCACCCTGGTCGGTGCCGTCTTCATCGGCCCGAACCTGCTGAACCTCCTGCCCGACAGCATCACGGACGTCTTCCTCAAGTACCTGCCCTCCGAGGCCGGCTCTGCGATGATGAGCAGGGTGTCCGATCCCGACCTGCTGAGCACCGGAGCCGGCTACGCCGTGTTCGGCGCCTGGGTGGTCGGACTGCTCGTGGCCGCAGGCATCTACGTCGCCCGAACCGACGCGTGAGCGATCGCCTCACCAGCGACGGCGACGCGGCGCCCGGGCTCCTGACCTGGTTGCGAGCCGACCTCCGCCGCTTCGACCTGGTGGTGGCGACCATCACGATCGCCGTCGGTGGAGCGTTGATCGCCGGCAACACCGATCGTTTCGACACCGGCTGGCCCGAGGTGGCCGCCGGTGTCGGCGCGTTCGGGCTCCTCGCGCTCCGGCGCCACGTGACCCCGGTGCTGTTGGCGATCGCACTCTTCGCAACGGTCGTCCACGTCGCGCTGCTGGACCGTCCGACGCCGATGATCTTCGCCGCACTGGTCCTGCTCGCCACCCTGTGCGTCAGGCTCGACCGACGACCGGCGATCCTCCTCGGAGCTGCGACGGGAGCCCTGCTCTACGGGCTCAACCTGCTGTTCACCGACGTCGCGCCCGGTGACCCCCGGGCCGTGATCACCCTGGCGTGGACGGGTCTCGCCGTCGGCGTGGCCGACGCCACCCGTTCGTGGCGCCGCTATCGGGAGTCCTCCGAGGCCCAGGTGCGCTCGGCCGTGCTGGCCGCCGAGGCCGAGACCCGCCAGCAGGTCAGCCAGGAACGCCTGGCCATCGCCCGGGAGCTCCACGACCTGCTCGCCCACAACCTCTCGGTCATGAACGTGCAGACCGGAGCGGCGCTGCACCTGCTCCGGGCCGATCCCGAGCATGCCGAGACCGCCTTGATCACCGCTCGAGACGCCGGGCGGACCATCCTCGACGAGCTCCGCGAGCTGCTCGCCGTGCTACGTGACGACGATGCCGACGGCGAGCCCATCACCTCGCTCCCCACGGTCGACGACCTCGACCGGCTCGTCGACACCATGCGCGCCGCCGGGTTGGCGGTCACCTGGACCGAGACGGGTGCGCCCCGCAACCTCGCCCCGGCGGTGTCGCTCGCCAGCTATCGCATCGTCCAGGAGGCGTTGACCAACGCGGCCAAGCACGGATCGGGCACGGCCGACCTGCGCACCACGTGGGTCGATGACGGCCTCGACGTCGGTGTGACGAACCCGATCGCCGGCGAGGCCGGGGTGGGCGGCGGCCACGGCGTGATCGGCATGCGAGAGCGGGCCCAGGCGAACGGCGGCCGACTCGGGGTCGAGGTGGTCGACGGGCAGTTCGTCGTCGAGGCCTGGCTGCCGGCCGCACCCGAGCGGGAGGTCACGGCGTGACGATCCGGGTCGTGCTGGTGGACGATCAGGCGCTCATCCGGGTCGGCTTCCGGGCGATCATCGACTCCGCCCCCGATCTCGAGGTCGTCGCCGAGGCCGACGACGGTGAGGATGCGCTCGAGGTGATCCGGTCGAGTCGAGCCGACGTCGTGCTCATGGACATCCGCATGCCGGGCCGCGACGGCATCGCGACGACGCGAGCCATCACCGCCGACGATGACCTCGCCGGCGTGCGAGTGATCGTGCTGACCACGTTCGAGCTCGACGAGTACGTCGTCGGAGCCATGGCGGCAGGAGCCAGCGGATTCCTGGACAAGGGCGTCGACCCCGACGTGCTCCTCGACGCCATCCGGGTCGTCGCCTCCGGTGACGCGCTGCTCACCCCCCGGGCGACCCGATCTCTCCTGGCCTCGCTCGGCGATCGGCCGACGACGGCCGCTGTGGACGACACGGCGGTGCGGCACCTCACGGCCCGCGAGCGCGAGGTCGTCGGGCTCGTCGGACAGGGACTCTCGAACGACGAGATCGCCGAGCAGCTGGTGCTGTCGCCGCTCACCGCCAAGACCCACGTCAGTCGGGCGATGACCAAGCTCCACGCCCGAGACCGGGCCCAGCTGGTGGTGCTGGCCATCAAGACCGGCTTGACCCAACTCGACGAGCTGTAGACGCGAACGGGCCCGGCCCCACCGACGTGGAACCGGGCCCGGACGAGAGCGGTGATCAGGCGGCAGCGCCGCCACACATCACTGGATCTTGATCTCGATGTCGACGCCGGCAGGCAGCTCGAGCCGCTGGAGGGAGTCGACCGTCTTCGCGGACGGATCGACGATGTCGATCAGCCGCTTGTGGATCCGCATCTCGAAGTGCTCCTGCGAATCCTTGTACTTGTGCGGCGACCGGATGACCGTGAACCGGTGCTTCTCGGTCGGCAGCGGGATCGGGCCCCGCATGGTCGCCTGGGTCCGCGACACCGTCTCGACGATCTTCTTCGCCGACTGGTCGATGACCTCGTGGTCGTACGCCTTGAGCTTGATGCGGATCTGCTGCTTGGCGGCCATGGCTACTTGAGGATCTTCACGACGCGACCGGCGCCGACGGTGCGGCCACCCTCGCGGATGGCGAAGCGCAGACCCTCGTCCATGGCGATGGGGGCGCCGAGCTCGACGGTCATGTCGGTGTTGTCGCCCGGCATGCACATCTCGGTGCCGTCGGGGAGGTTCACCGAGCCGGTGACGTCGGTGGTCCGGAAGTAGAACTGGGGCCGGTAGCCGTCGAAGAACGGCTTGTGGCGGCCGCCCTCCTCCTTGGTCAGGACGTAGACCTGGGCCTCGAAGTCGGTGTGCGGGGTGATCGAACCCGGTGCGGCGAGCACCTGACCACGCTGCACCTCTTCCTTCTTGGTGCCACGCAGGAGGACGCCGACGTTCTCACCGGCGCGACCCTCGTCGAGGAGCTTGCGGAACATCTCGACGCCCGTGACCGTGGTCTTCTGGGTGTCCTTGATGCCGACGATCTCGACCTCGTCGCCGACGGTGACGATGCCCTGCTCGATGGCGCCGGTGACGACCGTGCCGCGACCGGTGATCGAGAAGACGTCCTCGATCGGCATGAGGTACGGCTTGTCGGTGGGCCGCTCGGGCTCCTCGATGTAGGCGTCGACCTCTTCCATCAGGCCGACGATCTTGTCGCCCCACTCACCGGCGGTGTCCTCGAGGGCCTGCAGCGCCGAGACGTGCACGACCGGGCAGTCGTCGCCCGGGAACTCGTACTCGTTGAGCAGCTCACGGACCTCGAGCTCGACGAGCTCGAGGAGCTCCTCGTCGTCGACCATGTCGACCTTGTTCAGGGCGACCACGATCTTCGGCACGCCGACCTGGCGGGCGAGGAGCACGTGCTCACGAGTCTGGGGCATCGGACCGTCGGCGGCCGACACCACGAGGATCGCACCGTCGACCTGGGCGGCGCCGGTGATCATGTTCTTGATGTAGTCCGCGTGGCCCGGCATGTCGACGTGCGCGTAGTGCCGGTTCTCGGTCTCGTACTCGACGTGAGCGATCGAGATCGTGATGCCGCGCTCCTTCTCCTCCGGAGCCTTGTCGATCTCGTCGAACGGGGTCGCTTCACCATTGCCGCGATCCGACAGGACCTTCGTGATCGCCGCGGTCAACGTCGTCTTGCCGTGGTCGATGTGGCCCATCGTCCCCACGTTGACGTGGGGCTTGTTCCGCTCGAACTTCTCCTTGCTCATGACACCGCTTCCTTTTCTTGTCCGGCGGTCGGACGTCGTTGCTGTTGGTTGGTGAACTGTCGAAGAGGGGGAGGGGAGATCACTCGCCGCGGATACGGGCGACGATCTCCTCGGACACCGACTTCGGGACTTCCTGGTACGAGCCGAAGTGCATCGAGTAGTTGGCCCGACCCTGGGTCTTGGACCGCAGGTCGTTGGCGTACCCGAACATCTCGGAGAGGGGCACCTCGGCCTGGATCACCTGGGAGTTGCCCCGGCTCTCCATCTTGCCGACCTTGCCGCGGCGGCTGTTCAGGTCGCCGATCACATCGCCCATGTAGTCCTCGGGCGTGGTCACCTCGACGTCCATGACGGGCTCGAGGATCACCGGACCGGCCCGGCGGACCGCCTCGCGGAACACCATCTGGCCGGCGATCTTGAACGCCATCTCCGAGGAGTCGACGTCGTGGTAGGAGCCGTCGACGAGGCTGACCTTCATGTCGACGGTCGGGAACCCGGCGAGCACGCCGTTGGTCATCGAGTCGCGGAAGCCGGCGTCGACCGAGGGGATGTACTCCTTCGGGATCACGCCGCCCTTGATCTTGTCGTCGAACTCGTAGCCACCACCCGGGCCGGTCGGCTCGAGGTTGATGACCACGTCGGCGAACTGCCCCGAACCACCGGTCTGCTTCTTGTGGCGGTACTGGACGCTCTCGACCGGCTTGGTGATGGTCTCGCGGTAGGCCACCTGCGGCTTGCCGACGGTGGCGTCGACGCGGAACTCGCGCAGCATCCGGTCGACGAGGATCTCCAGGTGGAGCTCGCCCATCCCGGAGATGACGGTCTGGCCGGTCTCCTCGTCGGTGCGGACCCGGAAGGTGGGGTCCTCCTCCGACAGGGAGGCCAGCGCCTTGCCCATCTTGTCCTGGTCGGCCTTCGACTTCGGCTCGACGGCCACGTGGACCACCGGCTCGGGGAACTCGAGCGCCTCGAGCACGACCGGGTTGTCCGGATCGCACAGCGTGTCACCGGTCTTGGTGCCCTTGAGGCCGATGAACGCGACGATGTCGCCGGTCACCGCGGCGTCGCGCTCCTCGCGCTTGATGGCGTGCATCTGGAGGATGCGGCCGGCGCGCTCCTTGTTGCCGGTGGTCGAGTTGAGCACCGGGGAGCCCTTCTCGAGCTTGCCGGAGTAGACCCGGCAGTACACGAGCTTGCCCTTGGACTCGGGATCGATGGCGATCTTGAACGCCAGGCCGGAGAACGGCTCGGAGTCCTTGGGCTCGCGGGTGAGGTCGGTGTCGCCCTTGAGGTTGGTGCCAGCGATGGCGCCGACGTCGAGGGGCGAGGGCAGGTAGTGCAGCACGGCGTCGAGCAGCGGCTGGACGCCCTTGTTCTTGTAGGCGCTGCCGCACAGCACCGGGACGAAGGCGCCGTCGAGGGTGCCCTTGCGGATGGCGGCCCGGAGGTCGTCGGGCGTGATCTCCTCGTCGCCGAGGTACTTCTCGGCGATGCTGTCGTCGACCAACGACACGACGTCGAGCAGCTGCTCGCGGTACTCGGCGGCCTGGTCGGCCAGCTCGGCGGGGATGTCGACGACGTCCCAGCTCGCACCGAGGTCCTCGGACTGCCAGATCAGAGCGTTCATCTCGACGAGGTCGACGATGCCGGCGAAGTCGGCCTCGGCCCCGATCGGGAGCTGGATGACGGCCGGCGTGGCACCGAGGCGCTCGACGATGGTGTCGACGCAGAAGAAGAAGTCGGCGCCGGTGCGGTCGAGCTTGTTGATGAAGCAGATCCGGGGGACGTTGTACTTGTCGGCCTGGCGCCAGACCGTCTCGGACTGCGGCTCGACCCCGGCGACGCCGTCGAACACCGCGACCGCGCCGTCGAGCACCCGCAGCGATCGCTCGACCTCGACGGTGAAGTCGACGTGGCCCGGCGTGTCGATGATGTTGATCACGTGGTCGTTCCACTGGCACTTCGTGGCCGCGGACGTGATCGTGATGCCGCGCTCCTGCTCCTGCTCCATCCAGTCCATCGTGGCCGAGCCCTCGTGGACCTCACCGATCTTGTAGTTGACGCCGGTGTAGTAGAGGATGCGCTCGGTCGTGGTGGTCTTGCCGGCATCGATGTGGGCCATGATGCCGATGTTGCGGAGTTGATCCAGGGGCTCGCGTGCCATGAGTTCAGCGTTCTCTTCGTGTTCGGGGGGCGTGCCGGGTGGCTACCGCGCCAGTGTGTCGCGTCTCGTGCTCGACGAGGTGGCGACCAGCTACCAGCGGTAGTGGGCGAAGGCCTTGTTGGCCTCGGCCATGCGATGGGTGTCTTCACGACGCTTGACCGACGCACCGGTGGCGTTGGACGCATCGAGGATCTCGTTGGCGAGGCGGTCGGCCATCGAGCGCTCGCGGCGCTGACGGGCGAACTGCACGATCCAACGGACGGCGAGGGTGTTGGCGCGGCGGGGACGGACCTCGACCGGCACCTGGTAGGTGGCGCCACCCACGCGGCGGCTCTTGACCTCGAGCTGCGGCCGGGTGTTGTCGATGGCCCGCTTGAGCAGCGTCAGCGGATCGCCGTTGGTCTTCTGCTGGACGATGTCGAGCGCCTCGTAGACGATGCGCTCGGCCGTGGTGCGCTTGCCCCGCTCCAGGACCTTGTTGACGATCTGGGTGACCAGGACCGACTTGTAGACCGGATCGGGCGGCAGCTCGCGGCGGGGGGCCGCTCCACGACGGGGCATCCTCAGCTCTCCTTCTTGGCGCCGTAGCGACTACGGGCCTGCTTGCGGTTCGCCACACCCGAGGTGTCGAGCGCGCCGCGGATGATCTTGTAGCGCACACCAGGGAGGTCCTTCACACGACCACCGCGCACGAGCACGATGGAGTGCTCCTGCAGGTTGTGCTTCTCGCCCGGGATGTAGGCGGTCACCTCGATGCCACTGGTCAGGCGGACTCGGGCCACCTTGCGGAGGGCCGAGTTCGGCTTCTTCGGGGTGGTCGTGTACACGCGGGTGCACACGCCACGGCGCTGCGGCGAACCCTTGAGCGCGGGCGTCTTGCCCTTCTTGGGCTTCGACTGACGGCCCTTGCGGACCAGCTGCTCGATCGTGGGCACGGGGGCAGACTCCGAGGGAGAGACGAGTGACGAACTTGCCGGCGGGAGGTGACGCACCGCCGAGCGCGGCGATCGCGGGGGCAGCGATTGCCAGGCGTCAATGCTACGGGCGAAGCGGGGGGACGGCAACCTGATCTCCCGCACGTGGCGCCGGCTGCGCGCCGAACCGGTGACCAGGTCGGACGACCGGTCCGGTCCCGTTCGACCCGGGTCCGAACCCCGGCGCTCAACCGGTGCTCTCGCCCAACTCGGGGAACTCCTGGGTGACGGCCGCGTGGACGTTCCGTTCGAAGACGTCGGCGGCCTCGGCGAACCCGGACTCGTCACGACACGCCTGGTCGGCGTCGAAGACGGCCACCTCGAAGTCCCGCAGACCCTGGAGCTCGCCATCGGTGAGCGGAGTCGGCGGATCGTCCTCGTCGGCGGAGCGGAGGAGCTCGTCCTTCCGGCCCTGCACGAGGACGAGCGGGTCGACCGGCTCCGCCACCTCGTAGCCACGTCCGCGCATGCAGTCCGCCCAGGACGACAGGGCGTCGACGTACGACCGCCGTCCCTCCTCCTCGACGAGCAGCTCGGCCAGGAGCTGCGAGACCTCGGGTCGTGTGGCCGGATAGATCGCCGACCGCGCCTCGGAGAGGCAGCCCGGGTCCGTCGGCGTGCCACTGCCGTTGAGGGCACGTTCGTAGGCCTCGGCTTCCGCGTCGCCGAGCTCCCGGAACGCCGCGAGATTGGGATCGTCGGCCGGCGGGGCGAGCGGGCTCGGCTCGCCCCGCAGGACCGGCGCCTCGAAGGCCTCGTAGCCGTCCGCGATCCCGTACCCCGTCGCCGGAGCCGCCGCCGACCGGAACAACCGGTCGGGTGGCACGACGGGCGTGTAGTCCCACCCGCGGACCGCCATGCACGCGGCGACCGCCTCCTCCCGTTCGATCTCGAGGGCGAGCACCTCGGCCGGATCGTCCGGCTGGTTCAGGAGCTGCTGGAGCGCCGACCGGCCGCCGGCGTCCGGCGCCGGCTCCACCGAGGCAGCCGAACCGCCACCACAGGCGGCGAGCAGGACCCCGGCGCAGCCGGCTGCACCGACGAGCCATCGGCGTCGTCGTCGAGCGCGACGATCGCGACTCCCCACGGTCGGGTTCCCGGACGGCTCGTGCGGTGCCGGCCGACGCCTCACGCGACGGTGATGTAGATGCTGCACTTCGGATCGGAGACGTTCCGGATGTCCGGGATCATCTCGATCCTGACGTTCGAGTTGGGGGCGAAGGTGAAGTCGGTGAAGTCGTAGCGTCCGGACTGCCCGAGGCTGTCGGGCGAGTTGCGCGTCACGGGCGACTTGATGTTCACGTTGTTCTTGTTGCCCGTCCCGTCGAGCCACGGCAGGGGCGGGCCCGGCGGGAGGAGCGGCTGCCACCACGGGCTCCCCATGTTGAAGTCGACGTACCTCGCCGTCGATCCCGAGGTGTTGAGCGTCGCCGACGTGCCCGACCAGACGACGAACGCCGATGGTCCGTACCCCGACACCTTGGTGGCGGTGCAGCTACCGGACCAGGATGCTGCGGATGCGCTCCCCGTCGTGAGGGCGAGCGCCCCGACGAGCAGGAGGAGCGCCGTCGCGATCCTCCGGGACCGCGACGATGTGGTGCGCGACATTCGATTCCCTTTCGGTCATCCTCCGCCTGAGGTTCCCGAAGATGGGGATGCGACGTTCAGACCGACCCGTTGCTCGGCGCCGTGCGATTCCAGACGACCAGCACGATCAGGCCGATGACGGAGGCGAGGCCTCCGAGCAACGCTCCTCGACCGGCGCGGCCGTGGGGGCGACCCACGACGTACCCGGCGAGGGCCCACAGCGCGCTGAGGGTCAGCAGCACCAACGCGAAGTTCGGCATCTCGGCACACTCCCACCGTGACTCTCGAGTGATCGAGCCGCCTGCGCGACCTCGAACCTAGTGAGGCCCCCCACGGAGATCAACCCTTCCGTCCGGACCGCGCTCACTCCTCCACGAGGGTCGTGGGCGGCGCCGTCGTGGTGGTCGGGATCGGCCCCACGACGACGTCGAGCAGCGCGAACGCCACGTCGAACACCTCGTCCTCGTCGCGCCCGGTGGCGAGGACGAAGACGTTGTCGTGGCGCCAGAGCAGGCTCTCGTTCGGGACGGCCGGATCGGCCCCGAGCGTGGCGAAGGAGAGCAACGTCTCGGTACCGATCCGTACCTCGCCGACCTGGCTGATCGACTCCTGGGTGAGGCCGGCCTCGAAGTCGGCCCGCCAGGACTCGGAGAGCGCGATGTCGGGCCGGACCGACACCGCAGCCACTGCGGCCACGTCGACGTCGCCGCGACGGGCGATGCGCACGTCGGAGTCGACGAGCACCTCACCGAAGCGCTCGTCGGCACTGAACTGCTCGCGCACGGACCGAGCGGCGTCCTCGTCGAGCTCGACGAGCTCGAACCCACCACCGATGCCCTCGGCGAACACCTCGGAGGCGGATCGGCCGGCATCGGTGGGCGCCGTGGTCGTCACCGTGACATCGGGCTCGGGGAGCACGATCGCCGCGGTGGTGGACGTGGACGACGCCGACGCCGAGCTCGTGGTCGTCACCGAGCCGTCGTCACCCCCACCGGAGGTGCACGCGGCGAGGACGGTGAGCGCCACGACGAGGCCGAGGCAGGCCCCCAGCCTCATCGTGGTCGCTCCCGTTCGTCCGCTCAGCTCGGTGCGCCGTCGGCGAGGTCGACCACCTCGCCACCCTGCACCGGGCCCTGGATGGACGCCAGCCACTCGGCCGGGTCCTGCTCCTCGTCGGAGGTCCAGTACTGCATCGGCTGGTAGTCCGGCGCCGTCGTGGCGATGTCGTTGTACTCGTCCATGCCGGTACCGGCCGGGATGAGCTTGCCGATGATGATGTTCTCCTTGAGGCCGAGGAGACGGTCGCTCTTGGACTCGATCGCCGCCTCGGTCAGGACCCGCGTCGTCTCCTGGAAGGAGGCGGCCGAGAGCCACGACTCGGTGGCGAGCGAGGCCTTGGTGATGCCCATGATCACGGGGCGACCCTGCGCCGGCGCACCACCGTCCTGGATCGTGGCCCGGTTCGCGTCGGCGTAGATCTTGGCGTCGACCTGCTCGCCGGGGAGGAACGGCGAGTCGCCGGCCTCGGCGACCAGGATGCGACGGGTCATCTGACGCACGATCAGCTCGATGTGCTTGTCGTGGATCGACACACCCTGGTCCCGGTAGACCTTCTGCACCTCGTCGACGAGGTACTCCTGGGTCTCGCGGGTGCCGCGGATCTCCATGAGCTCCTTCGGGTCACGGGGACCGTCCTTGATCGGGTCACCGGCCCTGACCTGGTCGCCGTCCTTGACGGCGAGGCGGGTCTGCGAAGGCACCGTGTAGGTGATCTCGCCGCCCTCGTCGTCGATGACCGACACCACCCGGCCGCGGCCCTCGTCCTCACCGATCCGGATGGTGCCGGAGGTGGTGGACAGGATGGCCTTGCCCTTCGGGGTGCGGGCCTCGAAGAGCTCGACGACGCGGGGCAGACCACCGGCGATGTCGGAGCCCGCCACACCACCGGTGTGGAAGGTCCGCATCGTGAGCTGGGTGCCGGGCTCGCCGATCGACTGCGCTGCGATGACACCCACCGCCTCGCCGATCTCGATCAGCTTGCCGGTCGCCAACGAGCCGCCGTACGCCTTGGCGCTCACGCCGTTGTTCGAGTCGTCGGTCAGCGGCGACAGCACGCGCACCCGGGTGACCTCCGCATCGTCGCGGAGGGCGATCATCTTGTCCTCGTCGATGAGCGTGCCGGCCTCGAAGACCGTGCCGTCCGACAACGTCACGTCGTCGGCGAGGCAGCGGCTGAACAGCCGCGTCTCGAGGTAGGTGCGCTTGTCGCCCTGGTCGGGACCGATGTCCTCGAGCCAGATCCCGCGGACGCTGCCCCGCTCGAACGGGTCCTCGTCGTTGATGATCAGCTCCTGGGCGACGTCGACGAGACGACGGGTCAGGTAGCCGGAGTCGGCGGTCCGCAGGGCGGTGTCGACGAGCCCCTTGCGGGCGCCCGGCGTGGCGATGAAGTACTCCAGCATCGAGAGCCCCTCGCGGAAGTTGCTCTTGATGGGCCGGGGGATCATGTCACCACGTGGGTTGGCCACGAGGCCGCGCATGCCCGCGATCTGGCGGACCTGCATCATGTTCCCTCGGGCTCCCGAGCCGACCATCATGTCGATCGGGTTGAACTTCTTCGCCTTGAGGGAGGCCTCCATCGCCTCACGCACCTCGTCGGTGGCGGTGGTCCAGATCTCCACCTCCTTCTGGCGTCGCTCACCGTCGGTGATGATGCCTCGACGGAACTGCTGCTCGACCTTCTGCGCCGAGTCCTCGTGGTGGTCGAGGATCGTCCGCTTCTCGTCGGGCGTGGCGATGTCGTCGATCGAGATCGTCAGGCCGGACTGCGAGGCGAAGCGGTAGCAGAGGTTCTTGAGCAGGTCGAGCGAGTCCGAGACCTCGTGGAGGGGGTAGCTCTCGGACATGTCGCGCACCAGGGTGCCCATGCTCCGCTTCTTGACGACCTCGTTCACGAAGGGATGCGAGGCGGGCAGGGTCTGGTTGAACATGATCCGCCCGATGGTGGTCGGCACGTAGGTGCCGTCGTCGGTGCGGAGCCGCTCGTCGCGGATGATGACCGGGTCGTGCAGGCCGGTCTGGCCGTCGTCGTAGGCGCGGATTGCGTCCCACTCGTGTTTGAACGTGCGCTGCGGATCGCCGGGCTCGTCGTCGCTGTAGGTGAGGTAGAACGCGCCGATGATCATGTCCTGGGAGGGCACGGTCATCGGGCGGCCGTCGGCCGGCGACAAGATGTTGTTGGCCGACAGCATCAGCACCCGCGCCTCGGCCTGGGCCTCGGCGGACAGGGGCAGGTGCACGGCCATCTGGTCGCCGTCGAAGTCGGCGTTGAAGGCGGTGCAGACCAGCGGGTGGATCTGGATCGCCTTGCCCTCGACCAGCACCGGCTCGAAGGCCTGGATGCCGAGGCGGTGCAGCGTCGGAGCACGGTTGAGGAGCACCGGGTGCTCCTTGATGACGTCCTCGAGCACGTCCCACACCTGGGGACGGCGCCGCTCGACCATGCGCTTGGCCGACTTGATGTTCTGGGCCAGCTCCTCGTCGACGAGCTTCTTCATCACGAAGGGCTTGAAGAGCTCGAGCGCCATGAGCTTGGGCAGGCCGCACTGGTGCAGCTTCAGCGTCGGGCCGACCACGATGACCGAACGGCCGGAGTAGTCGACGCGCTTGCCGAGCAGGTTCTGGCGGAACCGGCCCTGCTTGCCCTTGAGCATGTCCGAGAGCGACTTCAGCGGGCGGTTGCCCGGACCGGTCACCGGACGACCACGACGACCGTTGTCGAACAGCGCGTCGACGGCCTCCTGGAGCATCCGCTTCTCGTTGTTCACGATGATCTCGGGGGCACCGAGGTCGAGCAGGCGCTTCAGGCGGTTGTTGCGGTTGATGAC
The DNA here is from genome assembly GCA_039197885.1 of Actinomycetota bacterium. GTDB lineage: Bacteria > Actinomycetota > Acidimicrobiia > Acidimicrobiales > Poriferisodalaceae > JBCBSZ01. The sequence goes on along the minus strand of JBCCTY010000062.1, from coordinate 2,145 downwards.
GCGGCGGTACAGGTCGTTGAGGTCGGAGGTCGCGAAGCGGCCACCGTCGAGCTGCACCATCGGACGCAGGTCCGGCGGGATGACCGGCACGGCGTCGAGGATCATGGCGCCCGGGTCGTTGACCCGACGCTCGTGCTCGTCACGGCGGTTGAACGCCGAGACGATCTTGAGCCGCTTGATGGCCTTCTGCTTGCGCTGGGCCGACAGGGGCTTCACGCCCTCGGCCGGATCGACCTGCTCGCGGAGCTTGCGCTCCTCGTCGTCGAGGTCGGTGCGCTGCATGAGGCGGGCGATCGCGTCGGCGCCCATGCCGCCCTCGAAGTACTCGTCGTACCGCTCGACGAGGGCCCGCCACAGCTCCTCGTCCTCGATGATCTTGCGGGCGTGGAGGTCGCGGAACTCCTCGAACACGCGCTGGACGAGCTCGGACTCGGCCTCGAACTCCTCGCGGAGCGCGGCGACGTCCTTCTCGGCGTCGCGGCGACGAGCGTTGATCTCGCGGTCCTTCGCTCCCTCGGCCTCGAGCTCGGCGACCTCGGCCTCGAGCTCCTGGAGTCGCTTCTCGATCTCGACGTCGCGCTCGCTGTCGATGACCTCGAGCTCCTCGCGCATCTCGGCCTCGAGCGAGGGCAACGCCTCGTGGCGCTTCTCCTCGTCGACCCAGACCACGAGGTTGGCCGCGAAGTAGATGACCCGCTCGAGCTGCTTGGCCTTCAGCTCTTCCTTCGGCTCGGTGCCGGAGAGGAGGTAGGCCAGCCACGACCGGGTGCCGCGCAGGTACCAGATGTGGACGACCGGGGCGGCGAGCTCGATGTGGCCCATGCGGTCACGCCGGACCTTCGAGCGCGTCACCTCGACGCCGCAGCGCTCGCAGATGATGCCCTTGAAGCGGACGCGCTTGTACTTGCCGCAGGCGCACTCCCAGTCCTTGGTCGGACCGAAGATCTTCTCGCAGAAGAGTCCGTCCTTCTCGGGCTTGAGGGTGCGGTAGTTGATCGTCTCGGGCTTCTTGACCTCGCCGTTGGACCACATGCGGATGGACTCCGCGGTGGCCAGGCCGATCTTCAGCTCGGAGAACTCGTTGACGTCGACCGTGGGCACGTCAGCAGCTCCTGGGGGTGGCGGGGTGGGCGGGGATGGCGGGGAGGAGGGTGAGGGGCGACGTGATGGGCGTGGTCGTCGGCATCAGAGGCGGACGCCCTGGCGCTCGCGGTCGTCCTCGTCGGTGCCCCGTTCGGGGCGGGAGATGTCGATGCCGAGGGCCATGTCGATGCGATCGACCTCGTCGTCGATGCCCTGCATGTCGACCTCGGAGCCGTCGTCGGCGAGCACCTCGACGTTGAGGCACAGCGACTGCATCTCCTTGATGAGCACCTTGAAGCTCTCGGGGATGCCCGGCTCGGGGATGTTCTCGCCCTTGACGATGGCCTCGTAGACCTTCACGCGGCCGAGCACGTCGTCGGACTTGATGGTCAGGAGCTCCTGGAGGCAGTAGGCGGCGCCGTAGGCCTCGAGGGCCCAGACCTCCATCTCACCGAAGCGCTGACCGCCGAACTGCGCCTTCCCGCCCAGCGGCTGCTGGGTGATCATCGAGTAGGGGCCGGTCGAGCGGGCGTGGATCTTGTCGTCGACGAGGTGGGCCAGCTTGAGGATGTACTTGTAGCCGACCGTGATCGGCTGGTCGTACGGCTCACCGGTGCGACCGTTGTAGAGCGTCGCCTTGCCGTCGGGCCGGATCATGCGGTTGCCGTCGACCGACTCCGGATGGAGGTTGGTCAGGATGTCCTTGATGGTCGGGTTGTCACCGGCCAGCTCCTCCTCGTCCCACTTGGCGCCGTCGAAGACGGGGGTGGCGATGAAGGTCGACGGCTCGCGCCGCGGCCGGGTCTTGCGACCGTTGTCGGGGTGATCGCTGTCGGAGCCGGCGGCGTCGCCGTCGATGTTCCAGCCCCACCGAGCGGCGTAGCCGAGGTGGGCCTCGAGCACCTGACCGACGTTCATGCGGGACGGCACGCCGAGCGGCGACAGGATGATGTCGACCGGGGTGCCGTCGGCCATGTACGGCATGTCCTCGACGGGCAGGATCCTCGAGATCACGCCCTTGTTGCCGTGGCGGCCCGCCAGCTTGTCGCCGACCGAGATCTT
>JBCCTY010000061.1:0-16837 GCA_039197885.1 Actinomycetota bacterium | reverse complement strand
CCCCGGCCGATCCGACCCCGGCCGATCCGACCACGCCGACGGCCCCTCGGGCCTGGGCCGACATCGATCGCTCCGGGGCGCCGACCCAGCCCGACATCATCCCGGGGGCCGCTCGGTCGGGCAGCGACGACATCCTCCCCGCCGCGCCGCCCGGTCTCGGTGCCCCGGCCGGTTCGCTCGGTTCCGCCGCCCCGCTCGGTTCGACCGCGCCCTCACCCCTTCGCCCGATCGACGATGAATGGGCTCCGCCCTCCGCCGCCCAGGAACCCTGGCACGCCCAGATCGAGCAGCTCCGCTACGAGATCCGACGGGTCATCGTCGGTCAACAGCGCGTCGTCGAGCGGGTGCTCGTGGCCTTGGTCGCCGGCGGCCACTGCCTGCTCGAGGGCGCTCCCGGCCTCGGCAAGACCAAGCTGCTGTCGACACTGGCCCGGACGATCGGCGGGTCGTTCAGCCGCATCCAGTTCACCCCCGACCTCATCCCGTCCGACATCGTCGGCACGCGCATCTACCGAGCGTCGTCGGAGTCCTTCGACGTCGAGCTCGGCCCGATCTTCGCCAACCTCGTGCTGGCCGACGAGATCAACCGAGCGCCGGCCAAGGTCCAGTCGGCGCTGCTCGAGGTGATGGCCGAGCATCAGGTGACCATCGGCGGCATCACCCACGAGGTACCCGACCCCTTCCTCGTGCTCGCGACCCAGAACCCGATCGAGCACGAGGGCGTCTACGCCCTCCCCGAGGCCCAGCGAGATCGGTTCCTGATGCGGGTGCCCGTCGACTACCCGTCGCCTGCCGAGGAGGCCGAGATCGTCCGGCGGGGCGCTGCCGGCGAGGTGATGCCCGACCGCATCCTCACGACCGACGACATCGCCGAGCTCCAGCGGCGGGCCCACGAGATCCACGTCGACCCCCGCGTCGCCGACTACGCGGTCCGTATCGTGCTCGCCACCCGCGCCCCGGCCGACCACGGGCTGCCCGAACTGGTCGGCCGGATCGAGTACGGCGCGAGTCCCCGGGCGACGCTCGGCCTCCTGTCGGCGGGTCGCGCGCTGGCCGTCCTGCGGGGCCGCCGGTGGGTGTCACCGCAGGAGATCTTCGACGTCGCCTACGACGTCCTCAACCACCGGCTCGTGCTCTCGTTCGATGCGCTGGCCGACGGCACGACCATCGACGAGGTCCTCGTGGCCCTGCTGTCGACGGTCCGTGCCCCGGTCGGCGTCACCGAGCCGCGCGACGTCGCGTGAGTCGCCGCGACGAGGACCGCACCGATGTCACCTCGATGTTGCGGAGCGTCGAGCTGACGGTCGACCGCCGCCTCGACGGGCTGCTCCACGGCGACTACCAGGGTCTCCTGCCGGGTCACGGCTCCGAGCTGGGCGAGGCCCGCCCGTACGTCCCCGGCGACGACGTGCGTCGCATCGACTGGACCGTCACCGCCCGGACGCGCGAGACGCACGTTCGCGACACCATCGCCGACCACGAGCTCGACACCTCGATCCTGCTCGACCGCTCCGCCAGCCTGGGCGTCGGATCGCGCCGCAGGACGACTGGCGAGCTCGGCCTCGAGGCCGCCGCCGCGCTCGGGTTCCTGGTCGCGACCGGGGGCAACCGGGTCGGCGTGCTCGCCGCCGACGGCAGGCGCACGACGTGGATCCCTCCCCGGCTCGGCCGGGCCCACGTGCGTACCGCCATCAGCCGGATCGCCGCCGAACCGCCGGTCGGGGAGGGCGACCTCGGCGAGGCGCTCCGGCGCCTGTCGTCGGTCGCTCGACGTCGTGGGTTCGTCGCCGTCATCTCCGACCTGCACGCCCCCGACGGCTGGGACCGCCAGCTCCGGCGCCTCTGCGCCCGCCACTCGGTGCTGGTCGTCGAGGTCGGTGATCCGCTCGATCGGGGCCTGCCCGATGTCGGGTTCCTGACCGTCGTCGACGCGGAGACCGGGCGTCGACGGGTGGTCGACACGTCGCGTCGTGGCCTCGCCGATCGATTCGGCGATGCCGCCCGACGTCGAGACGACCACCGCCGCCGCCTGGTGGCGGGTGCGGGCGCCGATCACCTCCGACTCTCGACCGATGGCGACTGGCTGGCCGAGCTCGTCGACCACCTCCGCCGCCGACGCCGCCACCGACCCCGCCGGGCCGTCCCCAGGTAGTCGTGAGCTTCCTGTCGCCCTGGTGGCTGCTCCTGCTCGCCGTCCCGCTGCTCGTCGGGCTCGTCTACGTGGTCGCCCAGCGCCAACGGCGCGGCTACGCGATCCGTCTGGCCGACCTCCAGCTGCTCGACGACGTCGTGCCCGACCGGCCGGGCTGGCGTCGCCACGTCCCTGCGGTGCTGCTGTGCGTCGCGCTCACCGCGCTGGCGGTCGGTCTGGCCCGGCCCTCGCTCGATCGCACGGTGCCCGACGACCGGTCGACCGTGATCCTCGCGATCGACACGTCGTTGTCGATGGGAGCGACCGACGTCGATCCCGACCGTCTGTCGGCCGCCAAGGACGCGGCCACGGTGTTCCTCGACGAGCTGCCCGACGAGGTCCGGGTCGGCCTGGTGTCCTTCTCCGGCACCGCGGTGTCGGTCCTGTCGCCGACCCGCGACCACGAGCTCGTGGCCGCCGCCGTGTCAGGCCTCGGGCTGGGCGAGGGGACGGCCATCGGCGAGGCCGTGTTCACCGGCCTCGGGATGGTCGAGGAGCTGCGCGAGGCGACAGAGGAGGAGGTCCCGGCGACGATCGTCGTGCTGTCCGACGGCGAGACGACGCAGGGCCGCCCCGACGAGCAGGCCGTCGATGCCGCGACCGACGCCGGGGTCGCGGTGTCGACCATCGCCTTCGGCACCGAGGACGGCATCGTGACGTTGCCCGACGGGAGCCAGGAGCCGGTGCCGGTCAACGCCCGTGCGCTCGAGGCCATCGCCGAGCGTGGCGAAGGAGCGTTCTTCGAGGCGTTGACCTTCGACGAGCTGCGCGACGCCTTCGACGACCTCGGTTCGTCGGTCGGTCGCCGCACCGAGGCGCGTGAGATCGGCCGCTGGTTCGTGGTCGGCGGGCTCGTCGTCGCCGGACTCGCCGCGCTGGGGTCGATCCGCTGGTTCGCCCGCATCCCCTGAGAGCGAACGCGGAGAGTGTTGATCGTCGTGGTCTGCCTCTCTACACTGCGGGCATGCGCGGCGGTCTGGGTCTGGTGGTGATCGTGGTGCTCACCGCGGGCTTCAGCCTGGGCTGGTTCGCTCTCATGGCCGTGCTGGAGTCGATGGCGTTCGGTCCGGGGCCGCTCGTGTTCGGCGTCGGTCTCGTCGCCGGGTCGTTCCTCTTCGGGGTGTTCGTCAGCCTCGTGCGCGACCGCATCGTGCCCCAGCCTGCCCAGCGCTGACCGGTCTCCGAGGTCGACGCCAAGCCTCCCACTAGCGTCGCCGACCATGACGTCGCCCGTCCTCCGCTTCGGCACGCTCGGTGCCGCTCGCATCACCCCGCCAGCGCTGCTGGAGCCCGCCGCCGAGCGCGACGACGTGACGGTCGGCGTCGTCGCCGCCCGTGACCCGGCGCGGGCCCGGTCCTTCGCCGCCGAGCACGGCATCCCCAATGTCGTCGACGACTACGCCGCGGTCGTCGGGCACCCCGACGTCGATGCCGTCTACGTCGCGCTCCCTGCGTCGGAACACCGGGAGTGGACGATCGCCGCCCTCGAGGCCGGCAAGCACGTCCTGTGCGAGAAACCGTTCGCCAACAACGCCGCGGAGGCGGCCGAGATGGCTCGCGCCGGCGCCGACACCGACCTCGTCCTCTGCGAGGCCTTCCACTGGCGCTACCACCCCCTCGCCGATCGTCTGATCGAGGTCGTCCGCTCCGGCGAGCTCGGCACGATCCGTCGGGCGACCGCCACGTTCACCGTCCCGATCACGGACCGCTCCGACATCCGCCACCGCCTCGAGCTGGGTGGTGGCGCCCTGATGGATCTCGGCTGCTACCCCGTCCAGTGGGTGCGGGCGATCGCCGACGGCGAGCCGGAGGTCCTGTCGGCGACCGCCGAGACCGGTGAGCCCGACGTCGACGTCCGCCTCGACGCCGAGCTCCGGTTCCCCGACGGTGTGGACGCGACGATCGTGACCGGGATGGAGGAGGTCGACACCCACATCGAGCTCGTGGTCGAGGGCGACGCCGGTCGCATGGTCGTCCAGAACCCGCTCGCGCCGCAGGCCGGCCACGAGCTCGTGGTCGAGATCGACGGTGCGCGGCGATCCGAGACCGTCGCCCACACGACCTCCTACGCCCACCAGCTCGACGCGTTCGTCGCCGCCGTGCGCGGCGGCCCGCCCGTCGTCACCGACGCGGCCGATGCCGTCCGCAACATGCAGGTGATCGACGACGTCTACCGGGCCGCCGGCCTCCCGGTCCGCGGCGCCGATCGGCTGACCTGAGCCCTCGGCGGCCTCCGGCCCGGTCGTTGTGCCCGGGCCGGTTCGCTGCCACCCTTCCCTCGTGACGAACGCCGTGCCGCAGATCCCCCGTGACCTCCTCCCCGCCGACGGTCGCTTCGGCGCCGGCCCGTCGAGGGTCCGTCGATCGGCCATCGACGCGCTGTCGGGCGTCGCCGACACCTACCTCGGCACGAGCCACCGTCAGCCCACCGTTCGCGACCAGGTCGCCCGGCTCCGTCGAGGGCTCACCGAGCTGCTCGAGCTGCCCGACAGCTGGGAGATCGTGCTCGGGAACGGCGGTTCGACGATCTTCTGGGACGCCGCCACCTTCGGGCTGGTCGAGCGGCGTAGCCAGCACGTGACCTGTGGGGAGTTCTCCGGCAAGTTCGCGGCGGCCACCACCGCGGCGCCGTTCCTCGACGAGCCCGACGTGATCTCGGTCGAGCCCGGTCGCTCCGGTGCTCCGAGCGCCCTCGCGGGCGTCGACGCCTACTGCCTCACCCACAACGAGACCTCCACCGGTGTGATGAACCCGATCGAGCGGCCCACCGGCGCCGACGACGGCTCGCTGGTGCTCGTCGATGCGACCTCCGTGGCCGGCGCCGCCCGGTGGGACCACGCCGCGGTCGACGTCTACTACTTCGCTCCGCAGAAGGTGCTGGCCTCCGACGGTGGACTCTGGCTCGCAGCCTGCTCCCCGGCGGCGATCGAGCGCATCGGCGCCATCGGGGCGTCCGATCGCTGGATCCCGACCGGCATCGACCTCGCCACGGCCCTCGACAACAGCCGCAAGGAGCAGACCTACAACACGCCGGCGCTCGCCACCATCTTCCTCGCCGCCGAGCAGGTCGACTGGCTCAACGGCGAGGGCGGGCTCGACTTCGCCGAGCGGCGCTGTCGCGCCACCTCCGCGGCGATCTACGACTGGGCGGCGGCGAGCCCGGTGGCGACGCCGTTCGTCGATGACCCGGCGGCCCGGTCGATCGTGGTGTGCACCGTCGACTTCGACGGCGTCGACGCCGCCGAGGTCGCGAAGGTCTTGCGGGCCAACGGGGTGGTCGACGTCGAGCCCTACCGCAAGCTCGGCCGCAACCAGCTCCGCATCGCCACGTTCCCGGCCGTGCCGGTCGCCGACGTCGAGGCGTTGCTGGCCTGCATCGACTGGGTGGTCGAGCGGGTCGGGAGCGGTGAGGGGGAGGTCGCGTGATCGTCGCCTGCGGTGAGGCGCTGATCGATCTCTTCCCGTCGGACGACACCGGGGAGGAGTGGTCGGCACGGGCAGGGGGCTCACCGCTGAACGTCGCCGTCGCCGCGGCCCGGCTCGGCGCCGACGCCGGCTTCCTCGGTCGGGTCTCGACCGATCGCTTCGGTGACCTCCTGCGGGAGCACCTCCGCGCCTCGGGTGTCGCCGAGCGCTACGTGTCGATCGGTGACGAGCCCACGGCGCTCGCGGTCGTCGAGCCGGGCGACGACCGGCACGAGCCGGGGTTCTCGTTCCACGGTCACGGCACGGCCGACCGGGCGCTGCGCCCCGAGGACGCCCAGTTGGGCGACGACGTCGAGGTCGTGCACTTCGCCGGCTCGGTCACGCTCCTGGCGCCGCCCGCCGACGAGGTCCTCGGCGCGGTCATGCGGGGCAGCCGGGGCCGCCGGCTCGTGACGCTCGACCCCAACGTGCGCCCGACGATCGCCGGCTCACCGGGACGCCTCGCCCCCCACCTCGAGCGGTGGCTGGCCGCGGCCGACCTGGTCAAGGTGAGCCGGGCCGACATCGGCTGGATCGAGCCCGGAGCCGACCCGCTCGAGGTCGCCGCGACGTGGATCCGACGGGGGCCGGCCGTCGTCGTGGTGACCCGCGGCGGCGACGGCTCGGTGGCGATCACGCCCGAGCACATGGTCGAGGTGCCGGCGACGCCCGTCGAGGTCGTCGACACCGTCGGTGCCGGCGACTCCTACATGGGCGGCTTGTTGACCTGGCTCAGCGAGCACGCGGCGACGACCCGTCCCGCGCTCGGCGCGCTCGACGAGCGGGAGTGGGTCGACGCGCTCGCCTTCGCCGGACGGGTGGCGGCGATCACGTCGGGCCGGGTCGGTGCCGATCCGCCGCGGCGCGCCGAGCTCGACGGCTGATGTCTCGTCAGCCCCGGACGGGTGCGCCGGGCACCAACCACGCCTCGCCGCGCCAGCGCCACGCCAAGGTCGCGGCACGCACGAGGAGGAACACCGCGAGCGAGGCCCAGAGCCAGCCGATGCCCGCCCCCGTGGCTCCGACGGCCACCGCCAGGGGAGCGAAGGCCGCTGCGCTGATCGCCATGGCCCGTCCGAGGTAGGGCAGGTCGCCGGCACCGATCAACACGCCATCGAGCACGAACACCACGCCGTTCACCACCTGCATCGCACCGACGATGAGCAGGACGAAGGCCGTGAGGCGCACCACCTCGTCGTCGGTGGAGAAGATCCCGGCGACCGGGGCGCGCACCAGCACGACGACGGCGCCGACGACCATCCCGCCGGCGAGGCCGAGCTCGACGAGGCGCCGGGCGACCGCCCTGGCTCCGGCCACGTCGTCAGCACCGAGGCGGTAGCCCACCACGGACTGGCCGGCGACGGCGAGCGCGTCGAGGCCCAGGGCGAGCAGCACCCAGACCTGGAAGCCGATCTCGTGCGCGGCGAGCTCGGTGGTGCCCATGCGAGCGGCGATGACGGTCGCGAGCAGGAACGCAGCCCGGAGCGCAGCGGTACGCACGACGAGGTGGGCGCCCGCGCCCGCGTGGTCGCGGAGCGTCCTGAGGTCGGGTCGGATGGTCGCGCCGTGCGCCCTGGCCGAGCGGGCCGCGACCCGGACGTAGACGGCGGCCGCGACCCAGGTCGCGAGCACCGTCGACCAGGCCGATCCGGCGACGCCGAGTTCGAGCGGGAAGACCAGGATCAGCTCGACGACGAGGTTGAGGAGCGCGGTCGAGACGGCGACGATGAGTGGCAGTCGTGCGTCCTGGAGACCGCGGAGGTACCCGGTCCCGGCGAGCACGGCGAGGACAGCGGGCAGCGACAGCAAGGAGATCCGCAGGTAGGTGAGCGCGAACGGCCGGACCTCCTCCTCTGCGCCGATGGCGTCGACGAGCGGCTCGGCCACGACGGCACCGACGCACGCGAGCGCCGTGCCGAGCGCGAGCCCGAACCACAACGCCTGGACGCCGTGATGGGCGGCGCCGGCGAGATCGCCACCTCCTGCCCGACGGGCGACGGCAGCCGTCGTGCCGTAGGCGAGGAAGATCGAGAGCGCGTAGGCGGTCAGGAGGACGGCGTTCGCCACCGCCAGCCCGCCCAGCTCAGCGGTGCCGATGCGGCCGACGATGGCGGTGTCGGTGAGGAGGTACAGCGGCTCGGCGACCAGCGCTCCGACGGCCGGTACGGCCAGGCGGGCGATCTCGCGGTCCCACGGCGATCGTCGGGCGATCACCGTGGACGACCGACCGGCGACGGCGGCGCCCTCACCGCCGGACCGGACGCATCACGACGTGGCGGGCACGACCCGGTGAATCGTCCCACCGAGCGACACGAGGTACAGCTCGCCGTCGGGGTCGACCGAGAGGTCGACGGCCTGCTCGATGGAGATGCCCGTCGCCCGGACCTCGGAGAAGTCCGGCGAGGCGATGACGAGCTGGCCCTTGCAGAAGTCGGTGAACACGTAGGAACCCACGAGGTCCGGCATCGCCGCGCCTCGGTAGACGTGGCCGCCCACGACCGCACACCACCCCTGGTTGTGCCAGTAGGTGAAGTCGGGCTCGCGATGGACCTGGCCCTCGGCGAGCTCTCCGACGAAGGGCTGGTCACCCTCCCAGACGTTCCACCCGAGGTTGGCGCCGGCCTCGTCGGGGGAGAGCACGTTGATCTCCTCGACGCACTGCTGCCCGAGATCGGCGAGCCAGAGATCGTCACCGTCGAAGGAAAAGCGGAACGGGTTGCGGATGCCGTTGACCCAGATCATCGGATCGGCGACGGGGTCGTCGACGAAGGGGTTGTCGTCGGGAACGACGAAGGCCGGGGACTCACCGGGCCGCGGTTGGATGCGGATCACCGCGCCGAGCGCCGAGGTCAGGTCCTGGCCGTTGTAGAAGCGGTCGCCGAGGCCACCACCGTCACCGAAGGACGCATAGAGCATCCCGTCGGGCCCGAACACCAGGTCGCCACCGTTGTGGAGGCGGGAGGGCTGGTCGAGCGTGAGGATGACCGACGACCCCTCCTCGCGGGGGATGCCGTCGACGAGCGGGAACGCGATGATCCGGCTCGGCCCGGTGTCGAGGGTGTGGTTGACGTAGAGCCACTCGCCGTCGGGCGAGACCGTGAGGCCGAGGAGGCCCTGGTCGTTCTCGGCGCTCGTCCGAGCCGACAGGTCGAGGGCCACGACGGGGGTCCCGGCGCCGGTCCACAGGTGGATCTGGCCCGTCCGCTGGCCGATGTAGGCCCGGCCGTCCGGTGCGAAGGCGATGATCGCCGACTCGGGCACCTCGGTCTCGAACTCGAGGGCGAAGGGCGCCTCGGAGACGGGGGTCTCGGTGATCGCGTGCTCGGGAGGCGGCGAACACGGTTCGTTCGAGCGGATGTACTCGGGCCGCTCCTCGAGCGGGATCGTCGTCTCCGGCGGCGCGGCGGGGGAGGACGAGTCCGCACCGCACGCCGCCACGGTGAGCGCGAGCAGGACCAGGAGCCGGAGTGGTCGTCGCATGACGGGCCCGAGGCTACGGCCCACGGACCCCGCAGAGGCACGCAGGCGCCCACCAGGGTCGGCGCGTCGGGGACGGCGCGTGAGGGGCGTTGTCCGGCTGTTGTCGAAGGATCCGGCCTCCAGTGGTTTAGCCACCACGTAGAGTGGTTTCAGCAGGTGGAGGCCTCGTGGACGCGAACAGTGCGGTGGAGATCAGCAGCACGCCGGTGCCGCCGGCGAACGCGATCGGGTACGACTCGGTGGTTCGCGACGGCCTGCTCCCGCTCGTCCTCCTCCGCTTCGACGGTGACGGCGTGGTCCGCGTCGAGGCGATCGCCGACCGCATGTCGCTCGACCTGCCCGATGACGGAGACGGACCCGGTTCTCGCATCGAGCGCCTCCTCCCCCCGCCGCTCGCCCACCGCCTGATCGCCGGTGTCGAAGAGGTCGCCGCGAGCCGTTCGCTGGTGCGCGTCGACCTCGACGACTCGCACCTCGCGATCGAGCGAGCTCACCTCATGCCGATCGGCGCCGACGCCGACGGTGCGGTCGACCTCGTGATGGTCCTCGGCGAGGCGGCGGCCGGCAGCACCCGGGACGAGCTCACGGGGCTGCCGACCCGCGACCTGCTCGCCGACCGCTGGGCCCAGGCCGTGGCCCGCGCCCGTCGGGCCGAGACCGACGTCTCGCTGCTGTTCTGTGACCTCGACGGCTTCAAGGCGGTCAACGACACGCTCGGCCACCTGGCCGGCGACGAGGTGCTCCGGACCGTCGCCGACCGGCTCCGCTCGGTCGTCCGTGAGCACGACACGGTGGCCCGGTTCGGTGGCGACGAGTTCGTCGTGATCGTGCAGGGTGGCGAGGACACCGCCACCGAGATCGGCGATCGGATCGTGGAGTCGCTCGACGACCCCGTCGAGCTGACCGACGGCCGCACCGCCTCGTTCGGCGTGAGCATCGGCGTGCACACGGTCCGCCCGTCGAGCGGCGGTCAGGTCGTGCTCGACGACGCGCTGGCCGAGGCCGACCGCGGCATGTACGAGGCCAAGCACGACGGCGGCGGCGAGGTGCGGTCGGTCCCCCGGGCCTGATCCCGAGCGGACAGGACGAAACCGCCCGGTACGACGCGCACGTCGTGCCAACATGATCGCCGTCGTCCCACCGAGGAGCCCCTCCATGTCGCGTGTGTCCGCGCGTGTCTCGCGCATCACCCCGTCCGCCACCCTGGCCGTCACGGCGCGGGCCAAGGAGCTGCGGGCGGCCGGCGAGAACGTGATCGGCTTCGGCGCCGGTGAGCCGGACTTCCCGACCCCGGCCCACGTCGTCGAGGCGGCCGTCGCCGCGTGCACCGATCCCGTGACCCACAAGTACTCGCCGGCCGGCGGGCTCCCGGCGTTGCGCGAGGCCGTGGCCGCCAAGACCGCCCGTGACTCCGGCTACGGGGTCGGGCCCGACCAGGTGGTGATCACCAACGGTGGCAAGCACGCGGTCTACAACGCCTTCGCCGCCCTGCTCGACCCGGGCGACGAGGTGCTGCTGCCCGCGCCATTCTGGACCACCTACCCCGAGCCGATCCGCCTCGCCGGCGGGGAGCCGGTCGTGGTTCCCACCGACGTCGGGACCGGGTTCCGAACCTCCGTCGAGCAGCTCGAAGCGGCGCGGACCCCGGCGACGAAGGCACTCGTGTTCGTCTCGCCCTCCAACCCGACCGGTGCGGTGTACCCGCCCGACGAGGTCGAGGCGATCGGGAGATGGGCGGTGGAGCACGACATCTGGGTCGTCACCGACGAGATCTACGAGCACCTCACCTACGACGACGCCGAGTTCGCCTCGATGCCGGTCCTCGTGCCCGAGCTGGCCGACCGGTGCCTGGTGCTCAACGGCGTCGCGAAGACGTACGCCATGACCGGTTGGCGGGTGGGTTGGATCGTCGGGCCCGCCGACGTCGTGAAGGCGGCGACGAACCTCCAGTCCCACCAGACGTCGAACGTCTGCAACATCGCGCAGCGGGCGGCCCTCGCCGCGGTCGAGGGCCCCCTCGACGCGGTCCACGAGATGCGCGAGGCCTTCGACCGTCGCCGGTTGCTCATGTGGGAGCTCCTGTCGGGCATCGAGGGGGTCGAGTGCCCCCGTCCCGAGGGCGCGTTCTACGCCTACCCGTCGCTCGAGGGGGTGCTCGGCCGCACGATCGCCGGTCGGAACGTCGAGACCTCGGTCGAGCTGGCCGCGGTGCTCCTCGACGAGGCCAAGGTGGCGATCGTCCCCGGCGAGGCGTTCGGCGCCGGCGGCTCGGCGCGGCTCTCCTTCGCCCTCGGCGACGACGACCTCCGCACCGGCGTCGAGCGCATCGCCGGGCTGCTCGCCTGATCGGCCTCGGGGCATCGCCGAGCTGCTCGCCTGATCGGCGTCGAGCGCATCGCCGGGGATGCGCGGGGTGACCGCGCACGGTGAGGTGGTCCCCGGGGTATCGAGCCCGCTGCGGTACCTTCGACCCAGTGCCGCAGCGGGTCAGAGCGATGTCGGTGCGCGGGCATGTCGTCGCCGTCGTGGTGGCCCTGTGGGTCGCGATGACCGGGCTGACCGGCATCGCGGCCGCGCAGGACCTTGTCTCGCCGTCGATCCCCGACGGTGTCTCGCCGTCGATCCCCGACGGTGCCTCGGCGGCCGCTCCCGAGTCGGCCGACGGCGCGCCCGACGTGGCGCTCGTGCGGCACGGCGACGGTCGCCTCGAGGTCGTCGAGGTCGGGGCCGACGACGAGCTGACGGCGGCTGGTGCCGATGGTCCCGAGGTCCTTGCCGTGGCCACCGACGGGCCCATCACCGGAGCCCAGGTGGCCGTGCCGACACCGGATCCCGTCCGGTCGGTCCAGTACCACCTCGACGTCATCGAGGCCGAGGCGCTCTGGCCGGTCGGCACCGGTCGCGGCTCGGTCATCGCCGTCATCGACTCGGGCGTCCGGGAGACCCACGTCGACTTCTCGGGCCGACTCCTGCCGGGGGCCTGCTTCCTGGGCGCCGGCGGCAACCCGTGTGCCGAGCCCGGCCAAGGTCCCTCGCCGCTGCACCCCCACGGCACCCACGTGGCCGGCATCGCCGCAGCGGGCGCCGGTGACGGGCTCGGCGTGGTCGGGGTCGCCCCGGCGGCCGAGGTCCTGCCCGTCCGCGTGCTCGACGAGAACAACAGCGGCTTCCTCAGCGATCTCGCCGCCGGTGTCCTCCACGCCCTCCAGGTCGACCTCGACGGCGATGGCCTGACCCCCGACGTCGACGTCATCAACCTGTCCATCCAGAGCCAGAGCTCGAACGCCGTCGTGGCCGGTGCGATCGAGCAGGCCATCGCCGCCGGTGTGCCGGTGGTGGCCTCCGCCGGGAACCTCGCCGGCGTGGGCAACCCCACCGTCTTCCCGGCCGCCGAGCCGGGCGTGATCGGGGTCGGCTCGATCGGTCCGGGCGTCGGCGGCTTCACCCGAGCACCGACCTCCAGCTTCGGCCCGTGGGTCGATCTCGTCGCTCCGGGCGTCGACATCTGGTCGGCGGGGCTCGACAACGACTCCGACGTGAGCCTGAGGTCCGGGACCTCCATGTCCGCGCCCCAGGTCAGCGGGGCCGTCGCCGCGCTGTTGGGCGCCGATCCCACGTTGACGGTCGAGCAGGTGACGGGGCTGCTGCGCACGTCGGCGAGCGACCTCGGTCCGGTCGGACCCGACCCCGAGTACGGCGCCGGACTCCTCGATCTGGGAGCGCTCGCAGCGGCGTCGTCGGCGCAGCCCGACCCGGTGGTGCTCACGGCGACCCCGGCCGCCGGTCTGGTCTCGCTGAGCTGGGGTGGTGGGCCCGACGGCACCACCGCCTGGCTCGTCGAGGTCGACGGCGCCGTGCAGGCGGTGCTCCCCGCCGACGCCACGACCGCCGATCTCGCGACCTCGGTGCTCGCCCCGGCCGTCTACGGCGTCCACCCGATCGTGCACTACGTCCGGGTCGAGGGCGCCGTGAGCGATCCCGTGGCGCCGCTGCTGCCACCCGGTCCGCCGACGAACCTCGTGGTCGAGCCGGGACCGGCACGGCTCGAGCTGCGGTGGGAGCCGCCGGTCGAGGTGGGCGGTGGCAGTTCGCTCGACTACGTCGTCCGGGTCCGGCTCGACGGCGTGGTGGTGCGCGAGCTCGAGACGCCGACCACCGTCGCGGCGTTGCGCGACCTGCCACCCCGTGGCGTCTACGAGATCGAGGTGTTCGCTCGCACCGAGGTCGGCGAGGGCGCAGCGGCCACGGCGTCGGCGGAGACGCTCGGCCTCGCACCGCCGGGTGAACCCGAGGTCCGCACCGTCGTGGTCGCCGGCGAGGCCCTCGTGCTCGACTGGGAACCCGTCGTCGGTCCGGCCGAGTTCTACGACGTCATCTCGCCCGCCGGGCTCATCGAGCGGCTCCCGGGCGACGTCACCATCTGGGAGGGACCGCTCTCGGAGGACCGCCCGGCCCGACTCATCGCCGTCGTCGCCGTGAACGACCTCGGCTCGGTCCGGTCGCAGTGGCAGCAGATCCCGGACCTGCCCGGCGAGGTCGGCGACCTCGCTGCCGCGCCGAGCGGCGGATCGCTGCTCGTGTCGTGGACGCCTCCGGTCGGTGATCCGGTCGCCACCGGCTACGTCGTCGAGTGGGGGCCGCCGGGCACCATCACCGACCGCGAGTGGGTGACCGAACCGTCGATCGTCATCCGGCCCGACGACGTCGTCGCGCCGATCGAGATCGTCGTGCGGGCCCGCACCGAGCTCGCCGTCGGCTGGCCGACGTCGGTCGGCGTGCCCCCGCTGTTCGAGGCGCCGACCCCGGCCAGCGGCCTCACCGCCGTGCTGGGCGGCCCGGTGTCCGGTGGCGTCGAGCTGCGGTGGCGACCGGGCGGTGGAGACGTCGATCTGGTGATCGTCGAGCGTCGGGTCGCCGACGGAGCCTGGCGCCCGATCGTGCTGCTGTCGAACGACGATCGCGAGGCCGTCGATCGCCGAGCCGCCGTCGGCCTCCCGAACAGCTACCGGATCCGGAGCGTCGGGCCGGGTGGCGAGGCCGTGTCCGAGACGTTCACGTTGCTCGTGCCGGTGCCGATCACCGAACCGCTCGACCTCACGGCGGCGTCCGGTCGTCCTGCGGCGCTCGAGCTCACGTGGGCCGAGCCGCTCTCCGGTCCGCCCGACGGCTACGAGGTGACCGTTCGTGACCGCGGCACCGTCGTCACCAACCGGCTGAGCAGCGATCCGTCGCTCGTCCTCGACGACCTGCCGACCGGGGTGACCCTCTCGGTCGAGGTCAGGGCCCTCGACGAGGGTCGGAGCGGTCCGGCGGCGAGCATCGCCGTCGACGTGCCACCGCCGGGATACTGGCTCGTCACGTCGTCCGGCGAGCTCCTGTCCTTCGGCGGCGCCACCGCGATCATCGACGCTCGCACCCTCGACGCGACGTCCACCGGGCTCGCAGAGGGCGTCAGGGTGGTCGACGCGACCTCGACGGCGAGCGCCGGTGGCGTCGCGGTGCTGCTCGCCGACGGCACGGTCGTCTCCGCGGGCGACGTGGCCGTCGCCTCCGTGGGCGACGGCACCCTCGACGATGGCGAGACGGCGGCAGCGATGGCCCTCACGCCGTCGAGCGCAGGCGCCTGGCTGGTCACCGACCGGGGCCGGGTCATCGTCCGTGGTGACGCAGGGTTCTTCGGCGATCTCGCCGGAACCGGACTCAACGGACTCATCGTCGGCATCACGCCGACACCGACGGGTCGGGGCTACCGCCTCGCCGCCGCCGATGGCGGGGTGTTCGCGTTCGGCGACGCCACCTTCCACGGGTCGATGGGTGGCCAGGCGCTCAACGCCGCCGTCGTCGGCATCGCCTCGACGCCCAGCGGCGCAGGCTACGTGCTCGCCGCGGCCGATGGTGGGGTGTTCGCGTTCGGTGACGCCGTCTTCCACGGGTCGATGGGTGGCCAGGCGCTCAACGCCGCCGTCGTCGGCATCGTCTCGTCGGGCACCGGCTATCTGCTAGCTGCGGCCGATGGTGGGGTCTTCGCCTTCGGGCCCGACGCCGTGTTCGCGGGGAGCCAGGGGGGCCGACCGCTCGACGCACCCGTCGTCGGCATCGTCGGGCGCCGGGCGCCCGGCGGCTCAGGTAGCGAGTCGGTCAGCGGTGACGGCCCAGACGTCGGGATCCAGACCCATGCCGAGGTGACTGCTCGCGACCTCGACGTGCTCGACTTCGGGTGACCTCCGGTCGATGCACGCATCGGCGCTGACGATGCCGTCGCGTCGGCTCCAGATCGCGGTCACGGGTACCTCGATCGGGGTGCGGTAGCGCTCCTCGACCAGCTCACCGATCTCGGCCAGCCGGTCGGCGCTGTAGGTGCGCGCCAACGACGTGTAGGCGGGGCCACCCTCGACCGGCGTGCCGAAGGTGACGACGTGGCGCACGAGGTCGGGGCGGTCACGGGCCGCCTCCCGCGCCACGACGCCGCCGATGCTCCAGCCGACCAGCCCGACGGTCCGTCCGGTGCGCCGGGCGATCCGGTCGACCCGCTCGGCGAGCTGCTCGGCGTTGGTCTCGACGTCATCGTCCATCCGGCCGAAGCCGCCGGCGCTGACCGCATGACCCCGTCCGGCGAGGAAGCGCCGGAGGGGAAGGAGGGAGAGGTCGGTGGCGCCGAAGCCGGGCACGACCACGACCGGACCGCCATCGCCGCGCCGGGTCCGCCGGAGGGTCGGGGTGCGGGCGCCGAGGCGCAGCAGCTCCTGGCCGGCCCGGAGCTCGCGGACGATGGCCCAGCGGGGCGGAGGTCGCAGGGTGGAGACCATGCCGAGAAGCGTAACAAAGTTACGGCCAGGACGGTGCCGCTGCGATCGAGGTCGCCGGCACGTCCGGGGGACTAACGTCGCCGCGACGGACGAAGGGGGACGTGATGCGGGTGACGGGGCGTGCGGTGCCGTGGGTGCTCGGCACGATCGCCGTGCTGACGCTGGCCGCGTGCGGAGGAGGCGATGGCGACGATGACGCCGCCACGGCGCCCTCGTCGACCGTCGAGGCGGTCGCCTCGGTCGAGTCGCTCGCGCCGACCACGCTGCCGACGACGACCACCACCGAACCCCCCGCCCTCACCGCCGATGACGCGCTCACCACCGCCGGGCTGGGGGAGGTCCGCATCGGGATGACCGTCGGCGAGGCCGAGGTGGCCTCGGGTCGGCTGATGGACGCCGCCCCGGGCGTCGAGGAGTCACCGTGCTACGAGGTCACGGCACGCGACCTGCCCGGAGTGCGCTTCGTCGTGGTCGAGGGCCGCATCCGGGTCGTCGACGTGCGCGACTCGACCTTCGCGACCAGCTCGGGCGCCCGCGTCGGGATGACGGCCGACGAGATCCGCGAGTTGTTCGGTGAACGGATCGACGAGACACCGGTCGAGGGGGCGTCCGCGCTGACGTTCGTGCCCTCCGACGCCGACGATCCGGCCCGCGTGGTGTTCTTCACCGACGGCACGGCCGTCACCCGCATGTTGTCGGGCGTCGTGCCGAACGTGCTCCGTCTCGATCCCTGTGCCGCCGCCGGGGGCTGAGCTCTCGGCCCGTGCCCGTCTCAGTAGACGCGGACGACGCGCTGCAGGGTGGCCCACGGCGGGAGCTCGCCGAGCAGGTCGGCGACCTCCTCGGTTTCGCGCAGGAGGAGCTCGCGGGCGTCGAGCAGACCGGGCCGCTCGTG
>JBCCTY010000060.1:0-16896 GCA_039197885.1 Actinomycetota bacterium | reverse complement strand
GGTGGCCAGCTCGAACCGCGGTCAGCTGAGCGGCTGGACGGCGCCGCCGGTGCTCACGCTCGGCTCGGCCCCGTTCGGCTCGGTCCCGTGGCTCGGAGAGCTACGCCTCCTGGCGATCTACGACCGCGTGCTCACCGACGCAGAGATCGACGACCACCTCACCGTCGGCGCCGACCTCCCGACCACGCCGACGACCACCACCACGACGTCGACCACGACGACCACGACACCCACGACCACGACCACGACGCCCACGACCACGACGACCACGACACCCACGACCACGACCACGACCACGACACCCACGACCACGACCACGACCACGACGCCCACGACCACGACCACGACGCCCACGACGACCACCACGACCACCACGACGTCGACGACGACACCGACGACCAGCACGACCGTGCCCGGCAGCGGGTCCGGAGCGACCGCCGTCGCCTCGTTGACCGTCACCCTCGACGGCTCGGCCTCGCACTCCCTCGGCGGCGCCATCACCTCGTGGGACTGGGATCTCGGCGACGGCGCCACCGCGACCGGGCCATCCGTGACCCACACCTACGACCGGGCCGGGTCCTTCGTCGCCGTCCTGACCGTCACCGACGACACCGGCGCGACCGACACGGTCCGCTTCACCTTCACCGTCGAGGGGCCGGTGCCCGAGGCGCCGTCGATCGTGTCGCAACCGGCCGACGTGACCGTCGAGGCGGGAGAGCCGGCCACGTTCGCGGTCGAGGCCACCGGCACCCCGCCGCTCGGCTACCAGTGGTACCGCGACGGCCTGCCCGTGCCCGGCGCGGACGACGCCGAGCTGACCACCGGCCCGACGGACGCAGCCGACGACGATGCCGCGTTCACCGTCGAGGTGACCGGCCTCGGTACGACGGCGACGAGCGACGTGGCCGTCCTGACCGTCACCGATCCGCCGCCGCCCCCGCCGATCGACGACGACTGGTTCTCCGCGGCCCACGAGGCGCGGCTCCCGATCGAGGTGGCAGCCGGGCGCGTCGTCGACGACGACGTCGTCGTGGTCCCGGTGACCCTCGACCCCGAAGCGTCGGTGGTCGGACTCCGCGTCGTCGAGGTGGCCGCCGACGGCGAGACGATCGTCGATCCCGCCGTGGCCTTCCAGTTCGACCCGGCGTCGGACTTCGCCTCCACCGGAGACGGCGAGCTGGTGCTGCTCCTCGACGGTGCGGCGTCCTCCACGACGAGGTCCTTCCACCTCTACGTCGACCTCGACGGCGACGTCACGGATCCCGCTGTCGTCGCGCCGCTGGTCGAGCTGACCACCGGCGTGCAGGACGAGGGCGCCGACGCGTTGCAGATCGACACGCCGCAGGGCACGTGGTGGTTCGACCGACCGGGGGGCGGCTTCTCCAGCCTCGTCGATCTCGACGGCAACGACTGGCTGACGTACTCCTCGGCGACGGGCTCGGCCGGCGAGTTCCGCGGCATCCCCAACCTCGTCTTCCCGGAGGGACACCTCCACCCCGGGGCCACGTCGTCGACGACCTCGGTGCTCCTCGACGGGCCCCTCCGGACGGCCTTCACCTCGGTCACTGACGACGGCTGGGAGGTCCGCTGGGATGTCCTCCCGACCCGGGCGATCGCCACGGTGGTGGCTGCGCCCCGCGCCTACTGGTTCCTCTACGAGGGCACCCCGGGTGGCCTGAGCGACCCCGAGACCGACACCGTCGTCCGACCCGATGGCACGGTCACGGGCCTCGGCGAGAGCTGGGTCGGTGACCTGCCTGGCGAGGAGTGGGTCGGCTTCGTCGACGGCCCGACCGGCCGCGCCCTGGTGGTCGCCAACGAACAGGCGGACGACGCCGTCGACTCCTACCGGCTGATGAACGGTGAGATGACCGTGTTCGGCTTCGGTCGGAGGAACACCACCTCCTCGCTCGAGGGCACCCAGCGACGCTTCGCCGTCGCGCTCGTCGAGGACGGCGAAGACCTCGGCGCGGCCGGCGCCGCTGCGGTGGCCACGCCGCAGGTCTCGGTCGCGGATGCCGAGTCGCGATCGGGTGACGGCAACCGTGCCCCCCGTGCCGTCGCGACGGCCGACCCGGTCACCGGCACCGCTCCCCTGCTGGTGCGCTTCGACGGCTCGACCTCGACCGACGACGGGACGATCACCGCTCACGCCTGGACGCTCGGCGACGGCGCCACGGCGACGGATCCGACCGCGCTCCACACCTACACCGAGCCGGGCACCTACGCCGCGACCCTCACGGTCACCGACGACGCCGGAGCGACCGACACCGACACCGTCACGATCGAGGTCCGCAATCCGGACGCCGGTGATCAGCGGGTCACCGACGGGCTCCTCGCGCTCTACGACCTCGAGGAGGGAACCGGCACCACCGTGCTCGACCGGGCCGGACGGGGCCCGGCGCTCGACCTGACCATCACCGAGCCCGACGACACGACCTGGGTCCCCGGCGGCCTCCGGCTCGACGCTGCCACGGCCATCGTGTCGAACGGTCCGGCGACCGCCGTCTCGCAGGCGATCGCCACCAGCAGCGAGCTGACCGTCGAGGCGTGGATCGAGGCCGGCAACCTCACCCAGAACGGCCCGGCCCGGATCGTCACGATCTCCGACGGCATCCGCGACCGGAACCTCACGCTCGGCCAGGGCGTCTCGAACGACGGCAGCGACCGCGTCGAGGTCCGGGTTCGCAGCTCGGCGACCGACGACAACGGCCGTCCGGCCACCGCGACCGGTCGCGGCACGCTCGACACCGATCTCACCCACGTGGTCGCCACCCGTTCGGCCGACGGCACCACCCGCATCTACCTCGACGGCGTGGCCCGCAGCGTCGGATCGGTCGGTGGATCGCTCGCGTCCTGGGACGACAGCTTCGCCCTCGCACTCGGCAACGAGCCCGACGGGAGCCGCCCATGGCTGGGCACCCTCCACCTCGTCGCGCTCTACGACCGGGCCCTCACCGCCGGCGAGGTCGAGCAGAACGCGCTCGCCGGTCCCTCCGGCGACGCCGAGCTCCCCAACCGGGCCCCCATCGCGTCGCTCGGCTCGACCTCGACCCGTGGCCCGGCGCCGCTGACGGTCACCTTCGACGGCAGTGGATCGACCGACCCCGACGGGTCGGTCGTCGCCCACGCCTGGGACCTCGGGGACGGTACGAGTGCGTCCGGCCCGGTCGTCGAGCACACTTTCGTCGAGCCCGGCACCTACGACGTCACGCTCACCGTGACCGACGACGAGGGTGCGACGACGTCGGACACCGTGCGCATCACCGCCACGGAGCAGGGTGGCGGGTCGATCGGGGGGAGCGGCCCGGTCGAGTGGCGTCGCATCTCCACCGACGACGGGACGCTCCCCTTCGGCCTCGACCAGCGCGACCAGACCGTCGCCGCCGCGTTCGACGTGAACGGCGACGGCATCGACGACATGGTGATCGGCGGTCGACGGGACTCGAGCGGTCCGTCGCTCGTCTGGTACGAGCTCGACGGCGACCAGTGGGTCGTGCGCACGATCGAGCCCGACCTGCTCCGCCTCGAGGCCGGAGGCACCTTCGCCGACATCGACGACGACGGCGACCTCGACCTGGTGATCGGCGAGGACCTGACCGGCAACCGGCTCTTCTGGTGGGAGAACCCGGCACCGACCCTCGATCAGCGCTGGACACGGCGAGAGATCAAGTCGTCGGGCTCGAACAAGCACCACGACCAGGCCTTCGGCGACGTGGACGGCGACGGTGACCTCGAGCTCCTCTACTGGAACCAGCAGGGCGGCAACCGGCTCTTCTTCGCCGAGATCCCGACCGATCCGACCCGCGAGCCGTGGCCGGCCACGCAGATCTTCTCCCGACCCTCGGCCGCCGAGGGCCTCGACATCGCCGACATCGATCTCGATGGCGTCGACGACGTCGTCGGCGCGGGCTTCTGGCTCCGCTGGAACTCCGGCACGACGTTCACGGCCTTCGAGATCGACGCCTCGCAGGCCTTCACCCGGGCCGCCGCCGCCCAACTGATCGACGGTGGGCGACCGGAGGTCGTCTTCGACTCCGGCGACGCCGTGGGCCCCCTCCGCCTCTACGAGTGGGATGGGTCGACCTGGGTCGGCCGGACGATCCTGGAGAGCTCCGAATACGGCCACAGCCTCGACGTCGGCGACGTGAACGGCGACGGCCAGCTCGATCTCCTGACCGCCGAGATCGGGCTGAGCGACACCGTGCCCGACACCCGGATCCTCTACGGCGACGGCACCGGCGAGTTCACCGAGCAGCTCGTCGCGAGCGGGGTGTCGCAGCACGAGTCCCGCCTGGCCGACCTCGACGGCGACGGCGACCTCGACCTGTTCG
Organism: Actinomycetota bacterium; assembly: GCA_039197885.1. Lineage (GTDB taxonomy): Bacteria > Actinomycetota > Acidimicrobiia > Acidimicrobiales > Poriferisodalaceae > JBCBSZ01. The sequence continues at coordinate 12,562 of JBCCTY010000060.1, read as the reverse complement.
GCAAGCCCTTCCGGCCCCGGGGCCTCAACGTCTGGTGGAACGACGGCGTGGCGCCGCTGCCCCTCGACGACTGGGTGCGATCGGTGCCCGACTCGTCGGTGCCGTGGAGGACGATCTTCGTCGAGCACGGCGACCTCGACGGCGACGGCTTCGACGATGTCGTGTCCGGTGGCTGGTGGTGGCGCAACCCGGGATCGCTCGACGGCACCTGGGTGCGGTCGACCATCGGAGCCCCACTCAACCAGATGGCCGTGGTCGCCGATCTCGACGGCGACGGCGATCTCGACGTGCTCGGCACCGAGGCCGAGGGCTCACGTCCGAACAGCGACCTCGCGTGGGCCGAGAACGACGGCACGGGCTCGTTCACCGTCCGGACCAACATCACACCGGCGACGGGCCGGTTCCTGCAGGGAGCCGTGGCCGTCGAGCTCGTCCCCGGCGTGGTCGAGGTCGCCCTCTCGTGGGAGGACGGTGAGGACGGCCTCCAGGTGCTCACCGTGCCCTCCGGGTCGGCGATCCGGACGGGGACCTGGACTCGTCGCATCGCCCATCCGACGGTCTACGGCGAGGAGCTCTCGGTCGGCGACATCGACGGTGACGGCGACGCCGACCTGTTCGATGGTGAGGCCTGGTTCCGCAACGACGGCGGCCTGGTGACGCGGATCGTGATCCACTCGTTGCCCGGCGAGCCGGACCGCAACCGGCTCGTCGACGTCGACGGTGACGGTGACCTCGACGCCGTCGTCGGGTTCGCCCACGACCCCGACGGCAAGGTGCGCTGGTTCGAGCAGGGCGACGACCCGACCGAGCCCTGGACGCCCCACACCATCACCGACGTCGGCCCGGCCTGGGCATCGAGCCTGGACGTCGGCGACCTCGACGGCGACGGCGACGTCGACGTGGTCGTGGGCGAGCACCTCAACCCCGACACCGGATCACTCGGCCAGTTCGTCCTCGAGCAGGTCGATCCCGACACCTGGGTCCGACACCTGATCCATCGGGGGGACGAGCACCACGATGGCACCCAGTTGGCCGACTTCGACCTCGACGGCGACCTCGATGTCGTGTCGATCGGCTGGACCCATCGCCGCCTCCACCTCTACGAGAACCAGGCTCGGTGAGCCTCACCGCAGGTCGCTGAGCCGGAGCGGAGGTCGGCGGGCGTCACCGCCCGAGGTCGAGGACCGTCACCTTCCCGGTGTCGCCGTCGACCTCGATCGTGGCGCCGTCCGGGATCCGCTTGGTCGCGTCGGTGACCGACACGGCGCACGGGATCCCCAGCTCGCGGCTGACGATGATGGCGTGGCTCAACGGTGCGCCGACATCGACGACGACGCCGCCCGCGGGGACGAACAGCGGCGTCCACGAGGGATCGGTGATCGGCGCGACGAGGATGTCGCCCGGGTCCAGCCCGGCCGGCTCGTGGGAGTCGAGCACGACCCGAGCGGTGCCCCGGTAGCTGCCGGGGCACCCGGGCACGCCCTGGAGGATCTCACCGGGGAGCGCCTCCTCGACCGGGACGGCGTCTCGACGCGGGTACGTCGACATGTCCGGACGACCGCCGTGGAACAGGAAGGGCTCCTGCAGCGCCGCCACCTCGACCATGAGGTCGGCCCGGCGTCGGAGCTCGTCGAGATCGAGATCGACCTCGCCCCGCACGAAGCCGATCAGCTCCGGTCGGGTCATGAGGCCGAAGTCGCGGTGGTCGTTCATCCGGCCGTCCGCCACGCATCGATGACCGAGCTCGTGGAAGGCCATGCGGAACTCGTGCACGAGCTTGATGCAGTTGGTCTTGGTCCGCTCCCGGCCCGGCATGAACACCTGCGCCGCCGACAGCGCGGCGAGGAACTGGCCGTGCGCCTCGGCGTCGCCCTCGATCATCGCGGCGATCTCCGCGCCGAGCGCCTCCCGCTCGGCGGCCCGGGCGGCGTTGCTGTCGGCGGGCGCCTGCGACTCGTCCGAGAGGCGCATCCGGTCGATGGCGGCGAGCGCGAGGTCGGGTTCGGTCTCCCAGGTCGGCGAGCGCGACTCCCACTCGTTGGGACCTCGGCACCCGTAGGCGTACACGAACTGGTCGAAGCGCTCCACGAACGTCCGGGCGTCGGGGCTCGACGCAGCACGGAGCCTGGCGTCGAGGCCGCCGGTGCCGGCATCGAACAGCTCACCGAGGTCGTCGGACCCGGCGGCGAGGCGGCCCAGGTCCCACATCGCCATCGACGGTGCGGCCGACTCGACGTCGCCCAGGCCGGCGATGAGCTTGAGCGCGTCGGCCGGGCGTCCCACGGCGTCGCAGGTCCCGGTGATGATGCCCACCGGGACCGTGGCCAGGAACGTCACGAAGATGTGCTCGCCGAACAGCGTCCGGAAGTGCTCGTCGGCGATGGCCATGGCGTGATCGACCAACTCGACGTCGGACATCGCCGACAGGTCGGACCGGTCGGCCCGCAGCTGGTTCATGGTCCGCTCGTGGGCGAGGACGTCCGGCAGATCCGGTGTGGTCAGCACCCACTGGAAGGTCTCACCGATCCTGGCGGTCAACTCGTCGCGATCGAAGCCCTCCTTCACCACGAACTCCGGCACGCCGGGCGCATCGCCGAAGAACGAGTCGTCGATGTCCTTCGCCGTCATGCCCGGTGCGCGGTGGCCGAGCATCCTGAGCGCACTCGCGTTGAGGTACGCGTAGCCGCCGGTGACGCCGAGGAAGACGCACTCGTCCTTCGGCAGCTCGTCGGGGGTCATCACCCCGATCCGGTAGTAGGCGTCGCGGAAGCCGTGCTCGGAGCCTCCGAGCCCGTCGTCGTTCTGGAAGTAGAAGAACGACAGCGGGGCGACCGGATCGGGGAACACCTCCCCGACGTTGGCCCTCGTGTAGAAGTCCCAGTCCTCGTTCAGGTCCGTCTCGACCAACCAGCGGTCGACCATGCTCGTCCCCCCTCGTCCCCCTCGTCGCCGCGCACCCCCCGTGCACGGCGGCCCCGCACCGTAGTCGTCGAGGCACCCCGCACGTCGGCCGACACGCGTCGCGAGAGCGTGCTGAGATGCGGGGATGGACCCACGACTGATCGAGCGGGGCGCGGTGGTCGGCGGCCTCCTCCGCGAGCGAGGAGAGACGGTGGCCGTCGCCGAGGGGTCGTGCGGCGGGCTCGTGTCGGCGGCGCTGCTGTCGATGCCGGGGGCGTCCGGTCACATGCGCGGGGGTGCGGTCATCTACACCCGCGCCGCGCTCGACGGGTTCCTCGGCGACGCCGTGCCTCGACCCGACCGTCTCCGAGGGGCGAGCGAACCCTTCGCCCGGCTCCTCGCCGAGTCGGCGCGCATCGTGCTGGCATCGGACTGGGGCCTGGGCGAGGGCGGGGCCGCCGGTCCCGACGGCAACCCGTACGGCGATCCGGCCGGCCATGCCTGGTTCGCGGTCGACGGGCCCACAGTGGCCACCCGCCACCTGTTGACCGGCTCGAACGACCGGGTCGCCAACATGACGACGTTCGCGCTGGAGGCCCTCGACCTGCTCGAGTCCGGGCTGCGCGACGCGCCGTGACCGACGGGAACATCGTGCTCGCCGGGCCCCCGGGCAGCGGCACGACCACGGTGGGACGACGGCTCGCCGAGCGGCTCCACCGGACCTTCGTCGACGCCGACGCCCACCTGGCCGAGCTGCACGGCCACCGCGACGAGCTCGTCGCCCAGCCCGATGGCGACGAGCGCCTCCGCCGGCTCGCTCACGACGCCGTCCGGGATCTGGCCGCACGCTCGCACCTCGTGATCGCCACCGGCGAGCGCACCCTGCTCGACCGGCGGAACGTCGACCTGTTGGCAGGCACCGGGACGATCGTCCGACTCGACGCCGCCGACGACGCGCTGCTCCGACGTCTCGCGGCGCCGAGCGGCACCCTCCGCCCCCGTCTCGCCCGAGCATCGGATCGGCAGGCGCACGTCCAGCAGCTGCGGTCGGCCGCTCCCGCCCTGGCGGGGGCGCCGACGATCGACACGACCGAACTCGGCACCGACGAGGTCGTCGACGCCCTGGTCGAGCTGCTCCGCGAGCGCATCGAGGTCACGTCCCTGGGCGCTCGTACGGGCGTCGAGGTCGCCGACGCCCGACTCGAACCCGACGCCGACCATCCTCGTCGGCGTCGGACCCACGTCGTGCGGGGCGCCGATGGCGTTCCGCGAGGAGCGCTGGTCGCGCGGTTGAGCCATCGCCATCCCGACGTCGTCTTCGTCGAACCGCTGCTCCCCGATCCTGACCCGGTGCTGCTCGCCGCGCTCGCCGCAGCGATCGAGTCCGCCGACCGGCCGCTCCTGTTCAACGTCGCCGTCGACGACCCGCTCGGCCCGCTCCTCGACGGGCTCGGTGCGACGTCGCCCGTCGAGAGCCGCACCGTGCGACTCGAGCTCGCCGAGCTCGCCGCGCCCACCCCTCCACCGGCCGACGCGACCGTCGACATCGAGCCGGTCTCCGACGAGGTCGTCGAGCTGTACGAGCGCGTCTACGTCGCCCACCACGGCTGGGCCGGCCGCTCGGTCGCCGATCCGCACCGACCGCACTTCGTGGTGGCCGGCCCTCCGGTCGACGGCACCCTCGCCGTGGGACGGGTCGGCGGCGAGGCCGTCGTCGCGACCTGCATCCACACCGGTCCCTTCGCCGACGGCGCCGACGGGTTCGTGCCGCCGAGCGGTCCGATCGCCGAGGTCGGCCCCGATGCGGTGGCACTCGTGCGGAGCTGCCTCGGCACGACGCTGGCGGCGGGACAGCGCGCCGGGCTTCGGGCCGTCATGCTCGAGCACGACACGCCGTACACCGAGCTCGGCACCGTGCTCGACGAGCTGCCGACCGAGGCACTCGGCCACCGCTGCGTCCACCTGCTCGGGCCGAGCTGACGGGATCGCTGCGATCGGGCACGCGAGCATGGGGGATGGCGAACGCCCGGTACGACGAGGTGGCCGACTCCTATGTCCCGGCGGACGACGACCTGCAGCGGCCCGTCACCACGGCACTCTTCGATCTCGCCGCTCCGGTCCCGGGAGAAGCCGCCCTCGATCTCGCCTGCGGCGACGGACTCGTCGCCCGGGAGCTGGCACGGCGAGGGCTGACGGTCACCGGACTCGACGTCTCGACCCGCCTCCTCGAACGAGCTCGGAGCAGGGGCGATCGGGTCCGGTACCTCCAGGCTGACGCAGCGCACTTCGAGCCGACGGCCGGTTCGTTCGACCTGGTGACGTGTCACTTCGGGCTCTCCGACATCGACGACCTGCCGTCGACCCTCGCCAACGTGGCCCTCGCTCTCACATCGGGTGGTCGGTTCGTGTGGTCGATCCTGCACCCCTGCTTCGCCGGCGGTGACGGCGCCGACCCGGCGTGGCCACCCGACGACGGCTACCACGCCGAGGGACGATGGTTCGCGACGGGCTCGGCCTCGACGCTTCGCCAGCGCGTCGGGGCGAACCATCGGACGATCTCCACCTACTTGAACGCCCTGAGGACGGCCGGTCTGAGGATCGATCGGGTCGTCGAACCACCCGCCGAGCCGGCATGGTCCGAGACCCGCCCGGGCTCGGCGCTGCAGCCCGTCTACCTCGTGGTGAGGGCGCTGGGACCCGACGCCTCGGCGCCGGTCACGGGACCCGGCTGACCGATCCGGCGCGATCGCTCGTCGACAGCCGGGCGACGTCACGGATCGTCAGCAGGCGGAGCGCGAACGTCACGACCGGCGGCAGCGCGTGCCGGACGTCGTCGCGACGGAGGACCTCGATGCGCTCGATGGGAGCGATCGAGCCCGAGCGTTCGATCCCCGCCGGACCGGCGAGTGCGTTGCGGAGCCAGTCGGCTCGCGTGCCGTAGGTCAACACGACGAGCAGATCGATGCCGTCGCCGAAGACGTAGACCGGGGTCCGGTGCGCACGGCCGGACCGGCGACCGACGTGGTGGACCACGGCGAAGCCGGGGAGCCGTCGCACGAGGGGCTGGACGAACCGGTCCGTCACCCGTCGGTTGAACCGGGCGACGGTGTGGGGAAGGGGCATCAGGTCGACGATCGCGTGCGCCCGTCTCCGTTCAGGACGGCCGCACCGCCACCCGGGTCGGGTCGGTGGCGAAGAGCTCGTCGGCGAGCTCGGCGACGTCGGCGGCGGTCACGGCCTGGAGCGCGGCGACATCGGCGTCGACGTCCATCGGGACAAATCGCTCCAGCATCGACATCCCATGGCCGTACATGCGGGCGGCCGGGTCCTCGGCGGCGAGCTCCGCGGACCCGGCGAGGTAGCCGATGGCCGTGGCGAGCTCGTCGGCGTCGGGGCCGTGACGACGCAGGTCGTCGATCTCGGCTGCGGTGATCTCGGCCACGCCGTCGAGCCGACCCGGCGCGGTCGCCGCCCCGACGATCAACACGCCGGCGTCGGAGAAGGCCGCCGTCGTCGCGTAGACGGAGTAAGCCCAGCCCCGGTCCTCCCGGACCCGCTGGAAGAGGCGGCTCGCCGCTCCCCCGCCCAACACCTGGGTGAGCACGGCGAGCGCGTGGCGACGGTCGTCGCCGGCCGGCGGTGACGGCCAGGCCAGGAGGAGGTGACCCTGCTCGCAGTCACGACGGCGCTCGACGATCGCACCGGTCCGTGGCGTCGGCGCCGTCCGGTGGAGCTCGCCGTTCGCCGGACCGACCCGGAGCACCGAGTCGAGCCGCTCGACGAGCTCGTCGTGGTCGACCGCGCCGGCACCGACGACCACCATGCGGTCGGCCCGGAACTCGTCGGCGAAGAACGACGCGATGTCGTCGCGCCCGACCCGTTCGATCGACTCGGCGGTGCCGAGGGAGTCGCGCCCGAGACCGTGATCGGGGAACAGGGTCTCGTAGAGCAGGACGTAGGCGTCGTCCTCGGGCACGTCGTGCGCCGCCGCCAGCTCATCGAGGATGACCTCGCGCTCGAGGTCGACGTCCGCTGACCGGAACGCCGGCTCGCTCAGGACCTCCCCGAGCAGGTCGACGGCGAGCTCGGTGTGGCGGGCCGGGAAGCGCCCGTGGAGCACGGTGTGCTCCCGGGACGTGAACGCGTCCAGCTCGCCGCCCGCCCGCTCCACCGACCGGGCCAGGTCGAGCGCGCTGCGCCGCGGCGTGCCCTTGAAGAGCAGGTGCTCGAGGAAGTGGCAGACCCCGGCCCGCTCGGTCGGCTCGTCACGCGAGCCGACGCCCACCCAGACGCCGAGGGCGACGGAGCGGGCGCCGAGGACCGGATCGGTGAGGACGAGTGGCCCGTCACCGACCCGGTCGATGCGGATCGACGTCAATCGTTGCTGCGACGACGACGACGACGGCCGCCACGACCGCCACCGCCACCACCGCCACTCGGCTTGGCGGGACCGAGATCGCCGTGCTCGGCCTCCATCTCCTGATCGAAGGCATCGTCGAACGACACGGTCTTGCGTGCGGCGCCGCCACCGTCGCCGTTGTCGGACGACCCGGTGTCGCCACCGCGGGAGCGACCGCCCCCGCCCTCGTCGGACGAGCCGGTGTCGGCCACCGGACCACCCGGGAGCTGGACCGGGGTCAGGGCGAGCTTGCCGTTGGGGTCGATGTCGTCCACCCGCACGGTGACCAGGTCACCGAGGGAGACGACGTCCTCGACCTTGTCGATGCGCTTGCCGCCACCGAGCTTGGAGATGTGGAGCAGGCCGTCGGTGCCGGGCATGAGGTTCACGAACGCACCGAACTTGGTGATGTTCACGACCGGGCCGGTGTACTCCTTGCCGACCTCGGGGGTCGGCGGGTTCACGATCAGCTCGATCTGACGACGAGCCTCCTCGACGGCGTCGCGGTCGACGCCGCCGATGGCCACCGTGCCGACCATGCCGTCGTCGTCGACGGTGATGTCGGCCCCGGTCTCCTCCTGGATGGTGTTGATCACCTTGCCGCGCGGGCCGATGACCTCACCGATCTTCTCGAGCGGGATCTCGAACGAGACGATCTTCGGCGCGGAGGCAGCGACGTCTTCGCGGGGCCCGTCGAGGGCACCGGTCATGACGTCGAGGATCTGCATGCGGGCGTCCTTGGCCTGGTTGAGGGCCTGGGCCAGGACGTCGGCGGGGATGCCGTCGATCTTGGTGTCGAGCTGCAGGGCGGTCACGGCATCAGCGGTGCCGGCAACCTTGAAGTCCATGTCACCGAACGCGTCCTCGGCGCCGAGGATGTCGGTCAGCGGGGTGTACTTGCCCTCGGCGAACACCAGGCCCATCGCGATGCCGGCGACCGGCGCCACGATCGGCACGCCGGCGTCCATCAGCGACAGCGACGAGGCGCAGACCGACGCCATCGACGTCGACCCGTTCGACGACAGCACGTCGGACACCAGGCGGAGCGTGTAGGGGAAGTCCTCCTTGGAGGGGATCACCGGCAGCAGCGCCTTCTCGGCGAGCGCACCGTGGCCGATCTCGCGACGCTTCGGGCCCCGCATGAAGCCGGCCTCGCCGGTCGAGTAGGGCGGCATGTTGTAGTGGTGCATGTAGCGCTTGCGGTCGCTCGGGTTGAGCGTGTCGACGATCTGCTCCATGCGCAGCATGGCGAGGGTCGTCACGTTGAGCGCCTGGGTCTCGCCCCGCTGGAACAGGCCGGAGCCGTGCGCGGTCGGCAGCAGACCGACCTCCGACGACAGCGGGCGCAGGTCGGCCGGACCGCGGCCGTCGATGCGGACACCCTCGTCGACGATGCGCTTGCGCACGATCTTCTTGGCGAGGGCGCGACCGGCGGCGCGGACCTCCTTCTCGTCGTCGGGGAACCGCCCGGCGAGCTGCTCGACGATGTGCGCGGCGGCCTCGGACTCGGCGTCACCCCGCTCGGCCTTGTTGGCGATGGTCATCGCCGCAGCCATCTTCTCGCTGCCGACCTCCTCGACGGCGGCCATGATCTCGTCGCTGTAGTCGACGAACTCGCTCCAGCTGATCGGATCGGCGACGCCATGGGCGACGGCGAGCTGGCGCTGCAGCTTCACGAGGTCGGAGATGTGGGGCTTCGCGGCGTCGAGCCCGGCGGCGAGGACGGCCTCGTCGACCTTCGGGGCGCCATCGGCGTAGTAGGCGAAGCTCTGCTCGGTGCCACCGGCCTCGACCATCATCACGGCGACGTCGCCGTCGTCGAGCAGGCGACCGGCGACGACCATCTCGAAGGTGCCGGCGTCGCTCTCGTCGTAGGTCGGGTGGGGGATCCACTCACCATCGGTGGAGTAGGCCAGGCGCACGGCGCCGATCGGGCCCTCGAACGGGATGCCCGAGATGGTCAGCGCGGCCGAGGCGCCGTTGAGCGCGACCACGTCGTAGGGGTTGGCGCCGTCGATGCCCAGGATCGTGCCGACGATGTGGCACTCGTTGCGGAACCCGTCCGGGAAGGCCGGGCGCAGCGGGCGGTCGATCAGCCGACAGGTCAGGATGGCGTCCTCGGACGCCCGTCCCTCGCGGCGGAAGAAGGAGCCGGGAATGCGCCCGGCGGCGTACATCCGCTCCTCGATGTCGACGGTGAGCGGGAAGAAGTCGGCGCCGTCACGGGCCCGACCTGAGGTGGCGGTGACGAGCACCTGGGTGTCGCCCATGCGGACGACGACGGCTCCGTCGGCCTGACCGGCGAGCTTGCCGGCCTCCATGGAGATCGTCTTGTCGGTGCCGGCAACCGGCGCCGACACGTTGATGGCCTCGGCCATGTTTGTCGTGTTCCTCCTGTCGGCGCACCCTGCGCCGACGTCTGCGTCGGAAGTGGTCCGGGGTGGCTGATCGACCTTCGACCTGCCGTTTCCCCCGCTCCACCTCTCCGGGTCCGGACCCTCCGTTCCCGGGTGGTGCGCCGGCCACGGTCGGACCGGACGCGACATCGGGCGGCCCGGAGGCCGCCCGACGATCTGTGTGCTGGTTACCGCCGGAGCCCGAGCTTGGCGATGATGGCCCGGTAGCGCTCCACGTCGTTGTCCTGGAGGTACCGGAGGAGCTTGCGGCGCCGGCCCACGAGCTTGAGCAGCCCGGCCCGGCTGTGATGGTCCTTGTGGTGGGTCTTGAGGTGCTCGGTCAGATGGGAGATCCGAGCGGTCAGCAGAGCGATCTGCACCTCGGGCGACCCCGTGTCGGCGTCGTGCTGGCGGTGCTCTGCGATGATGGCCTCGGCGTCGATCGCCTCGGTCGAGATGGGCATGTCGGTGTGGAGTCCTTCGTCTGCGTCTGCATCGGGGTGGCCCCAGGCGACCGGTGCGAACACGCAGACCCGAGCGGGTCGAGAGCGGACTTCCACCGGGCCCGAGAAAGCGCCCGTCCTCGGCCACGCCGGCCGATGGACGCGAGGCTACCAGGACCGATGCGCGAAACCGGCCCGGCCGGTCAGCGCGCCGTGACGCCCCCGTCGACCGGCAGGATCGCGCCGTTGAGGTAGGACGCGTCGTCGCTGGCGAGGAACGCCACCAGCGCCGCGACGTCGGCGGGCTCGCCGTAGCGGCCGAGCGGGTTGTTGGCGGCGATCATGCGGCGGAGCGCCTCGGGATCGTCGGGCGCCATCCCGGCCTCGAGCGAGCGCATCATCCGACCCTCGACCGGTGCCGGGCACACGGCGTTGACGCGGACCCCCTGGGGGCCGAGCTCGAGCGCGTTGCCCCTGGTCAGGCCGACGACGGCGTGCTTCGAGGCCGTGTAGGCCGAGGTGCCGGGCGTGCCGGTGAGCCCGGCGATCGAGGCGATGTTGACGACCGCTCCCCCACCCCGCTCGACCAGACGGGGCGCTGCCGCTCGGGTGCCGAGGAAGACGCCCATGACGTTCACCTCGAGGACCTTGCGGAAGACGGCGTCGTTGTAGTCGGTCACCGGCGCCACCTCACCCTCGATGCCGGCGTTGTTGACCAGCAGGTCGAGGCCGCCATACCGGTCGACCGCCTCGGCGACGGCGCGGTCCCAGTCGGCCGAGGACGTCACGTCGGCCTCGATCGCGACGGCCCGTCCGCCCGCGCGGGTCGCGGCGGCGACGGCGTCGCCGACGGGCGAGCCGGCCAGATCGGTCGCAACGATCGCGGCGCCGTCCGCTGCCAACCGACCCACGGTGGCCACCCCCAGGGCGCCGGCCGCGCCGCTCACCACTGCGACCTTGCCGTCCAACCGAGCCATCTCCACCCCTTCGTCGCAGCGCCACCCAGTGCGCTCGTCGTCGCCTCGTGCGACGCGTCGGAACCGTACCGTCCCGGCGGCGCCGGATCGCCGGGCCGGTCAGCCCGGCCGGGGCCAGCGGAGTCGTTGCCCCGGACGGGTGACGCGATCGACGGCGGTGGTCTGCACGATCCCGACGCCGTCGTTGCGGGCGTCGGTGTTGTCGCACCCGCCGTCGGCCCGGGTCTGGTAGCTCACGATCGCGGCGTCGACGTCGTGCCACGTCCCGTCGAGGCGCACCTGCGGCGCCGACCAGCGCACGCTCGCAGCGGGGTGCTCGCACCGGGCGAAGACCTCCGACCACACCATCGGGTCGACCAGCTCGACGCCCCCGGGCAGGAGTCGACGCACCACGGTGGTCCGCTCCGCTTCGATGTCGGTGACCGAGCCCGACCAGGCGCCGGCCTCGTCTGTCGGCTCGATCGCGAGCCGGTACCGCCGCCCCGCCTCCCAGGCCAGGTCGCGGGTGTTCGGGTTGTCCCGCGCCGACGGGAGGGGGGACGTCGTGCCCCGCAGCTCGCCTCCGGCGGCGGCGTAGCCGCCGAAGTTCACGGCGCGCCGTCCGGGATGGGCCGGATGGTGCTGGAGCCCGAGGTGGGCGCCGCCCAGCCGCCGTCCACGATCGGAGAACGATGCCTGCAACGCCCAGAAGTAGAGCCGGTCCACCGAGGGCGCGTCGACCACCTCGAGGACCGTGCGGACGGCCTCGACCGGGCCATCGACGATCCAGCGGAGGTGGAGCGACGAGGCACCGTTGCTCGAGGTGGGCTCGCCACGAACCCTCGACCGACCGAACACCAGCGCCTCCTGCCGCCGACGACCGCCTAGTCGGCCGTCTCGAGCAGCTCCAGCGACCGCTCGACATCGAGCGCCAACTGGGCCTTGAGGCCGTCGATGCCGTCGAAGCGCTGCTCCCCGCGGATGCGCTCGACGAACTGCACCCGGGCCGTCTCGTCGTAGACGTCGCCGCGGAAGCCGATGAGGTGCGCCTCGACGAGCGACTGCTCGGCGTCGTCGTAGAACGTCGGCCGCTTCCCCACGTTCACCGCGGCCGGGAGCCGAGTGCCGTCGGGACGGTGGTACCAGCACGCGTAGACCCCGTCGGCGGGCAGCTGCATCTCGGGACCGGTCGGCACGTTGGCGGTCGGGAAGCCGATCGTGCGGCCGCGACGGTCTCCTGCGGTCACCACCCCGCGGACCTCGAAGTGGCGCCCGAGCATCCGACGGGCGTCGGCCGGATCGCCGGCGTCGAGTGCCGCTCGGATGGCCGTCGACGAGATCGTCTCTCCGTGTCCCTGCTGTTGCACGAGGGCCATGCCGTGCACGTCGAAGCCGTGCGCCTCGCCGAGCTCGCGCAGCATCGTCGTCGAACCGGCGCGGTCGCGACCGAAGTGGAAGTCCTCACCG
>JBCCTY010000059.1:0-17340 GCA_039197885.1 Actinomycetota bacterium | reverse complement strand
GGCCCAGGAGTACGCCGTCGGTGGCACCGGGTGCTCGGGCGTCGCAGCGGACTACGTCGACCGGAACCTCACCGACGCCGTGCTGTCGGGGTGCGCGCACGTCACGACCGGCGCTGGTGGCCGGATCGACGTCGGCGCCGCGGTGGACGTCCAACACTGGTTCGCACCCGTGCTGGGCATCGGTTCGTCGGACGTGGTCGCCGAGACCTCGGCCTTCTACGGCAGCGCGAGCGGGGCCGACGGGGTTCGACCGATCGGACTCTGCGCCGCGAGCCCGGCCTACACCGGTTGGGGCGGCGGTCTGCCCAGTGGGGAGATCTTCGTGCCCTTCGAGCTCACCGATCCGAGCCCGTGCGGCACCGGGGACATCGGGGCGTGGGCCCTGCTCGGACCGTGGTGCGGGTCGGCCGCCAACGCGGTCGCCTCGGGGTTCCCGGAGCGCATCACGCCGTACCAACCGGCGTGCGTCGAGCAGACCGACATCGGGTCGGTGGCCCAGGCGGTCGCAGCGGTGCGGGCAGCTGAGGAGCCGGTGGCGATCCCGATCTTCGAGCTGTTCGGCGAGACCACGAAGATCGTCGCGCTCGCCGGTGTGGAGTTCACCGGCCCCGTGGTGACCGAGGGGGCGCCGGGCGAGCTCGGCGTGCCGATCCGCTTCACGACCGTCGTGACCACCGGCGACTGCTGCGCGGCCGTCGACCGGGGCGTCCGGGTCGTCGGGATCTGCCGCGCCGACGGCACCGGGACGCGCTGCCCCTGACGAGCGCCGGGATCTCCGGCAGGGACGACCGAGAACACGGCCCTCGGGCCGGATGACGACGAAGGGAACGAGAACGGATGGCACGGAAGCGGGCGGCGGCGGGACTCCTCGCTCTCGTCCTCGCGACCATCGGGACGATCGTGCTCGTGGCCTACGTGCGCGGCGCCGAGGAGCGGGCGCTCGACGGCGAGGACCTCGTCGAGGTGCTCGTCGTCGACGCGCTCGTCGCCGAGGGCAGCACGGCGGCCGAGATCGGCGAGAAGACGAGGGTCGAACTGGTTCCCCGCAAGATCCGGGCCGACGGCGCGCTGGCCGACCTCACCCCGGTCGACGGCCTCGTCGCCAGCACGGCCCTCCTCCCGGGTGAGCAGCTCGTGAGCCAGCGCTTCGTCGCTCCCGATGCCTTCACCCGCGACGGCATCGCGCCCCCTCCCGGTCTGATGCAGACGACGATCTCCCTCTCGCCGGAGCGAGCGGTGGGCGGCGCGATCGCTCCCGGCGACACCGTCGCCGTCGTCGCCTCCTTCGATCCGTTCGACACCGAGCCCGCTCCCGGCCTGCCCGGGGAGGTCGGCGTCGGTGACGAGGGCGGCGGACCACAGCTGGCCGTCGTCGACGGCCAGATCATCATCGACCAGGAACGCACGCCCAACACGTCGCACCTGATCCTCCACGACGTGCTGGTGACGAACGTCCAGCTCGAAGAGCTCCCCGCAGCGGCGACCGAGGACGCTCCGACCCGAGCCGTCGCACCGACCGGCAACCTGCTGGTGACCCTGGCCCTCGACGCTCCGTCGGTGGAGCGGCTCGTGTTCACCGCCGAGTTCGGGCACCTCTGGCTCACGATCGACTCGCCCGAGATCGACGATGCCGGATCGCAGATCCAGAACCGCAACCGCATCTACATCCCGACCAACGGAGGCTCCGCCGGATGAACATCGTCCTCGCCACGGATGACCACGACTTCGAGTCGCGGCTCCGCCGCGCCGCCGACGGCATCGCCGGTGAGGTGGTCCGTCTCGGCTCGGACGGAACGGGGCTCGGGGACCACATCCGGGCAGCCGGCCCCGACGCCATCGTCGTCCTCGGCCCCGGGCCCGAGATCGACGGGCTCCTCGCGAGCGCCGAGCGCCTCGATGCGTCGGGCCACGGCGGCCGGGTGGTCGTCGCAGCAGAGCGGTCCGCCGACGTTCTCCAGGGTGCGATGCGGGTCGGGGTGCGCGACGTCGTCGAGCCGGCCGCGTCGTCGGCGGAGCTGCGCGAGGTCGTCGAGCGACTCACGGAGGTCGCCCGCCGCCACGTCGGGCCGATGCACCACGCGCCGATCCTCGACCAGCGGACCGTCGTCGTGACCGCCGCCAAGGGCGGCTCGGGCAAGTCGATGTTCTCGACCAACCTCGCCCTCGCGCTCGCCGAGGCCGCGCCCGGTGAGGTCGTGCTGGTCGATCTGGACCTGCAGTTCGGCGACATCGAACACCTGATGCGGCTCGAGCCGCAGACCTCCATGGCCGAGGCGGCGCGCATGGGCGGCCGGCTCGACATGACCAGCATCGCCGCCTTCCTGACCCGCTACCGCGACCTGTTCGTGCTCGCCGCCCCGTCCTCCCCCGCGCTCGCCGACGACGTCGTGCCGGACTCGGTGGGTCGGGTGCTCGACCTGGTGGCCCAGCGGTTCCGCTACGTCGTGGTCGACACGGCATCGGGCATCAACGAGTTCGCCCTCGCCGCGCTCGACCGGGCCAGCGACATCGTGCTCCTGGCCGCCACCGACATCGCCGCCGTGCGAGCGACGCAGAAGACCGTCGAGGCGCTCTCGATGTTGTCGATGGAGGACCGGCGCTGGCACTTCGTGCTCAACCGAGCCAACGCTCGCGTGGGCATCACCCAGGCCGAGATCGAGGCTGCCATCGGCCTCCAGGCCGAGGCGGCCATCCCGAGCACCAAGGCGGTGCCGGTGTCGTTCAACGACGGAACGCCGCTGTACGTCTCCGACCCGCGCCACCCCGTCTCGAAGGCGGTCGCCTCGTTCGCCTCCACCCTCCTGCCGACCGTCAGCGGCCGGCGACGGCGTCGCTGGGCGCTCGTCCGATGACCTGGAGCCGTGGTGCGACTCGGTGAGCGGATCCGCAACGCCTCACCCGACAGCGGTGAGCGGCCCGCGCCCGCGGCGAGCCCGCCTCAGGGCTCCGGCCGGCTCCGCTTGGCCAGCCCGCCCGACGAGACGACCCCGGACACTCCCGGCGACCCCTTCCATCGGCTGAAGGAGCGAGCCCAGGAGGCCCTGTTCGCCCGCCTCGGCAGCCGGCTCTACGACGTCTCGCTCGAGGAGGCCCAGCTCACCGCGCTCGTCGGCCAGGAGCTGATGATCGTCCTGGAGGCGGAGCAGACCGCGCTCACCGGCGACGAGCGTCAGCGACTCGTCCGTGAGATCACCGAGGACGTCCTCGGACTCGGCCCGCTCCAGGCCTTCCTCGAGGACCCATCGGTGACCGAGGTGATGGTCAACGGTTCGACGTCCATCTACGTCGAACGTCACGGCCTGGTCGAGTTGACCGACGCCAGGTTCCTCGACGACCACCACGTCCGGCAGGTCATCGAGCGGATCGTGGCGCAGGTCGGGCGTCGGGTCGACGAGTCGTCGCCGATGGTCGACGCCCGGCTGCCCGACGGCTCCCGGGTGAACGCGATCGTCCCCCCGCTCGCCGTCGACGGGCCCATGCTGACGATCCGCAAGTTCGCCCAGAGCGCGCTGACCATCGGCAACCTCCTCCAGCTCGGCTCCCTGACGCCCGAGGCCGCCGAGCTGCTCGACCTCTGCGTGCTCGGTCGCATGAGCGTCCTCATCTCCGGTGGCACGGGCACCGGCAAGACCACGCTGCTCAACGTCCTGTCGTCGTTCATCCCCGACCACGAGCGCATCGTCACGATCGAGGATGCCGTCGAGCTGCGGCTCCACCAGGAGCACGTGATCCGCCTCGAGAGCCGACCGCCCAACATCGAGGGCCGCGGCGAGATCACCATCCGCGACCTCGTCCGCAACGCCCTGCGCATGCGCCCCGACCGGATCGTGGTCGGCGAGGTCCGGGGTGGCGAGGCGCTCGACATGTTGCAGGCGATGAACACGGGCCACGAGGGCTCGTTGTCGACCCTGCACGCGAACTCCCCCCGGGACGCGCTCGCCCGGCTGGAGACGATGGTGCTGATGGCAGGCATCGACCTGCCGGTGAAGGCCATCCGGGAGCAGGTCGCGTCCGCCATCGACGTGATCGTCCAGGTGTCGAGGATGCGCGACGGCACCCGTCGCATCGTGGGCATCTCCGAGGTCAACGGCCTGGAGGGCGACGTCATCACGATGACGCCGCTGTTCGAGTTCCAGCAGCGCCCGGGCGAGGACGGTCTCGGCCCGACCCGTGGTCGGCTGCGGTCGACGGGCCTCCGACCACGGTTCGCCGACGAGCTGCAGTCGAGCGGGCTCGACCTCGGCAGCGATCTCTTCCGGACACCGCCGACCGACCCGGCGCGAGGGCTGGGAGCATGATGCGCCGCGCCCTCCTCCTGCTCATCGTCACGCTGGCGGCCGTCGCGGGACCCGTGACCGTCGGCGCGCAGTCGTTGACCGAGATGGAGATCACCCGCGTCCAGCTCGGCGGGACCGACCCCTCCGTCGAGCCCGGGGAGGTCGTCCTGACGGTCAAGGCCCCGGCGGCGCTGGTCGGCGAGGAGATCCCCTCGTCGTCGTTCCTGGTCACCGAGGACGGCACGCCACGCCGGGTCGACGTCGAACGGCTCCCGAGCGACGGACTCGAGGTCGTGCTCGTCGTCGACACCTCGGGGAGCATGGCGGGAGCGGCCATCACCGCGGCGGCCTCCGCCGCACGCACCTTCGTCGGCGAGCTTCCCGCCGATGCTCGGGTCGGTGTCGTCGGCTTCGGTGACGTCCCCACCGTGCTCGCACCGCTCGGCTCGTCGAGGGAGACGGTGGCGGCGGCGATCGACGGGCTGGTCGCCGACGGCTCGACCGCACTCCTCGACGCCGTCGTGCTCGCGGCCGACCAACTCTCCACGGGTTCGGACACCCGCCGTGCGCTCGTCGTGCTGTCCGACGGCGCCGACACGGCGTCGACCGCCACGCTCTCCGACGTCGGTGATCGACTCGGGGCACGAGACGTCGGCCTCGACGTGGTCGCGCTGGACGAGGCGACGAACGACACGGCGTCGCTCGCCGCACTCGCGTCGTCGGCGACCTCCGGCCGGGTGGTGCCGGTCCAGGGACCGGAGGACCTCGTCGGCGTCTACGACGCGCTGGCGACGGCGTTGGTGAACCAGTACGAGCTGACCGTCCGGCCGAGGGGCACCGGTGCCGTGGAGCTGAGCGTGGTGCTCGACCACCTCGGCGTGGTGGGTCGGGGCGTCGTGGACGTCGAGCTGCCGACCGGCACCGAGGGCGGGACCGGTGCGGGCGGGACCGACGCCGGGCCGGCCGATGGCGCCGCGTCGCCGGCGGTGGTCACACCGGCGAAGGACGCCACCCCGTCGGGGAGCATCGTCGACGGGCGCGCCATCTGGCTCGGCGCCGCCGCCTTCTTCGTCGCCTTCGCCGTGTCGGCGTACTCGATGCTCACCGCCGAGCCCACCGAGGGACCGCGCCTGACCCGCCCTGAGCAGACCGACCTCCGGCGCCGGCTCGGCTCCGCCACCGGTGCGGCGATCTCCCTCGCCGACCGACTCCTCCCCAACGACGAGCGGACCAACCAGCTCGCCGACCGGCTGGAGCGGGCCGGCTGGAGGATGCGGCCCGGAGAGTTCGTCGCCGGCGCGCTGGCGACCGGGATCGTCACGATGCTCCTCACCGCCATCGTCGCCGGGTTCGGGGCGGGCGCGGTCGTCGGCGTCGTCGCCGTCGGTGCCTGGTACGTCTGGCTCAACCGCGCCGTCGCACGACGCCAGGCGCACTTCGCCCACCAACAGGCCCAGCTGCTCCAGCTGCTCGCGGGAGGATTGCGCGTCGGACGGAGCCTGCCCCAGGCCCTCGAGGCGGTGGCCCGCGAGCTCGACGCCCCCGCGGCGCCCGAGCTGCGCCGCGTCGTCACCGAGCTCCGTCTCGGGCGCGATCTCCACGACGCCCTCGAGGCGATGGCGGAGCGCCTCGAGAGCGACGACTTCCACTGGGTGGTCCAGGCCATCGGGATCCACCGCGACGTCGGTGGCGACCTCGCCGAGGTGCTCGACAACGTCCGCCGCACGGTCAACGAGCGGGAGCGTCTCCGCTCCATGGTGGGCTCCCTCAGCGCCGAGGGCCGGCTCACCGCCTGGATGCTGCTGGCCATGCCGCCCGGCCTCGCCATCTACCTCCAGATCGCCTCCCCCGGCTACCTCGACCCGCTCGTCGACGGACCGCTCGGCATCACCATGCTCGTCGTGGCGGCGGGGCTCATGGCGGTGGGGATGCTCTGGATCCGCCGACTCGTCCGATTCGCGTACTGAGGCCGCTCGATGACTGATCTCGAACCCCGGGTGCTGATCGCCGCGATGGCCGTCGCGAGCGCCCTCCCCCTGCTCGTGTGGTCGCTGTCGGGTGGACGCGCGACGACCGCCGTCGGCGACGACCGCCTCCAGCGGCCCACCCGCGGCATCGACCTCCGCGCGATGCAGCTCGTCCCGTCCGGCAGCGACCGCCTCGTCGCGCCACGACTCACCCGGATCGGCAGCTGGCTGGCGCGCCGTGCCCCGGCCGGGGTCGCCGACCGGATCGAGCAGCGCATCCGTCGCGCCGGCCTGCAGCACCGCTGGGACGCCCCGCGCTACATCGCCGCGAAGTCGATCCTCACCGCCGCGCTCGCGTTCCTCGGCGCGCAGGTCCTCGCTGCGAGCCCGACCGTGTTCGGCACCGCCAACGGCATCGCCCTCCCGCTCCTCGGCTGGCGCGTGCCCGACCTGTTGTTGATCCGGCGAGTCGAGCAGCGCCAGCGCGAGATCGAGCTCGCGCTCCCCGACGCGCTCGACCAGATGACGATCGCCGTCGAGGCAGGACTCGCCTTCGATGGCGCCCTGCAACGCGTGGCCGGGACCGACAACGGCGCCCTGAGCGAAGAGCTCGCCCGCACGCTCCAGGACGTGCAGCTCGGGATCTCGAGGCGGCGGGCGTTCGAGGCGCTCCTCGATCGGACCGACGTGGCCGACCTCCGCCAGTTCGTGGCGACCCTCCGCCAGACCGAGGAGAGCGGCATACCGGTCGCGAACGTCCTGCGGGCGCAGGCCGAGGTCCTCCGTGTCCGACGCGGCGAACGGGCAGAGGAGGCGGCACGCAAGCTGCCGGTCAAGCTCGTGTTCCCGATCGGGCTGTGCATCCTGCCGAGCCTGTTCATCGTCGTGCTCGGTCCGGGTCTCATCAGCATCTTCGAGACGCTGGGAGGCGGCTGACCGTGGCCACCGTCCGGACCCGCCGCACCCATCCCCTCACGACCGGCTCGGCCGCGCTCGTGGGCGCGGTGCTGGGTGGCGCCATCGGTGGGTGGGCTGCTCCGATGTTCGTGGTCCTCGGTGGGCTCGTCGTGGTCGTCAGCGAGACCGACCTCCGCGAGCGGCGGATCCCGAACGCGATCCTCCTCCGGGTGGCGCCGTTGTTGATCGCCGGGCTCGTCCTCGCTGCCGTCGCCGCCCGCGATCCGGCGCGTGCGCTCACCGCCGTCGGGTGGGCGGTGCTGGTCTCGGCGCTCTTCTACGGGGCCGCCGTCGCCGTCCCCGGTGGGCTGGGGATGGGCGACGTCAAGCTGCTCGCCGTCACCGGCGTCCCACTCGGTTGGCTCGGTGGTGGTGCCGTGCTCACCGCTGCGGCCATCGGCTTCGGACTGGCCGGGGTCGCCGGGCTCGCCGCCCGCCGGCGCGGACGTTGGACCGATGGCGTTCCGTTCGCCCCCTTCCACGCGGCGGGCGTCGTCGCCGTGGTGCTCGCCGTGGGTGCGACGCCGTGAGGTCCGGACAGGCGGGACGGGGTTCGACCCTGCTCCTCGCCGGTGCCGCCGGGGCATCGCTGGCGCTGCCGGCCGGGCGCGCCGCGACGAACGACGCGAGCTGGGCCGAGGTGGTGCTCGCCGTCGCCGCCCCGTTGCTCGTCGTCGCGGTCATGGTCAACCTGCTCGTCGTGCTCTGGTCGATCCGCCACGATCGGGTCGACTCGCCAGCGGCCAGTCGCGCCGCGCTGATCCCGGGCACGACCCTCGACGGGCTGATCGGGCTCGATGTCGCCGCCGAGCGGTTGCGCGAGCCCGCCCGACGTCTCCGCGAGCCCGACCCGGTCGGCGCCGAGCGCACCGGCGGACGGGGGCTGTTGCTCGTCGGGCAGCCGGGCACGGGCCGGTCGATGATCGCCCGTGCGACGGCAGGAGAGGCCTGCGCTCCGCTCCTCGCGCTGCGGTGCGCCGAGACCGCCACCCGACGGCCGGCCGAGCAGGTCACGGCGCTGCGAGAGCTCTTCGACGAGGCCCGTGCGCAGGCGCCTGCGGTGGTGTTCCTCGATGAGGTCCACTGCCTCGCCGGGATCGAACCGCCGACCGCGAGCGGGTCACCGGAGCGGCGACGGGTCGTCGAGCACCTCGGGACCGAGCTCGATGCCGTGGCGGCGAACCCCCGCATCGTCGTCCTCGCCTCCACCAGCAGGCCCGACCTCCTCGACCGGACCGTCAGCACCCCCGGCCGGCTCGACGCCGTCGTCCCGGTCGCGCCACCCGACCGCGCCGCCAGGGTCGAGCTCCTCCGCCTCCACGCCGTCGGTCGGGATCTCGCTGCCGACGTCGACCTCACCGAGGTCGCCGCGAAGACCCCGGGGTGCGTCGGCCACGACCTCCGGGCGGTGATCGACGAGGCCGCGACCCTCACGCGGCGCGACGGTCGGCGCGACATCAGAGCTCGCGACCTCGATGTGGCCGTCGATCGGATCGTCCACGCGACCGACGCTGCCGCCCGCCTGCTCTCTCGCGAGGAGCGGGAGCGCCTGGCGTTCCACCAGGCCGGGCACGCGATCGTGACCCACCTCCTCCCCGGAGCTCCCGACGTCGACCGGATCACGATCCTCGATCGCCGACCCGGCCGTCCCCTCGAGCTCCCCGCCGACGCACCCCAGCAGCTGCTCAGCCGGGCGGAGATGGTCGACGGAGTCGTCGCGCTCCTCGCCGGTCGGTGCGCCGAGATCCACGTCTTCGGGGACTGCTCGACGACAGCCGAAGCCGACATCGCCGCGGCAACGGCCATGGCGAGGGCGATGGTGACGAGGTTCGGGATGGACCGCGCGCTCGGTCCGATGCGGCTCGCGGACGCCGACGTCGATCCCGAGGTCGTCGAGCAGCGGGTGGCCGAGATGCTGGCCCGGTCCGAGCGCGACGCGCTCGACCTGCTCGCCACCCACGCCACCACCGTCCAGCACCTCGCGCTCGCCCTCATCGTCCACGAGACCATCGATCGGCGGGCGTTCCGCTCGATCGTCGGTGAGCTCCCGGCGTGGGGGCCCACGATCGACCTCCGGACGACGCACGACGGTCTCGACGGACCCGGCAGCATCGACCGCAGCGCCCCGCGATTCAGTCCCTAATCGCGACGGAGAGCGGTCGACTGCACTCCATGGCGCAGGGATGCGGCGACGGCCACGGAAGGGGCGAGGGTGATCGATCGAACGACGGAGCAACCGACGGTCGGTGAGGGCGCGGTGGGCGATCGGACGATGCCGGTCCGTCGGACCGACCAGGCCCGACTCCTGCACGACATGCAGGTCGAGCCCCTCGGCGTGCAGCTCGCCACCGACGTGGTCGATCTCTGCACCGCCCCGTCCGACGCCCGACTCGCCGAGCTCGTGGACGACCTCCGCCACCGCCTCGCCTTCGAGCTCGGGCTCGTGCTCCCGCCGGTGCGCTTCGCGGTCGAGCCTGGCCTGCTCCCGGGCGCCTACCGCATCGTCGTCGACGGCGTCAGCGCCGGAGATGCCATCGCCCCCAGCGGCCACGTGATGATCGTCGGCGCCGACGAGTCGCTCCCGGACGCCATCGATGCCGACGAGCCGGTGTTCGGCCTGCCCGTGTCCTGGGTGCCGATCGATGGCGCGCCGCACGATGATCTGGGCTCGATCGTCACCCGCGAGCAGGCGATCGTGGCGCACCTCGGTGAGGTGGCCCGTCAGCACGCTCCGGTGTTGCTCACCCGGGACGGCGTCGCCCAGCTCGTCGATGCGGTCCGGGAGCGCCATCCGGCCTCCGCCGAGGAGGTCGACGCCGGGCTCCTCCCGCTCTCGGTCCTCCACGCCGTGCTGCGCGACCTGCTGTCGACCCAGACCAGCATCCGGAACCTCCGGCGCATCCTGGACGACCTGGGACCGGCGGTGATGTCCGCTGCGCCCTACTCGGACCTCCTCACCATCGCCCGCCGGGCCGTCAGCTGAGCCCCCGACCTGGCTCCCCCTGCGGGCGGAGCGCTACGATTCTCCGGGTTCACCCGATCGAGGAGACTGCACGACCATGAGCTGGATGAAGGCCATCACCGCATCGGCGGTCCTCACCCTCGGTCTCCTGGCGTTCTCGTTCCTCGTCGAGGCCCTCACCGGCATCTGAGCTCGACCCCGGCGACCACCGCCGGTCTCACCCGAGGTCGCCACCCAGGGTGAAGAAGGCGATCACCAGCGCGATGGCCGCGACCAGGCCGAGTACGACGCCGAGCCGCCCGATGAGCCAGAACACCGTGGCGAAGGCCCCGAACAGGGCGTAGGGCGTCGGACGCTGCAGCACGGACGTGGTCTCGCGTCGCTCGCCCCAGACGCCGAGGCCCACGGCGACCAGCCCGGCCAGCGCGACGATCACGACGAGCGCGAGGAACGGCGAGAAGAGGCCGACGAGCGCACCGAGGCCGACGGCGACGAGGATGATCCGGGCGCGGCTCATCCGGACGACGCTACAGACGCCACCCCGCGGAGAGGGCTACGTTCGCCTCCATGCGCATCGCCATCGGCGCCGATCACGCCGGGTACCCACTGAAGGCCCACCTCGTCGCGCACCTCGAGGCCAACGGCCACGAGGTCGACGACGTCGGCACCTCCTCGACGGAGGCGGTCGACTACCCGCCGTACTGCGCAGCGGTCGGACGTCGGGTGGCCGACGGTCGCGTCGACGTCGGCATCGTCACCGGTGGGAGTGGCCAGGGCGAGCAGCTCGCCGCCAACAAGGTCCGCGGGGTGCGTGCGGCGCTGTGCAACGACCTCTACACGGCGCGGATGGCGCGTGAGCACAACGATGCGAACGTGCTGTCGCTCGGCGCTCGCATCGTGGCCACGGGGCTCGCCGAGGAGATCGTCGAGCTCTTCCTGACCACGCCGTTCGCCGGCGGTCGCCACGAGCGGCGGGTCGACCAGGTCATGGCGCTCGAGGGCTTCGACCTCCACGAGGCGCTCTACACGACTCGGGCGATGCGTCGGGTGTCGTCCGACCCGATCCCGACCGATGCGCTGGAACGCATCATCGACGCTGCGGTCCGGGCGCCCTCGGGCGGCAATCAGCAGCGGTTCCGCTTCCTCACGGTCACGGCCGCGGCCACCAAGGCGCAGATCGCGGCGTGGTACGCGGCCGACCTCGAGGAGCTGAACCGCACCAAGTACGCCGACGTCCAGGCGAGCATCGAGACCGCCGACCCCAACGACCCGACCGTCGCCCAGGCCGCCCGCAACAGCGGCTCGGCGATGTGGCTCGGCGAGCACCTCGGCGAGGTGCCGCTCCTGCTCTTCGTCTTCGGCAAGGAGGGCGGCGAGTCGTCGACCTTCCCGGCGCTGTGGAACGCGTGCCTCGCGGCTCGGGCCGAGGGGATCGGCACGACGATCACGACGCTCCTGCGCGCCCACCGCGCCGAGGTCCACGACCTGCTCGGCGTACCAGAGGACGGCGAGTGGATGATGCACGCCATGATCCCGATGGGGTATCCGCTGGGGCGCTGGGGCGTGCCCGATCGCCGACCCGCCCACGAGTCGACGTTCAGCGAGCGGTGGGGCGCAGCGCCCGACTGGCGCGTCGACGAGGCCCGCTGGCCGCCGTCGCACCCCTCCCGCTGAACCAGGCGCGGCGGCAACTGGCACCCGACCCCGCCCGGCGGGGATCATGACGTCGGGGATCCCCAGGGGAGGAGCTGTCATGGCGATCGAGGTCCGACGTTCGTTCTGCCGAATCTGCCACGCGGCGTGTCCGGTCGACGTGGAGCTGGTCGACGGTCGCGTCGTCAAGATCAGCGGTGTCGACGAGGACCCCATCTTCCGGGGCTACACGTGCGTCAAGGGGCGTCAGCTCCCCGACCAGATCCACCACCCCGACCGGCTCCGCGAGACGCTGCGCCGCAACGATTCCGGCACGTTCGACGTCGTCGCCTCCACCGATGCGCTCGACGAGATCGCCGCTCGTCTGGCCGACATCGTCGAGCGTCACGGCCCGAGAGCGGTGGCGAGCTACACCGGCACCGGTGGCTACCAGAACGCGCCGTCCGATCCCGTCGCGCGCGCCTTCCACAAGGCGATCGGCTCGATCAGCTACTACACCTCGGTCACCATCGATCAGCCGATGAAGCGCACCGCGAACATGCGGCTCGGCATCTGGGAGGCCGGTCCCCAGAACTTCACCGACGCCGACGTCCTGCTCGCCATCGGCTACAACCCGATGGTCTCGAGCTTCGCCCCCTACGGCGGGCTGCAGGGCACCGACCCGTTCCAGACCCTCCGCGAGCGCAAGGCCGAAGGACTGCAGCTCATCGTGGTCGACCCCCGGGTGACCGAGCTGGCCCGCCAAGCGGACATCCACCTCCAGGTGCGCCCGGGTGAGGACCCGTCACTGCTGGCCGGGTTGCTGCACGTGATCCTGGGCGAGGGCCTCCACGACGAGGAGTTCTGCGCGGCCTGGGTCGATGAGGAGCAGCTCGCCGCCCTGACCGAGACGGTGTCGCGCTTCGATCCGGGCTACGTGGCGGAACGGTGCGGCGTGGCGGCTGCCGACATCGAGGCGGCCGCCCGTCTCTTCGCCGCGGGCCCGGTCGGTACGGCCGGTACCGGGACGGGGCCGAGCATGTCGCCCCATCCCAGCCTGATGGAGCACCTCACGCAGTGCCTCAACATCGTCTGCGGCCGGTTCATGCGCGAGGGCGAGGTGATCGAGGCCGGCATGCTGCTCCAGCCCGACCTCCCCAAGCGGGCCATGGTCACCGGGCCCTACGAGATCCGCGGGCCCGAGAGCCGCTTCCGTGGCCTGCGCGGCTACGGCGGCGAGATGCCCTGCACGACCCTCGCCGAGGAGATCATCACCCCCGGCGACGAGCAGGTCCGGGCGCTCATCGTCAACGGCGGCAACCCGGTCGCAGCCTGGCCCGACCAGACGCTGTCGCTCCAGGCGATGGAGGACCTGGAGCTCCTCGTCGTGATCGACCACCGCATGACCCAGACGGCGGAGTTCGCCGACTACGTCTTCGCGCCCAGGCTGTCCCTCGAACGGGCCGACGTGCCGCCGTTCATGGACCGATGGTTCCGTGAGCCCTATGCCTGCTACACGTCAGCGGTCGTCGAGCCCGAGGGCGACCTCCTCAACGACTGGGAGGTCTACTGGGAGCTCGCCGAGCGACTCGACCTCGAGCTCCGCCTCCCCGGTGGACCGATCCCTCGGGGTGGGCGTCCGACCGACGACGAGGTGCTCGACCTGGTCTACGCGCACTCGCGGGTGTCGCTCGACACGATCAGGGAGCGCAACGGTCAGGTGCTGCCCGAGGCGCGCATCACCGTCCAGGCGGCCGACGACACCTCCGCCCGGTTCCAGGTCGGGCTCGCCGATCACCTCGCCGAGCTCGACGAGGTCCGCGACCAGCGCACCGGCGCCGAGAAGATGGACGGGTTCGATCCCGAGGTCCACACCTTCCGGCTCATCTCTCGCCGCCTGAAGTCGCACCTGAACTCGCTGGGCGGGGAGCTGCCCGGGCTCCAGCGCAAGAACCCCACGAACTACGCCTACATGAACCCGGCGGACATGGCGGAGCTCGGCGTCGCCGACGAGCAGCTGCTCGAGATCGCCTCGCCCCGCGCCAAGCTGATCGGCGTCGCCAAGGGCGCGGCCGATCTGCGCCGGGGCGTCGTGTCGATGGCCCACTCCTGGGGAGCGGCATCGCTCACCGACGAGAAGGTCCGCGACGTCGGCGCGCCCACCAACCGTCTGGTCGACGTCAACGACGGCTTCGACGAGATCACCGGACAGGCCATCCAGAGCGGCATCCCCGTGTCGGTCGCCCCGGCCCCCGAGGACGCCCTCGTCGGCTCCGGCTGAGTCGGTCGCCCCGGCCCCGGAGGACGCCCTCGTCGGCTCCGGCTGAGTCGGTCGCCCCGGCCCCGGAGGACGCCCTCGTCGGCTCCGGCTGAGGTCGGCGGCCACCGCCGGGTCGGCCGATCGACCGGTGGCGTTCGAACCGATCGACCGATGCCGTAGCGCAGCCCGCTCGCGACGATGCGGACATGACGGACACGAAGGTCGACGCACCCCGGCTCCCGCCGCGCTGGGTCATCCGCGCCGCATGGCGCATCCACCGCGGCCTCTATCGCCTCACCGGCGGGCGCTTCGGCCTCCGTCGCCCCCGGCCCGACACCTACGGGCTCATGCGCATGACCACGGTCGGACGGCGCAGCGGGCGTGAGCGGCCGGTGATGCTCGCCTACCTCGAGGACGGCGACGACATCGTCACCATGGCGATGAACGGCTGGGGCGCCCCCGAACCGGCCTGGTGGCTGAACCTCCAGGCCGAACGGGTGGTCGAGGTCCACCTCCCCGACGGCCACCTGCGGCTGATCGGTCGGGCTGCGGTCGGCGCCGAGCACGACCGGCTCTGGGATCGGTGGAGAGCGTTCGACGAGCGGCTCGACGGCTACGCCGCACGTCGCGACCACACCACCGTGGTCGTGCTCGAACCGACGCCGTTGCCACCTCGGTCGGACCTCGGGCTCGATCCCGACATCGCCGGGACCGGGGTCGGACGGGGGCAGGTCGTCGACCACCAGGATCGGCGGGGCGAGCTCGACGTGGAGTGACTCGTCGACGGGACGCGGGTCGGGCGGCGCGGCCTCACCTCGCGGGACCTCGGCGTCGAACCGGTCGGGATCGTCCTCGTGCTCGGAGGGATCGACCCGGCGCGCCGTCGCGGACTCCGTCGAGGGTCGGTCGCCAGCGGTCCCGGCGCACTCGGCCTAGGTTGTCGCCCGGCGACGAGGACGCATCGAGGGGGACGACCGTGGCGACGATCCGGGAGCTGGCCGAGGAGCACTGGCAGGGCCGCGGCGACCTCGTCCATGCCCACCACCCCGTGCAACCGATCCGTGGCGACGGCGGCGCCGCCAGCGAGGAGATCGCCGAGGGTGTCCTGACGATGAAGAGCATCGCCTCGGTCAACGCTCTCGACTCCGGCGACGGGCTCGTCCTGCTCGACACCGGCGGGCCGTTCGACATCGACCACCTCTACGACACCGTCAGGGCGTGGCGACCCTCGGCCCCCGTCACTGCGGCGGTGTACTCCCACCACCACATCGACCACGTGTTCGGCACGGCCCGTTTCGAGGCCGAGGCCGCCGACCGGGGGTGGGAACGGCCGGTCGTCTACGCCCACGAGGAACTCCCGGCGCACTTCCGTCGCTACGAGAAGACCAACGGATGGAACACCGCCATCAACCGCCGCCAGTTCGCGATCGACCTCCCCGAGTGGTCCTGGCCCGCGACCTACCGCGACCCCGACGTGACCTACGCGAAGCAGCTGTCCTTCGCCAGGGGTGACCTCACCTTCGAGCTCCGCCACGCCCGCGGCGAGACCGACGACGCCACCTGGACCTGGGTGCCCGAGAGGAAGGTCCTCCACCCGGGTGACCTGTTCATCTGGGCGGTCCCCAACGCCGGCAACCCGCAGAAGGTCCAGCGCTACCTGTCGGACTGGGCCACCGCACTGCGCGAGATGGCTGCCCTCGGTCCCGAGATCATGTTGTCGGGCCATGGCCTGCCCATCTTCGGCGTCGACCGGATCGTCCAGGCGCTGACCGACACGGCCGATCTGCTCGACTCGCTCGAGGCGCAGACGCTCGCGCTGATGAACCAGGGCAAGAGCCTCGACACCTGCCTCCACGAGGTCGAGGTGCCCGCCCACCTCCGCGACCGGCCCTACCTCCGCCCGGTCTATGACCATCCGCAGTTCCTCGTCCGCAACGTGTGGCGGCGCTACGGCGGCTGGTACGACGGCGAGCCCGACAACCTGCTCCCCGCCCCGCGCGCCGAGCAGGCCCGGGTGTGGGTCGAGCTCGCCGGCGGTGTCGATGCCGTGATGACCCGGGCGAAGTCCGCGCTCGACGGCGGCGATCACGCGATCGCGTGTCACCTCATCGAGTTCTGCGCCCTGACGGAGCCGGACAACCGCGACATGTGGGCGCTCCGTGGCGAGATCTACCGCACCCGATCGCAGACCCACGACAGCTCGATGGCGCGCAACATCCTCCACCACGCCGCGCTCGCGTCGGATCAGGCGAAGCGCGACCTGGCCGGGGACTACTGACCCGGCGTGCGCTGGCCGCTCCGACCGATCGCCGTCGCCGAGGCGATCTCGTACCTCGTTCTGATCGGGGCGGTGATCTGGTTCCGGGCCGCTGACGGTCCCGACCTGACCTCGACCCTCGGACCGATCCACGGGGTCATCTTCCTCGTCTACGCCGTCGCCGTGCTCCAGGCGCGCGAGGACGAGCGATGGGACTGGTCGCGCACCCTGATCGTCATGTTCGCCGCCGTGATCCCCCTCGGCGGGTTCTGGGTGGCGGAGCGGCTCCTCGGTGATCGATCGGCCTGACGTCCGGGGCCGCCGCATCGTGCCGTCGTCGATCGGCCGGTCCGATGACTAGTCTGCGCCGCCGTGGATCTCCGCCAGATCGAATCCTTCGTCGCGGTCGCCGAGGAACTGCACTTCGGCCGCGCCGCGAAGCGGGTCCATCGATCGCAGCCCGCGTTGAGCCAACAGATCAAGCGCCTCGAGCTGGAACTGGGCTTCGAGCTGCTGCGACGGGCACCCCGACAGGTCGAGCTCACGGCACCGGGCGCCACCTTCCTCGAGCACGCCCGACGGGTCCTCGGTGATGTCGAGCAGATGGTGACCCTCACTCGACGGACTGCGGCCGGCCGCGCCGGTGCGCTCCGGATCGGGCACGTCGGCTCGGCGCTGTTCGAGGTGCTGCCACCGGTCGTCAGGGCGATGCACGCCGAGGCACCCGACGTGCACGTGACCCTCGTCGAGCTGCGCACCGAGGACCAGCTGACCGCCATCCGCCACGATCGCCTCGACGCCGGCTTCGTCCGTGCGCCGCGTCGGGTCCCCGACGACATGGTCGTGACGCCGTTGCTGCGCGAGCCCATCGGCGTGGCGCTCCCCGACGACCACCCGCTCGCCGGCGAGGACCGGATCGATCTCGGTGACCTCGCCGACGAGCCCTTCGTCCTGCTCCCCCGCCAAGCGGAGCCCGACTCCTTCGATCTCCTCATGGCAGCGTGCGCAGCAGCCGGGTTCTCCCCCCG
>JBCCTY010000058.1:0-17440 GCA_039197885.1 Actinomycetota bacterium | reverse complement strand
CTCGATGCCCGGCCCCTCCTTCCTCCAGGCCGCCGAGTTGCGGCGCAGCGGTGTGGTCAACCTGCTCGGCGACCTCATCCGGATCCCCTCGATGTCGGCCTACGAGGGCGAGGTCGTGGCCCGGCTGCGCCAGGAGATGGAGGTCCTCGGTTACGACGAGGTCTGGGTCGATGACTTCGGTTCGATCATCGGACGGATCGGCGACGGGCCGGTCCGGATCGTCTACGACTCCCACATCGACACCGTCGACATCGGCGCTCGGAGCGAGTGGTCGCGCGACCCGTTCGAGCCCTACACGGCCGGGAACATCATGTACGGCCGCGGCGCGTCCGACGACAAGGCCGGCATGGCGGCGATGGTCTACGGCGGGGCGCTCTACCAGCACATGGGGTTGACCGAGGACGTCACGCTCTACGTCGTCGGGTCGGTGCAGGAGGAGGACTGCGACGGTCTCGCGCTCGAGCACGTCCTCACCGAGACGCTGCCCCGGCCCGACCTCGTCGTGCTCGGCGAGGCCACCGACTGCCAGGTGTTCCGCGGCAACCGTGGCCGCGTCGAGGCGCTGGTCCGCGTGCGGGGCTCGTCCTGCCACGGTTCGATGCCCCACGTCGGCCTGAACCCCACCTACGACCTCGGTCGGGTGCTCCTCGACATCGAGACGCTGAACGACCGCCTCGGCTGGGACGACTTCCTCGGGTCGGGGACGATCGCCGTGTCCAAGATCGAGTGCGAGACCCCGAGCCTCAACGCCGTGCCGTCGACGGCCACGCTCTACGTCGATCGTCGCCTCACCGACGGCGAGGACCCCGACCGGGCCATGCGCGAGCTCATGGACCTGCCGTCGGTGAAGGCGGTGAACGGCGAGGTCGAGCTGCTCCACTACGAGCGGACGTCGTTCACCGGGAAGACCCTCGGCATGCCGAAGCAGTACTCGACCTGGGTGACGCCCGAGGACCACGTCTCGGTCTCGACCGCCGTCACGGTGGGCGAGCAGGCGCTCGGCCGCACGCCCGACATCGGTCACTGGGTGTTCTCGACCAACGGCGTGGCCTCGATGGGCAAGCTCGGCATCCCGACGATCGGGTTCGGCCCGGCTGACGAGGTGCACGCCCACACGGTCCACGACCAGTGCGAGCTCGACGGTCTCGTCGACTCCATGGCCTGGTACGCCGCCTTCCCCCGCAACTACGCCGAGTCGATCCGCGACGCGGAGCGGGCCACCGAGCTCGCCCCGATCGAAGAGCGCCGCACCACCTGGGAGTCGGCCGACGCCGGCCCCCACGCCGAGCACTAGGAGACCCACCATGACCGCCGTCGACGACGACCGGACCGTGACCGCGAGCGACCGGGTCGAGTTCACGCTCAACGGGGAGGCGGTGTCGGTCCGGGGAGACCACCCGCACGTCCTCGCCGCCCTCCGCGAGGAGCTCGACGTCACCTCACCCAAGGACGGCTGCTCACCGACGGGGCAGTGCGGTTGCTGTGCGGTGCTGCTCGACGGCAAGGCACAGGTGTCGTGCCAGATGCCGCTCGAGAAGGCTGCCGGCCGCGAGGTCACGACCCTCGAGGGCTTCGACGATGCCGAGCGCGACCGGCTGGCCGACGCGTTCGCGGCCACCGGAGCCCTGCAGTGCGGGTTCTGCACGCCTGGCATCCTCGTGCGGACCAAGGCGCTGCTCGACAAGCACGGCGACTCGCTCGACCGCGACAAGGCGGCCCGCCACCTCGGCGGCCACCTGTGCCGCTGCACCGGCTACATCAAGGTGCTCGACGCCGTGGAGGCGCTCGCGAAGGACGAGGGGGTCCAGGTGGCCCTGCCGTCCCGGGTCGGTGAGCGGGGCGCGCGCTACGAGGCCTCCGAGCTGTCGCTGGGCGACCGGGGCTACGTCGACGACCTCCGCCCGAGCGGCCTGCTCCACGGTGCCGTCCATCTCGCCGCGCACGCCCGAGCCGACGTCGTGTCGATCGACACGAGCGCAGCAGCCTCGGCGCCGGGAGTCGTGCAGGTGTTCACCGCCGCCGACGTCCCCGCCGCGCTCCGCGTGGGGCTGATCCACGTCGACTGGCCGGTGTTCATCCCCGAGGGTGGCCGGACCTCCTACCTCGGTGACGTGCTGGCCTTCGTCGTGGCCGAGACCCGCGACGCCGCCCGGGCGGCCGCCGAGCTCGTCGAGGTCACCTACGAGGTCCGGCAGCCGATCACCGACCCGGTCGCCGCGATCGCCGAGGGAGCGCCCGACGCGGTGTGGGAGCTCGACGGCAACGTGCTGTCGACGTCGGTCTACGCCCGCGGCGACGTCGACGCCGCCCTCGCCGGGAGTGCCCACACGGTCCACGAGGTGTTCCAGACCCAGCGGATCGAGCACGCGTTCCTCGAACCCGAGTCGACGCTCGCCGAGCCCACGGCCGAGGGCGGGCTGCACGTCTACTCCGGTGGTCAGGGCGTCTGGGACGACCGCAACCAGATCGCCTCGATGCTCGGCGTCGACCGCGACCGCATCACCGTCGAGCTGGTCTCCAACGGTGGTGCGTTCGGTGGCAAGGAGGACATGTCGAACCAGGCCCAGACGGCCCTCGCGGCCTGGGTCCTGCAACGGCCGGTGAAGTGCACGCTGTCGCGCGAGGAGTCGCTCCTCATGCATCCGAAGCGCCATCCGATCCGCATCGAGGTGTGGGCCGGATGCGACGACGAGGGCGGGCTCACGGCGTTCAAGGCCCGCATGGTCGGCGACTCCGGGCCCTACGCCTCGGTCGGGATGAAGGTGCTCGAACGGGCAGCCGGGCACGCCTCGGGGCCCTACGTGGTGCCCAACATCGATGTCGAGGCCGTCGCCGCCCGAACCAACAACTCGGTGTGCGGGGCGTTCCGAGGCTTCGGCGCGAACCAGGCCCAGTTCGCGATGGAGGGCGTGATGGATCGCCTCGCCGAGGCGGCCGGGCTCAGCGGCTGGGAGATGCGTGCGCGCAACGTCGTCGAGCCCGGGGTCGTGTGGGGTCCCGGTCAGGTGATGGACGACGGATGCCTCGGCGCCCGTGCCTGCCTCGACGCCGTGAAGGACGCCTACGACGCTGCCGTGGCCGACGGCCGAGCCGTCGGCGTCGGGCTCGGCCTGAAGAACTCGGGCCTCGGCAACGGGTTCAAGGAGACCTCCGGTGCGGTGGTGCACTTCCGCCACGATGGCAAGGTCGAGGTGCGTCACTGTTGGACCGAGATGGGCCAGGGCATCCACACCGTGGCGCTCCAGGTGGCTGCCGAGGAGCTCGACCTCGACCCCGAGCGCATCGAGGTCATCGTCGACACCACCCGCGACTTCGACCCCGGCCAGACGACCGGGAGTCGCGGCACCCTCATGGGCGCGGGTGCGGTCCAGGCCGCGTGTCGGGCGGCGTTGGAGGGAGGTTGCGAGGTCGGTGTCGACTACGAGGGCGAGTACCGCGTCGACTGGACCAACTCGCTGTCCGAGGGACTCGAGAACCCGATCATCCACTCCACGTTCGGCTACGCCTCGCAGGTCGTGATCGCCGATCCCGAGACCGGCGACGTCGAGAAGGTCGTCGCCGCCCACGACGTCGGCCGCGCCGTGAACCCGTTGCTGTGTGAGGGGCAGATCGAGGGGGCCGTGCACATGGGACTGGGCTACGCCCTGACCGAGGACTTCCCCTGTGACGAGCACGGGCAGCCCGAGCACATGACGCTGCGCCCGCTCGGCATCCTGCGAGCCAAGGACATGCCGGAGACCGATGTGATCCTCGTCGAGTCCCCCCAACCGGACGCGCCGTACGGCATCAAGGGAGTGGGCGAGATCGGCCTCGTTCCGACCGCCGGCGCCGTCGCCGAGGCCCTCTACCGGGCCGACGGTGTTCGCCGCACCCGTCTGCCCCTGCTCAAGCACGCGCCGTTCGAGCGGGGCTGAGAGGCTCGCGGGCATGAGCCGCGCGGCGCGGGCGGATGCCCACCAGAAGGCGAAGGTCGAACGATGGGTGCGGTGACCCCGGGGATGGTGTGCGCGCACCATCACCTCTACTCGGCGCTGGCCCGGGGCATGCCTGCGCCACCGGGCACGCCGACCAACTTCCTGCAGATCCTCGAGCTGGTGTGGTGGCGGCTCGATCGGGCGCTCGACCTCGACACGATCTTCCACTCTGCCCGACTCGGTGCCCTGGAGGCCCTGGAGCGGGGGACCACCTGCATCATCGACCACCACGAGAGCCCGAACGCCATCGAGGGCTCGCTCGACGCCATCGCCGCCGGATGCGCGGAGGTCGGGGTGCGGGTCGACACCTGCTACGGCGTCACCGACCGCCACGGGCCCGAGGGGGCTGCAGCGGGCCTCGCCGAGAACGAGCGGTACCTCCGGGCCGGCGGCCGCGGTCGGGTCGGGGTGCATGCCGCCTTCACCTGCGAGCAGGCGACCCTCGAGGCCGCCGCCGGGCTCGCCGCCGACCTCGGCGTGGGGGTGCACGTCCACGTCGCGGAGGGGATGGCCGACGTCGACGCCGGAGCGCGATTGGAGGGGCTGGCCACCGACGACTGGCTGCTCGTGCACTGCGTGCACCTCGACCGCGACCTGCCGGGCACGATCGCCCACAACCCCCGGTCCAACATGAACAACGCGGTCGGGTACGCCCGACCGGCCGGCCGACCGAACCGGGTGGTCCTCGGGACCGACGGCATCGGGGCCGACATGCTCGAGGAGTTCCGCCTGGCCTTCGTCCGTCATCGGGAGGACGACGTCGAGGCGACCCCCGACGCTGCCTGGTCGTGGTTGAGCGCCGGGCGCGAGTTGTTCCCCGAGGCCCTCGGCGACCGGGTCACCTGGAGCTACGACCCCGCTGACGACCCGTGGCACCTGGCCTACAGCCCCGGTGTGACGCCGGTTCGGGTCGAGATCGACGGTCGGGTGGTGGTCGAGGACGGTGTCGTCACGACGGTCGATGCCGACGAGGTCCGGGCGACGGCCCGCGAGGCCGCCGGCCGGTTGTTCGCGGCGCTGGACGCGCTGGCATGAGTCGGGCCGCCGGTCCCTCGCTCGTCCTGCGTCCCGCCACCTGGCACCGCTGGTGGGCCAACGCCCTGCTGGCGCTCCTGATCAGCGCGTTCGTGCTGTTCATCATCCGCCCGGGTGGTGGACGGGCCATCATGCTCGTCGTCGTCTTCGTCCTGGTCCTGCCCGGCGTCACGTCCTCGCTACGGCGGGCCGTGATCGACACCGACGGCATCCGGATCGGACGCCGGCGGGTCGACTGGGCCGACGTGCTGTCCATCGACACCGGGGCGGCCGAGGTCGTCACCCGTCACCCGCGGCGCTTCACGCTCCCGGGTCGCATCGAGCCGTCCGACCTGAAACCGTTCGCACCCGACCACGTGAAGGTGGCCTGACCCATGTCCACGCCCGTTGCCATGTACCTGCAGGACGCGCACGATCTCCGCGAGGCGATCGAGCACGTCCGCTACGCCGAAGAGCGGGGGTTCGCCGCCGTCTGGCAGGCCGAGAGCCGTCTCGTCCGCGAGGCGACCGTCCCCATGGCCGCCTTCGCCGCCTCTACCGAGCGGATCGACGTCGGTTCCGGCGTGGTCGCCTCGTGGACCCGCAACGCCGCCGTGCTCGCCTCGACGTTCGCGACCCTCGACGACCTCGCGCCGGGGCGGATCAAGCTCGGGATCGGGGCGTGGTGGGACCCGCTCGCGTCGAAGGTCGGGATCGACCGGGTCCGACCGCTCAAGCAGATGCGCGAGGTCGTGACCGTCGTGCGGGCCCTGCTGAGCGACGAGAACGTGACCTTCGACGGCGAGTTCGTGCAGGTCGACGGCATCGAGCTCGACTACGTCCACCAGGAGCGTCGGGTGAAGGACGTCCCCATCTACATCGGGGCCACCGGCATGAAGATGATGGAGCTCACCGGTGAGATCGGCGACGGGGTGGTCCTGAACTACCTCGTGTCGCCGAGCTACAACGACCGGGCGATGGAGCACCTCGCCATCGGAGCGGCGAAGTCCGGCCGCACGGTCGACGACCTCGATCGTCCCCAGTTGGTCGTGTGCTCGGTCGACGAGGACCGGACCGCGGCCCTCGATGGCGCCCGGTTGCTCGTGACCCAGTACCTCGGGCAGCAGCCCCACATCATGAAGGCCTCCGGGGTGCCCCAGGACCTCCTCGACCGCATCGGTGAGGTGCTGACCTGGCCGGCGACCCACGAGCAGGTGGTCGAGGCCTCGAAGCTCGTGCCCGACGACGTCGTGCAGATGATCTGCGCCGCCGGTGACCCCGACGAGGTCATCGCGAAGGTGCGGGAGTACTGCGCCGCGGGGTGCACCTGCCCGATCCTCTACCCGCTCGGTCCCGACGTCCGGAAGATGATCGACGTCTTCGCCGACGTCGAGCTGTAGGGGTCCGCGGGCCGCTCGGGCGCGGCCTCGCCGGTGGCTCGTCTCTCGTTGACGACCCGTCGGCACCGTCGTCGGAACCTCTCCTCCTCGGGCGAACGCGCTCCTCGAGCTGGTCGCCCGCCCGCGATCGGCCTGAGCGGTTCCTCCGGGCGAGCGCCGGCTCAGTCGCCGCCGAGGGGCGGCGGGGGTGCGAAGCGCAGGCTCTCGTGCCCGCCGAGGAGGTCGGCGACGTCGAGGTCGACGAGGCCCTCGGGGCGGAGGATCTGCCAGGAGCAGCCCTCGGGGCGGAGCTCGATCTCGACGACGCCGGCTCGGCGCACCCCACCGAGGGGCGACGGCGAACCGGGGCCACGCAGGTGGGCGGTGGTCGGTGCCCAGACGTGGCTCCTGCCGCCGGTCAGGTGCGACCGGTGCTGGTGGACGTGGCCGGATGCGACGAGGCGCACGTCACCGGTGTCGAGCAGGTCGAGGAGCTCGGTGCGAGCGCCGTCGGGCACCGTCACCGAACCGTGTCCGTCCTCGGCCGGGTCGCGGACGAAGAGCGGCTTGTGGAGGAACAGCGCCACGGGCCGGTCTGCCCCCTCGAGCTGGTCGACGAGCCACCTGCGCTGGGACCGGTCCTCGTCGTCGAGGCCGCTGCCGACGAGGATCGAGTTGAGTCCGATCAACCGCCAGGCACCGACGTCGAGTGACCAGCGGTCGGGGCCCCAGACCTCGCGGAACGCCTGCAGTCGCGCTGCGGTGAGCGGTTGGTCCTGCCACGGATCGGGCGGCCCGTCGCCGAGGTCGTGGTTCCCGGGGACGACGTACCACGGCACGGGCAGCAGCTCGTGCTGCTCACGGGCGAAGGCGCGGTCGTCGGCGTCGTCCGGGTCGTCGAGCACGATGTCGCCGGTGTTGACGATCAGGTCGGGCGTCGTGCGTCGGGCGTGGGCCACGACGGCGGCGAAGTTGGCGACGGAGTAGGGCCGAGCTCGACTGAGGTGGGTGTCGGAGATCTGCAGGATCCGGACGGCTCGGTCGGCCGGGCTCGGGTCGGGATGGGACAGCTCGGAGTGGGGCAGGTTCGTCATGGTGTCGCCTCACCATCGTTCGGGACCGCCGATCGTCGCGCGCCGGAGCGTCGGACGACGGGGGTCGGCTTCGCCCGCGCGACGTTCACGAGAACAGGCCCTGGCCGCCGTACACGAGCGCGACGTAGGCGAGTGTTCCCCCGATGTCGAGGCCGGCGACGAGCGGGCCGGGGATCCTGATCGCCCCGGCCCAGGCGAGGATCCTCGAGCTCGGGCGGAGGAACAGGGCGGCGCAGCACGCCCACCGGTGACCGGGTCGATCGGGGCCGGCGGCGGCGAACCAGTGGCGGACGCGGGCCGGCAGTCGTCGACCGACGGCGGAGCCGACCGTCGGGCCGTGTCGGCGGCCCAGACCGAAGTGGAACGGGTCGGCGACGAGGAGGCGGAGGCTGCCGACCAGCAGGAACGGGACGAAGGCGCTCTGGGCAGCGGCGAGCACGAGGAACGGCAGCCGGGGGCTGCAGGCGACGAGCACGAGCGGGATCGTCCAGAGGAGGGGGGCGAACACGGTGCCGGCGGTGGACAGCACCGTGAGCGCAGCGAGGGGGAGCAGGTGGTCGGCGTCGGCGAGGAGGCGCCGATGGGTGGAGCGAGCCACCCGTCGTCCGATCCACGGTTGTGGCACGGAGGCCGTCGCCGCCACGTCCACAGTGGAGCGCCTCGTGGTGTCGTGCCGACGTCCACCAGGCGTCGTCAGAGAGAAGCTCTGGTGACGGCCCGGCCTCGACGGGTGCGCCGGTAGCATCCGTTGGCCGTGGCTGCCCTCTCACTCCTCTCCGTCCACGCTCATCCCGACGACGAGTCGTCGAAGGGTGCCGGAACGGTGCGCCGCTACGCCGACGAGGGCGTCCGCACGACGTTGGTGTGCTGCACCCACGGTGAGGAAGGCGACATCCTGAACCCGGAGCTCGACGTCGACGAGGTCAAGGCGAACCTGACCGACGTCCGGTTGCGAGAGCTCGAGGAGGCCGTCGAGGTGATCGGCTACGACCGGATCCACCTCCTCGGCTACCGCGACTCCGGCATGGCCGACTCGCCGTCCAACGAGCACCCGGACTGCTTCCACCAGGCCCCGATCGACGAAGCGGTCGGCCGTCTCGTCGAGGTGATCCGCGAGGAGCGCCCGCAGGTGATCCTCACCTACTCCGACGACCAGTCGGGCTACCCGCACCCCGACCACCTGAAGGTGCATGACATCTCGGTGCTCGCCTTCGACCGGGCCGGTGACCCGAACGCCCATCCCGAGGCGGGTGAGCCATGGCAGCCGCTCAAGCTCTACTACTCGGTCTGGGCCCGCTCCCGGATGGTCGCCACCCACGAGGCGTTCCTCGACCTGGGGCTCGAGTCACCCTTCGACGAGCAGTGGTTCGAGCGACCCGACCAAGACCATCGCATCACCACGCGCGTCCCCGTCGACAACGACATCCGACGCCGGGCACTGCTGTGCCACCGCACCCAGGTCGATCCCTCCTCACCGTTCTGGTTCGGCCTGCCCGATGACGTGCAGCGTCGCATCCACCCGTTCGAGGACTACATCCTCGCCCGATCGCTCGTCGACGCCCCGTCCCCCGAGGACGACCTGTTCGCCGGGGTGCGAGCATCGGTGGCGACGTGAGCGACCTGCGCGACGACCTCGCCGAGGTCCTCGACGGCGTGAGCGTCCCGGGGGGTCCGTCCATGAACCTCGTCGTCGCCCTCGACCCCGGCAAGAAGACCGGGCGCATCGAGGTGGGTGTGGTGGTCGTCGACGGCGCCGTGACCTCGGTGGTCGACGAGGTGCCCGACGAGCCCGAGGTCGTGGTGTCGATGAAGCCGGCCTTCATCGATCAGCTCCTCGCCGGCGAGCTCGACGTGCCGGTGGCCTACATGCGGGGCGACGCCAAGCTCGACGGCGACCCCGGACCGGTGCTCGACGCCCTCCGTTGGTTCGACCGGCTGGCACCGGACGCCTGATCGTCGCGGCGGGTCAGATCCCGGTGCCGCGCGAGCGCTGGAGGTCGCGCAGGGGGCGGTAGTCGATGCGGCGAGCCCCGACGCGGTCGAGGAGTTGATCGAGCTCGGACCGCCGCGAGATCACGTCGAGGTCGTCGACCCGGCCCGACCACTCCGACGAGAGCGAGCGGAGCTCGGGGGTGTCGACGGCGGGACGCGCCACGAGGACCGTCACGCCGGGCTGCAGCTCCTCCACGGCACGCTCGAGGGCGGCACGGGCGCCGGCTCGGCGGACGGTGACGACGTGGTCGGGGAGGAGCACGCCCTCATCGGCGGCGAGCTGTCGGAGCGGGTAGCCCAGCTCGCGCTCGACGTGGGGAGCGGGCCCCCGCACGGGGAGGCCGAACTCGCAGGCCAGGTCGAGCACGACGTCGAAGTGCTCGGGCCGGGCGTGGAGGGCGTCGAGGTGGACGTCGAGGTGGCTCACGTCGAAACCCCACAGGATCGCCCGTTCGATCTGGGCCCGGCACTCCCGGCGAAGCTCATCGGGATCGGCGTGCTCCCACATGTCGCCCGGGGTCCGCGGGAAGCCGCCGTCACCGTCGAGGAGCGACGGAGCCAGGGTGATCGGGCCCCAGCGGTAGCGCTCGTGATCGGCGTTGATCGTGAGGTGGATGCCGACGTCCTCGCCCCGATAGCGGAGCGCGGCCTCGCGAGCCCACGGTGCCGGGACCATCAGGCTCGCGCTGGTGGCGATGCCACGGCGGAGCGAGTCGTAGACGCCGTCGTTGGCCGCATGACAGAGGCCCAGCTCGTCGGCGTGGACGATGACGAGTCGCGCGTCGGGATCGTGGCCGAGCGCGGTGACGAGTTCGGTGCCCTGGCTCACGTCGGGCAACGCTAACGGCTCCGTTCCCGACCGCAGCGCAGGAGACTCAGCCGAGCGGTACGTCGGGACCGCCGCACGCACCCCACAGTCCCAGGTCCTGCTCGCGGGCGGCGCCGACGGCGCGGCCGATCGGACCGGCGTACGCCGAGTTCGGCTCGATCACGAGCTGATCGGCGTAGCCGGTCTCGGCGAGGTGGAGGTTGACGAAGAGGTCGTCGTCGACCCGGAAGACGTAGGCCAGCAGTCGATCGAAGACGTCGCGGGGTTCGACGTCGCGCTCGAGGCGGACGAGCGTGCCCTCGGGCAGAAGTCGTCGGGTGAGCTCGCTGGCCTCGTCGCCGAAGCACTCTGCCTCGCGGCGACCGCCGATCGGCTCGGGCGTGTCGATGCCGATGAAGCGAACCCGTTCGACGACGCCCTGGATCTCGATGTCGGCGGTGTCACCGTCGAGCACCTGCACGACCACGCCGATGTCGGCCCGTTCGGGCTGCGGGGGAGCCGTGGCCTCGTCGTCGCCGCAGCCGGCCAGCGCCGCCAGCGCGACCGCGACGACGAGTCGGCGCACTACGACAGTCGCTCGATGAGCGTGCCGGTACCCAGGCCGCCACCGCAGCACATCGACACCAGGCCGATCTCGAGGTCGGCGCGCTGGAGCTCGTGGACCGCCTTGGTCATGAGCACGGCACCGGTGGCTCCGAGGGGGTGGCCGAGCGCGATTGCGCCGCCGTTCGGGTTGGTGGTCTCGAGATCGGCGCCGAGCTCCTTCGCCCAGGCGAGGACGACGGAGGCGAAGGCCTCGTTGATCTCGGCGAGGTCGATGTCACCGATGGTCATGCCGTTGCGCTCGAGGAGGAGCTGGGTGGCATCGATCGGACCGGTCAGCATCAGCACGGGGTCGACGCCGATCAGGCAGCTGTCGATGATGCGGGCCCGCGGGCTGAGGCCGAGCTCCTTCGCCCGGTCGGCGGTCATCAGCATGACCGCAGCGGCGCCGTCGGAGATCTGCGAGCTCGACCCGGCGGTGTGCACGCCGTCCTCGCGGGCCACCGGCTTGAGACCGGCCAGGCCTTCCAGCGTGGTGTCGCGCAGGCCTTCGTCGCGAGCCACCACGTGGGTGGTGTCGAGGCGGGTGCCCTCGTCGTCGAGGTCGGGCGCCTCGACCTGGTGGATCTGGGTGGCGAAGCGATCCTCGGCCCACGCACGGGCGGCGCGCTGCTGGGACTCGAAGCCGAAGGCATCGGTGTCGGCCCGGGAGATGCCCCACTTGCCGGCGATGCGCTCGGCACCCTCGAACTGGGACGTCATCTCGTACTGACCGAAGTAGGTCTTGGGGATCGGTACCCCGAGGCCGAGCTTCTTCGAGGAGTTGATCCCGATCGGGATGCGGCTCATGACCTCGACACCACAGGCGATGGCCGTGTCGACGATCCCCCCGGCGACGAGGCCATGGGCGAGCGTCGTCGCCTGTTGCGACGAGCCGCACTGGGTGTCGACGGTGGTGGCGGGCACCGACTGGGGCAGGCCCTGGGCCAGCCACGCCGTCCGCCCGACGTTGAACGACTGCTCGCCCACCTGGCTCACGCATCCGGTCACGACCTGGCCGACGACCGAGGGATCGACGCCGGTTCGCTCGATCAGCTCGGCCTGCACCTCGCCGAGGAGGTCCGCGGGGTGCATCCCCGCGAACCCACCCTTGCGGCGACCCACGGGCGTGCGGACGGCATCGACGATCACGATCTCGGTCATGACCGGAGACTACGACCGGGCGGTGGCCGGCCGACAGCGGAAGATCACGCCGCCGGCCGTTCGTGGGCCGTGAGCTCGGGCGTGGGCTCGTCGGTGGTGAGCTCGTCGATCGGGCGCAGCGACCGGAGCGCCGCCCGCGCCTCGGCGATGCCACGTCGGCCGAGGGCGATGGTGTCGGAGTCGAGGCGCCAGGCCGGCGGATCGCCCGCGGTGGTGTCGCCCCCGGTGATGAGGTGCAGCTGGTGCGTCGTCATGGGGATCATCTTGACGAGGGGGTGTGTCACCTGTCGGCGGTCTCGTCGCTTCCGCTACGTTCGACCCACCCGACGCAGGAGGGGACGTGTCCGCAGGCGCCGCTCGATACGGGGTCACCGTTCCGCTCGGTGGTCCGCTGCACAGCCACCGCGACCAGATCCGCGAGCTCGTCGATCTCGGTTACACCGACCTGTGGTCGGCCGAGGCCGACGGCGCCGACGGGTTCACGCCGCTGGTGCTCGCCTCGCAGTGGGCGCCGGAGCTGCGCCTCGGCATCGCGATCATCCCGGCCTTCACGCGCGGCCCGGCCCTGCTCGCCCAGACCGTCGCCTCGATGGCCGACGCCGCCCCCGGGCGCTTCGTCATGGGGCTCGGCTCGTCGTCGAACGTCATCGTCGAGCGCTGGAACGGCATCCCGTTCGAGGAACCGTTCCAGCGCACACGCGACACCCTCCGATTCCTCCGCCAGGCGCTCACCGGTGAGAAGACCAGCGTCGAGTACGACTCGTTCACCGTTCGGGGCTTCCGTTGCGGCGTCGTGCCCGAGCAGCAGCCACCGATCCTGGTGGCCGCGCTGCGGTCCGGCATGCTCCGCCTCGCCGGTCGCGAGGGAGACGGCGCCATCATCAACTGGCTGTCGGCCGATGACGTCGCCACCGTCGCACGCCACGTCCACGAGGGCGCCGAGCAGGCGGGCGGCGGCAGCAGGGAGATCGTCGCCCGGGTCTTCGTGATCCCGAGCGCCGATGCCGACGAGGCCCGGGGCATCGCCCGGTTCGCGATCGCCGCCTACCTGAACGTGCCGGTCTACGCGGCCTTCCACGAGTGGCTCGGTCGCGGCGATCGGCTCCGTGGCATGTGGGACCACTGGCAGGCCGGTGACCGCAAGGCCGCCCTCGCGGCCATCCCCGACGACGTCGTCGACGAGCTGGTCATCCACGGCACTCCCGGGCGGTGCCGCGAGCTCATCGACCGCTACCACGAGCAGGGCGTGACCACCTCGGCCATCGCCCTGATGGGCCCGCCGGGGGCCGACGCCATGCAGTCCCTGCGGGACCTCGCTCCCGCCGCACGGAAGTAGGTCACCGTGGAACTCGCGCTCGACACCCTCCACCT
Source organism: Actinomycetota bacterium (assembly GCA_039197885.1). Lineage (GTDB taxonomy): Bacteria > Actinomycetota > Acidimicrobiia > Acidimicrobiales > Poriferisodalaceae > JBCBSZ01. The sequence continues at coordinate 4,041 of JBCCTY010000058.1, read as the reverse complement.
CACCGTCGACGACGCCGGGCTGGCCCGGCTGGTCATCGACCGACCCGAGGCCGCCAACGCCCTCGATCGGCAGATGTCGGCCGACATCCGGACGATCGCCGTGGCGCTCGACTCGAGCCGCGCCGCGCGAGCCGTGCTCGTCACCGCGAACGGCCCGATCTTCTGCGGGGGCGGGGATCTCCGTGGCTTCGCCGAGTCCGACGACACCTTCACGCTCGTCTCCGAGATGACCATCGACCTCCACGCCGCCATCGCCCGGCTGGCGAAGCTCGACGCGCCGGTGGTCGCGGCGGTCAGTGGCGCTGCCGGTGGCGCCGGCATGAGCCTCGTCGCGGCGCTCGATCTGGTCGTCGCGGGCGAGTCGGCGAAGTTCACGATGGGCTACACCAAGGCCGGCCTCGTCCCGGACGGCAGCTCGTCGTTCTTCCTGGCCCGCTCGGTGGGGTACAAGCGGGCGCTCGATCTCGCCCTCACCAACCGGGTGCTCAGCGCCGCCGAGGCCGAGGAGTGGGGCCTCGTCGCCCGGGTCGTGCCCGACGGCGACGTCGAGACCGAGGCCGAGGCGCTCGCGACGCAGCTCGCCGCCGGGCCGACGCGCACCTTCGGCCTGGCGAAACGCCTCATCCTGGCCGGTGCCAACTCGGCGCTCGAGGAGGCGATGGAGCGCGAGTCGGTGTCGATCGCGGCCGCGACGAGGACCGCCGACGCCGCCGAGGGCATCGAGGCCTTCCTGGCGAAGCGCCGCCCGGAGTTCCGCGGGGAGTGAGCACCGACCTGCTCCCGCTGCCGGGCCCGACGGTCGGTGTGTCGTGGCCGACCGACGAGTGGCCGCGGGGCGCCGACGTCGATGGGGTCCCGGGGGTGGCCGACGAGCTGTTCGATCCCACTCGCGAGGCCGAGCTGGGCCGGGGGCTCGCGCTCGTCGTCGTCCACCGCGGCCGGTTGGTCCACGAGCGCTACGGAGCCGACACGGACGCCGACACGACCCTGATCTCGTGGTCCATGGCGAAGACCGTCACCGCGATGCTCGTCGGCATCGCCGTGCGCGACGGGCTGCTCGATCCGTCGGCGCCAGCGCCGGTGCCCGAGTGGGCCGACGATGACCGCCGCGCCATCACCCTCGACGACCTGTTGCGGATGCGGAGTGGCCTCCGCTTCACCGAGGACTACGTCGACGCCGAGACCTCCGACTGCATCGAGATGCTCTTCGGGGGCGGTCGCGACGACGTCGGTGCCTACGCCGTCGCCCGCCCTGCCGCGCACCGACCCGGTGCGGTGTGGAGCTACTCCAGCGGAGAGACCAACATCATCTGTCGGATCCTGCGTGACGTCCTCGGTGGTCCCGACGCCGTCGAGGCGTTCGCTCGGAGCGAGCTGCTCGACCCGATCGGCGCGACCTCGATGTCGCTGCGCACCGATGCCGCCGGGACGTTCGTCGGTTCGTCCTTCGCCTACGCCACCGCTCGCGACTTCGCCCGGCTGGGCCTCCTGCTCCTCCGCGACGGCGTCTGGGACGGACGACGGGTCCTCCCCGACGGCTGGGTCGACGCCATGCGCACGACCCACGCCACCGACCCCGAGAACGGCCTGGGCTACGGCCGCCAGACCTGGACGGTGCCCGATGGTCGCGGGACCTTCCGGATGAACGGCTACGAGGGTCAACGCGTCATCTGCAGTCCCACGACGGACACCATCGTCGTCCGTCTCGGTGTGACCCCGATCGAGCTCGCGCCGGCGATGGACGCCGTGCTCGAGCGGGTCCTCACGCTCACGGAGGCCGTATGAACCGTCCGTTCCACCCCGACGACCTCTACCTCGTGCGTCAGGTCACCGACGTGCGCTGGCATCCCGACGGGGACTCGATCGCCTACGTCGTGTCGTGGGCGGATCGGGCGACCGACGCCAATCGGTCCGAGATCCACCTCGCCGACCTCACGAGCGGCACGACGAGGCTGGTCACCCGTACCCACGCGGCCGCAGCTCCGCGCTTCTCTCCCGACGGCCTCCATCTCGCCTACGTCGCCGCCGCCGGTCGCGACGACCGTCCGCAGCTGCGGGTGCTCGATCTGCGTGGCGGCGAGCCCGAGGTCCTGACCGATCTCCCCGACGGCGTGAGCGGCGCGATCTGGGCGACGAACGACGAGCTCCTCGTCACCGCCCCCGTCCGGCCCGCCGACCAGGTCGACGTCGACGACGACGAGCTCGGTCGACGGCTCCGCGTCATCGACGGGCTCGACTACCGGATGGACGGCATCGGCTTCACCCACGACCGGCGACCCCAGCTGCACCGGGTCCGGCGGTGCGACGCTCCCACCGACGCCGAGCAGCTGACCGACGCCTCCCGGGGGGTGCGTGGGCCCGTGCTGTCGCCCGGTGGGGGGTACGTGGCGGTCGCCGTGGGCGATCCCGATCGTCCGCTCAGCTCCCGGGTCGGCGTGGTGCCGGTCGCCGGCGGTGAACTCCGCATCATCACCGAGGGCGACGGGGACTGGGCCCCGCTCGGTTGGCTCGGTCGTGACCAGGTCGTCGTCGCCGGTGTCGAGCGGTGGGACGAGGTCGGGCTGGTCCGCCTCGCCGTCGTGGGGACGACCGGCGGCGAGCCGACCTCGATCGATCGCGACGACGTGTCGCGCGTCGGCATCGGCCAGCCCGCTGAGGTGTGCCTCGCCGACGGTCGGATCCATGCGCTCGCCAACCGCCGGGGTCGCGTCCACGTCGACCGGATCGACCCCGTCACGGGACGGAGCGAGACCGTCGTCGACGGCGAGCGGTGCGTGGTCGCGTTCGACGTCCGCGACGACGGCACCGTCGCGGCGGCGATCACGTCGTCGCAGGAGCCGGCCGAGCTGTTCATCATCGACGGTGACGGCGAGCGTCGCATCACGGCGCTCAATCCCTGGCTCGAGGCCGTCGACATCGCGCCCGTCGAGGAGGTCGTCGTCGAGAGCACCGATGGCGCGCAGGTCCAGGGCTGGGTCACCAGGCCCTCGGACGGCGCGCCGGACGGCGATCCCCGACCGGCGCTGGTCTACGTCCACGGTGGGCCGCTCTGGGCCTACGGACCGCGATTCTTCGACGAGTTCCAGGTCGCGGCAGCATGCGGCTACGTCGTCATCGGCGGCAACCCGCGGGGCAGCGACGGCTTCGGCACCGACTGGGCTCGGGCCATCACCGGTGGCCGGATGGGTCAACCCGACTGGGACGACGTGCGGGCCCTCACCGATCACGTGGCCTCCCTGTCCGAGGTCGACGACGAGCGCATCGGGATCGGCGGTGGGAGCTACGGGGGGTGGATGACCGGTTGGGCCATCGGCCACAGCGATCGCTACCGCGCTGCGCTCGTCGAGCGAGCCGTGACCAACTGGGAGTCCTTCGCCTCGACGTCGGACCTCACGTCCCTCTTCGGCAGCCTCTACCTCGGCGCGCCCGATCCGAGCGACGTCGACGAGCTCCGCCGCCAGTCTCCGGTCCAGTACCTCGACGCCGTCACGACACCGACGCTCGTGGTGCACGCCGAGGACGATCTGCGGTGCCCGATCGAGCAGGGTGAGCAGATGTACGTCGGCCTGCGGCGGCGAGGTGTCGAGACCCGGCTCGTGCGGGTCCCCGGGGAAGGGCACGAGTTCAGCCGGAGCGGCCGGCCCAGCCGGCGCGTCGACCGCTTCCACGTCGTCCACGAGTGGTTCGCCGAGCACCTCGGCGGCGCACCGGTCGCCGATCTCGACGCCTGACCCCGCCAGCCGGGGCCCTCGGCGGCTCAGTCCGTCGCCGTCCCGACCGCGCCACCTCCGGCGCGCTTCGCGTCGTACATGGCTCGGTCGGCCGTCGCGAGGAGCACATCGAGCGAGCTCGGGGTCTCGGTGACCGCCACGCCGATGCTCGCCCCGATGTCGAAGCTGATGTCGTCGACCGCGATCGGTTGGGCGATGACGTCGAGCACCCGCCGGGCGGTGGCGTGCGCCGACCGCTCGACCTGCGCCCGCTCCGACGCCCGGACCGGGACGATCACGAACTCGTCGCCGCCGACGCGGCCCACCAGGT
>JBCCTY010000057.1:0-17608 GCA_039197885.1 Actinomycetota bacterium | reverse complement strand
CCCGAGTTCGAGAAGCTCCTCGAGGCCGAGGAGGAGATCGAGCGTCTCTCCCGTGACTCGTCCGAGACGCCGCACTTCCGGCCGGACGCGGACTGAGGCAGGTCAGATCATGTTGATGCCCAAGAAGGTCAAGCACCGCAAGCACCACCGGGGCCGTCGCACCGGTGTGGCCAAGGGCGGTGTCAAGGTCAGCTACGGCGAGTACGGCATCCAGGCCCTCGAGCCGGGGTGGATCACCGCCCGCCAGATCGAGGCGGCCCGTGTCGCCATGACCCGTCACGTCAAGCGTGGCGGCAAGGTCTGGATCAACGTCTTCCCCGACAAGCCCGTCACCCAGAAGCCCGCCGAGACCCGCATGGGCTCGGGCAAGGGCAACCCCGAGCGGTGGGTCGCCGTGGTGAAGCCGGGTCGGATCATGTTCGAGCTCGCCGGCGTCGACGACGAGCTCGCCCGCGGCGCCCTCAACCGCGCCATCCAGAAGCTCCCGATCAAGGCGCGGGTCGTGACCCGGGCCGAGACCCAGTGAGGAGGCGGCGATGACCAACGCAGAGTTGCGTGACCTCAACGACACCGAGCTCCTCGAGCGCTTCGGTGAGTCGAAGCAGGAGCTGTTCAACCTCCGCTTCCAGCGGGCGACCGGGCAGCTGCAGAACAGCGCCCGCATCTCCGCCGTGAAGCGGGACGTCGCCAGGATCCTCACGATCCTGCGTGAGCGAGAGATCGAGGCGGCCGAGGCACAGACGGCCGCGCAGGGAAGTGAGAGCTGATGGCCGAGCCGAGCACCGACGAGCGCGCGGCACGCAAGGTCCGTGAGGGCATGGTCGTCTCGTCCGGGATGGACAAGACGATCGTGGTCGCCGTGGTCGAGCGCGTGCGGCACCGCCGCTACGCCAAGACCGTGCAGCGCACCAAGAAGCTCCACGCCCACGACGAGGAGAACGACGCCCGCGTCGGCGACCGGGTCCGGGTGACCGAGACCCGCCCGCTGTCGAAGCAGAAGCGCTGGCGGCTGACCGACATCGTCGAGCGGGCCCGATAGGAGCCGACGATGATCCAGCAGGAGAGCCGACTCAAGGTCGCCGACAACTCCGGGGCCCGCGAGGTGCTGTGCATCCGCGTGCTCGGAGGGACCAAGCGCCGCTACGCCTCGATCGGCGACGAGTTCGTCGCCACCGTGAAGGACGCCATTCCCGGCGCCGGCGTGAAGCGCGGCGAGGTCGTCCGGTGCGTCGTGGTGCGCACCAAGAAGGAGAAGCGGCGGCCCGACGGGTCCTACATCCGTTTCGATGAGAACGCCGCCGTGCTCATCGATCCCAAGAGCAAGCAGCCCCGCGGCACCCGCATCTTCGGGCCGGTGGGGCGCGAGCTGCGCGATCGGCGCTTCATGCGCATCGTGTCGCTCGCACCGGAGGTGCTGTGACATGGCGAAGCTGAAGATCAAGTCCGGCGACACCGTCCGCGTCCTCCAGGGCAAGGACCGTGGCGTCGAGGGCGAGGTGGTCTCCGTCGACCCCCGCAAGGGCAAGGTCCTCGTCCGGGGCGTCAACACCGCCCTGAAGCACGAGAAGCCCCGCTCGGTGAACGAGGCCGGCGGCATCGTCGAGAAGGACATGCCGATCGACGCCTCGAACGTCGCCGTCGTGTGCCCCAAGACCGGCAAGCCCGGTCGCGTCGGGTACCGCATGGAGGGCGACGAGAAGGTCCGCTACCACAAGGTGTCCGGGGAGGTGCTGCCGTGACCACGACCTTCACCCCCCGCCTCAAGACCCGCTACGCCGAGCTCGTCCCCGAGCTGCAGGGCCAGCTCGAGCTGGGCAACGTGATGCAGGTCCCGCGCGTGACCAAGATCGTGCTGAACATGGGCGTCGGCGAGGCGCTCGACAATCGCAAGCACCTCGAGGGCGCCCTCACCGATCTGACCACGATCGCCGGTCAGAAGGCCGTGCCGACCCGGGCCAAGAAGTCGATCGCCGGCTTCAAGCTCCGCGAGGGCAACGCGATCGGCGCCAAGGTGACGCTGCGGGGCGACCGCATGTGGGAGTTCCTCGACCGGTTCATCTCGCTCGCCGCACCGCGCATCCGCGACTTCCGAGGCCTGTCGCGAACCTCGTTCGACGGCAACGGCAACTACACCTTCGGCGTGACCGAGCAGCTGATCTTCCCGGAGATCGACTACGACCAGGTCGACTCGGTCCGGGGCATGGACATCACGATCGTCACGACCGCCACCAACAACGATCACGGACGGGCACTGCTCGAAGCGCTCGGCTTCCCGTTCAAGCGAGAGGGCTGACATGGCCAAGACGGCGCTGAAGAACAAGGCCGCCAAGAAGCCGAAGTACAAGGTGCGGGGCTACACCCGCTGCCGTCGGTGCGGCCGACCCCGCGCGGTGTACCGCAAGTTCGGTCTCTGCCGCATCTGCCTGCGGGAGATGGCCTACGCCGGCGAGCTGCCGGGTGTCACGAAGTCGAGTTGGTGAGGGAGGCGACGACATGACGATGACCGATCCGATCGCCGACATGCTGACCCGCATCCGCAACGCCAACACGGCGCTGTCCGACTCGGTGACCATGCCGTCCTCGAAGCTGAAGGAGGCCCTCGCCCAGATCCTGGTGCGCGAGGGCTACATCGCCAGCTACGAGACCGCCGACCGCGTCGACAAGCCGGGCAAGTCGCTCAGCATGAAGCTCAAGTACGGCGACGACCGCTCCCGCACCATCAGCGGGATCAAGCGGATCTCGAAGCCGGGCCTGCGCATCTACCGCGCTGCCGACGAGATCCCCCGCGTCGTCGGGGGCCTCGGCATCGCCGTCCTGTCCACCAGCAAGGGCCTCATGACCGATCGGGAGGCACGCCGTGCCCGGGTCGGTGGTGAGGTGCTCTGCTACGTCTGGTAGGGGTCGACGTGTCCAGAATCGGCAAGAGTCCCATCACGATCCCGTCCGGCGTCGAGGCGACGATCTCGGGTCAGACGGTGACGGTCAAGGGCCCGAAGGGCGAGCTCAGCCAGGAGCTGCCGTCGGGCATCAGCGCTTCGATCGACGACGGCGTGCTCACCGTCGGCCGGGCCGACGACGAGCGACAGAGCCGCGCCCTGCACGGGCTCGGCCGCTCGCTGATCGCCAACATGGTCACCGGTGTCACCGAGGGGTTCGTCAAGACCCTCGAGATCCAGGGCGTCGGCTACCGGGCCCAGGCCAAGGGCAAGAACGCCATCGAGCTCGCGCTCGGCTTCTCGCACCCGGTCAACATCGAGGCCCCCGACGGCATCGAGTTCGAGGTGCCCCAGCCCACCCAGATCAACGTGGTGGGCATCGACAAGCAGCTCGTCGGGCAGGTCGCGGCCGACATCCGTGACTGGCGCAAGCCGGAGCCCTACAAGGGCAAGGGCATCCGCTACGCCGGCGAGCGCGTCATGCGCAAGGCCGGAAAGGCGGCGAAGTAGCCATGCGTGATCTCCTCCACACGCCGGAAAGGCGGCGAACTCGCCATGCGTGATCTCTCGAAGCAGAAGCGCGACGCCCGCATCCGTCGTCATCGTCGGGTGCGCAAGTCGGTGAGCGGGACCGCCACGCGGCCCCGCCTGGCGGTGTTCCGCTCGAACAAGCACATCTACGCCCAGGTGATCGACGACGTGTCGGGCACCACCATCGCCGCGGCGTCGACCGCCGAGTCGGGCCTGCGCGGTGGTGCCACCGGCAACGTCGGCGCCGCCACCGAGGTCGGCAAGCTGGTCGGCCAGCGAGCCAAGGACGCCGGCGTGAACGCCGTGGTCTTCGACCGGGGCGGCAACCGATACCACGGCCGGGTGGCGGCGGTCGCCGACGCCGCCCGCGAAGCCGGACTGGAGCTCTAGAGCATGCCTCCGCACAACGACGACGGCCTGCGCGAGTCGCGGGTCATCAACATCAACCGGGTGGCGAAGGTCGTCAAGGGCGGCCGTCGCTTCTCCTTCACCGCACTCGTGGTGATCGGTGACGGTCGGGGCCGTGTCGGCCTCGGCTACGGCAAGGCCAAGGAGGTGCCCCTCGCCATCCAGAAGGGCACCGAGGAGGCCAAGAAGAACCTCTTCGACGTCCCCATGGCCGGGGGCACGCTGATCCACCCCGTGATCGGCGAGCTCGGCGCGGGGCGCGTGCTGATGCAGCCCGCCGCCCCCGGTACCGGCGTCATCGCCGGCGGTGCCGCCCGCGCCATCCTCGAGGAGGCCGGCGTGACCGACGTGCTGTGCAAGTCGCTCGGCTCGGCCAACCACATCAACGTGGCCCGGGCGACGATCGAAGGCCTCCGCGGCCAGATGCGCCCCGACCAGGTGGCGGCCAAGCGCGGTCTCTCCGCCGAGGAGTGCATCCCGAAGCCGATCCTCGAGTCCTACCTCGAGACCGAGCGGGCCCGCCGCAACCCGGATCCGGAGCGGGTCTGATGGCGGTCAAGGTCACCCAGGTCCGTTCGGCCATCGGCACCAAGCCCAAGCACCGCGGCACGCTCCGGGCGCTCGGGCTCGGCCGCATCGGCCGGAGCAACACCCTCCCCGATCGCCCCGAGATCCGGGGCATGATCGCCAAGGTCCCCCACCTCGTCGAGGTGGAGACCGTCGACGACGAGAGCTGACGATGCTGAAGCCACACGACCTCCAGCCCGCACCGGGCTCCAAGCGCCGCCGCAAGCGCGTCGGTCGCGGCACCGCCGGCAAGGGCGGCAAGACCGCCGGTCGCGGCACCAAGGGCCAGCGGGCCCGCAACACCGTGCCGGTCAGCTTCGAGGGTGGTCAGATGCCCCTCATCCAGCGGGTCCCGAAGCTCAAGGGCTTCACCAACCCGTTCCGGGTGGAGTACCAGCCGGTCAACCTCGACGTCATCCAGGACAGTGGCCTCGACGAGATCACGCCCGAGTCCCTGCGCGGCGCCGGCATCGTCGGCAAGAACGCGCTCGTCAAGGTGCTCGGTCGTGGTGAGCTCAGCCGGGCCGTCACGGTGAAGGCGCACAAGTTCTCGAAGAGCGCCGCCGAGGCGATCACCGCCGCCGGCGGCTCGGTCGAGGAACTCCCGCTGCCGTGGGGCGACCGCCGCCCGCCCGCCCAGGGCAACCAGCACACCAACCGTTGAGGCAGCGGGCGGGTCCCGCGCGCCGCGGGACCCGCCCAGCGCCTACCGTCGGGAACGCACACCTCCGGAGGAGCCCCGGTGCTGTCCACCTTCACGAACATCTTCAAGATCCCGGATCTCCGGAAGAAGATCGCCTTCACGCTGGGCGTGCTCGCCCTCTACCGGCTCGGCGCGCAGATCCCGGTGCCCGGCATCGACTTCGACTCGGTGCTCTCGCTCGAGGACTCCGCCAGCGAGGCCGGCGTGCTCGGGTTCCTCAACTTCTTCTCGGGCGGAGCGCTCACTGCGTTCGCCGTGTTCGCGCTCGGGATCATGCCGTACATCACGGCCTCGATCATCATGCAGATCCTGTCGGTGGCGATCCCCAAGCTCGAGCAGTGGCGCGAGGAGGGAGCGGTCGGTCAGCGCAAGATGACCCAGGCGACTCGCTATCTGACGCTCGGCATCGCGTTCCTGCAGGCCACCGGCCTGGCCTTCATCTTCGGCCGCGGCGCCGGTCAGGGTGCGCTCTTCGGCGCCAACACGCCGCCCATCGAGGTGCTCCCCGAGTTCACCTTCCCCCGCATCGCCATCGTGGTGGTCACCCTGACCGCCGGGACGGCGCTCCTGATGTGGATGGGTGAGCTGATCTCCCAGCGGGGCATCGGCAACGGGATGTCGCTGATCATCTTCGCCTCGGTCGTCGCCAGCCTCCCGTTCTCCGGAGCGGCGCTCCGAGCCGAGAAGGGCAACATCTTCCTGGCGATCCTCATCGTCGTCGCCATCGGGATGATGGTGGCGATCGTGTTCATCGAGAACGGCCAGCGCCGGATCCCGGTCCAGTTCGCGAAGCGGGTCGTCGGTCGCCGGATGTACGGCGGGCAGAGCACCTACATCCCGCTGAAGGTCAACCAGTCGGGTGTGATCCCGGTGATCTTCGCGAGCTCGGTGCTCTACCTCCCGATCCTGCTGTCGAACATCATCACGGTCGACTGGTTCGTGAGCTTCGTCAACGACAACCTCACGAACCCGACCAGCCCGGCCTACCTGGTCTTCCTCGGCCTGATGATCGTCGGGTTCGCCTACTTCTACACCGCGATCACCTTCGACCCGGTGAAGCAGGCCGACACCATCCGCAAGCAGGGCGGCTTCATCCCCGGCATCCGTCCGGGGCCCCAGACCGAGCGGTACCTCCAGAAGGTGCTCAGCCGGATCACCCTCCCCGGCGCCACCTTCATCGCCGCCATCGCGCTCGTCCCGCCGATCCTGCTGTCGGTCTTCGGTGGGTTCGACGGTCAGAACTCGGTCGCCCTCTCCGCCTTCGCCTTCGGCGGCATCTCGCTGCTGATCGCCGTCGGCGTGGCGCTCGAGTTCATGCGCCAGATCGACAGCCAGCTCATGATGAGCAACTACGAGGGCTTCCTGAAGCCGACCCGGTCGGGCGTGGGGCGCTAGCCCGACACCTGGGCATCGCATCCTCGCGTCGTCCGGCTGGTGGCGGCCACGACCTATGCGCCAGAATCTCGTGCTCGCATTCGTTCTACGCAGGAGGCGGTCGACGACATGAGCGGGGTCCGACTCGTCATCTTCGGTCGTCAGGGTGCCGGCAAGGGCACCCAGTGCGGACGCCTGTCCGAGCGCTACGGCGTGCCCCACGTCTCGACCGGCGACATGCTGCGCGCCGCGGCCGAGGCCGGCACGCCCTTCGGGCTGAAGGCCAAGGAGATCATGGAGGCCGGTGAGCTCGTCCCCGACGACGTGATGTTCGGCCTCGTCGAGGAGCGTCTCGCCCAGCCCGACGCCGAGGCCGGCGTCATCCTCGACGGCTTCCCCCGGACCGCCGACCAGGCCGCCGCCCTCGACCGGATCCTCGGCGACCAGCCGCTGCTCGCGGCGATCAACCTCGAGGTGCCGGAGGAGATCGTCATCGAGCGCATGCTCTCCCGCGGCCGTGAGGACGACACCGAGGACGCCATCCGCCGTCGGCTCGACCTCTACCTCGATCAGACCGCCCCGCTCCTCGCGCACTACGACGGCCTGGGCCTGTTGGTCGAGGTCGACGGCGTCGGCACCGAGGACGGGGTCGCCGAGCGCCTGCGCGGCGCGGTCGACGCCCGTCGGGGCTGAACCCGCCGGATCTTCCCGGTCCTGCTTGGTAGCGGTCCCCGGACTTGCTACGCTGGCAAGTCGGTTCGTGCTGGGTTCGCCGCGCATGCAGCCCACCCGCACACCAGCTCGATCTGCCCCCACCCGATTCGGCCGGCCCGGCCGGTCACCAGCGCCCGGAGTTCTCCGCGATGAAGGTCCGTCCCAGCGTCAAACCGATGTGCGACAAGTGCGTGACGATCCGCCGCCACGGTCGCGTGATGGTCATCTGCGAGAACCCGCGCCACAAGCAGCGCCAGGGCTGAAGGAAGGTATCCGAACGTGGCCCGCATCTCCGGTGTCGACATCCCGCGTGAGAAGCACGTCGAGGTGTCGCTGACCTACCTCTACGGCATCGGTCGTACGACGGCGCAGCAGATCTGCGATTCGCTCGACATCGACCGCTCCACCCGAGTCCGTGACCTGACCGACGAAGAGGTCTCCCGGATCCGGGCCTACATCGAGAACAACCTGCGCGTCGAGGGTGACCTCCGCCGCGAGGTCTCCCAGGACATCAAGCGCAAGATGGAGATCGGCTGCTACCAGGGACTGCGCCACCGCCGTGGCCTCCCGGTCCGTGGTCAGCGCACCCACACCAACGCCCGGACGCGGAAGGGCCCGAAGCGGACCGTGGCCGGCAAGAAGAAGGCCCCGAGGAAGTAAGGAACCATGGCCAAGCCTGCAGCCGGGGGGCGTCGCCCTCGCCGTCGTGAGCGCAAGAACATCCCGCAGGGTGTCGCTCACATCAAGAGCTCGTTCAACAACACGATCATCACCATCACCGATCCGGCCGGCAACGTCCTGAGCTGGGCATCGGCCGGCAACGTCGGCTTCAAGGGGTCGCGCAAGTCGACCCCCTTCGCCGCCCAGCAGGCCGCCGAGCAGGCCGCCCGCCGCGCCATGGAGCACGGCGTGCGCCGCGTCGACGTGCAGGTGAAGGGCCCGGGCTCCGGTCGCGAGACCGCCATCCGGGCCATCCAGAACGTCGGGATCGAGATCTCCGGCATCAAGGACGTCACGCCGGTGCCCCACAACGGGTGCCGCCCGGCCAAGCGACGGAGGGTCTGAAGGTGGCTCGTTACGTCGGACCGAAGGCGCGCGTGTCGCGTCGCCTCGGCACGAACATCTGGGGCACCGCCCGCGAGACCCGTGCGCTCGACCGCCGGCCGTACCCGCCGGGCGACCACGGTCGGTCCCGTCGACGGAACCAGTCGGAGTACCTGGTCCAGCTGCAGGAGAAGCAGAAGGCGCGCTACACCTACGGCGTCCTCGAGAAGCAGTTCCGGCGCTACTACCAGGAGGCCACCCGTCTCCGGGGCGTGACCGGCGAGGTCCTGCTCCAGCTGCTCGAGTGCCGGCTCGACAACGTCGTCTACCGTGCCGGCTGGGCCGCCACGCGGCCCCAGGCTCGCCAGTTCGTCAACCACGGCCACGTCAACGTCAACGGTCGTCGGGTCGACATCCCGAGCTACCGGGTCCGCGCCGGCGACGTCATCGAGCTGCGCGACAAGGCCCGCGACATGGTCCAGGTCCGCTGGAACCTCGATGTCCTCGACCGCCAGCCCCCGGGTTGGCTCTCGTCCGGCGACGGCGGCATGCAGATGACCGTCGCCGAGCTCCCCTCACGCGACCAGATCGACGTTCCGGTCCGCGAACAGCTCATCGTCGAGCTGTACAGCAAGTAATCGCTCCCAAGCGTCACCGGAGGAGACACACCTCGTGCTCATCATGCAGCGGCCCACCGTCGAACCGATCGGCGAGGAGGAGGGCAACCGCCAGCAGTTCGCGATCGGCCCGCTCGAGCCCGGCTTCGGCTACACGCTCGGCAACTCGCTGCGGCGAACCCTGCTGTCGTCGGTGCCCGGCGCCGCCATCACCCGCGCCAACTTCGACGACGCCCTCCACGAGTTCGACACGATCGAGGGCTCGGCCGAGGACGTCACCGACATCCTGTTGAACTGCAAGGACATCGTCGTCCGGTCCTACGCCGAGGAGCCGGTCTCGATCCGCCTCGACGCCCGTGGGCCCGGCGAGATCACCGCCGGTGACATCCAGGTCACCTCCGAGGTCGAGATCCTCAACCCCGAGCTCGTCCTCGCGACCCTCAACGACAAGGGTCGACTCGCCGTCGACCTCACGGTCGAGCGGGGCGTCGGCTACCAGGTCGCCGAGCGCGTCGACGACGGCTCGATCGGTCAGATCACCATCGACGCCATCTTCTCGCCGGTGCGCCAGGTCGCCATCGACGTCGAGCCGACCCGCGTCGAGCAGTCGACCAACTACGACAAGCTCATCCTCGACATCACCACCGACGGTTCGCTCGCCGCTCGCGACGCGCTCGCCTCGGCCGGTGAGACCCTCCAGACCCTCGTGGGCCTGGTGGCCGGGATGAGCGACGAGCCGGCCGGTCTCGAGCTCGGCGAGCAGATCGGCGGCACCTCGGGCTCGCCCGACCTCGATCTGCCCATCGAGGACCTCGATCTGTCGGAGCGTCCCCGCAACTGCCTCAAGCGCGGCCAGGTCAACACCGTGGGCGAGCTGCTCACGAAGTCGCCCGACGACCTGCTGGCCATCACCAACTTCGGTCAGAAGTCGCTCGACGAGGTCATCCAGAAGCTCGACGAGCGCGGCCTCGCCCTCAAGGGCATGACGCCGCCCGCCGCGGGCTGATCTTCGAAGGACCACCAGAACCATGCCGGGAACCCCCAAGAAGGGCCGTCGCTTCGGCGGCAGCTCCGCCCATCAGAAGGCCATGATGGCCAACCTCGCCGCGTCGCTCTTCGCCGCCGAGGGCATCGTGACCACCGAGGCCAAGGCCAAGGCCCTGCGCCCGGTCGCCGAGAAGCTGATCACCAAGGCCAAGAAGGGCGGGCTGCACAGCCACCGCCAGATCATCTCCTACCTGCGTGACCAGGAGCTGGCCAACAAGCTCATGGTCGACATCGGCCCCCGCTACGCCGAGCGCCCGGGCGGGTACACCCGCATCCTCAAGCTCGGCCCGCGCCAGGGTGACAACGCCCCCATGGCGCGCATCGAGCTGGTCTAGGTTTCCTGGCTCGCCTCCGCCATCCTGGCTCCGGCCCACGTCCCGGCCTCCCGGCCGGGCTCGTCTGAGCCGCTGGGCTGGGGAGTGCGGCCATCCCTGTCAGCACCGCGCCCTTCGGAGCCGGCGGTCGCGGTGTGACCCTCTTCGATCCCGACGTGCCGTCGTCCGATGGTGAGCCCACGGAGCGGATCCGGCTCGACGTGTCCTACGACGGCGCAGCGTTCCACGGTGCGGCCGCCAACCCCGGCGTGCGGACGGTGGCGGGTACGTTGACCGACGCGCTCGAGCGCGTCCTCCGCCACCGGGTCACGCTGACCCTCGCCGGGCGGACCGACGCTGGTGTGCACGCACGACAGCAGGTCGTCACGTTCGACGCGGTGGTCGACCGGGTCGACTGCGACCGCCTCCCCGTCACCCTGACGAAGCTGTGCGGACCCGATCTCGCCGTCCTCGACGCCGAGGTCGTGCCGGACGACTTCGACGCACGGTTCTCCGCCGTCGAACGGCGGTACCGCTACTCGATCCTCCGTCGTGCGCTGCCCGATCCGCTCCGGCGCGACACGGTCTGGCACGTCCCGACGCCACTCGACCTCGCCCGCATGCGGCTGGGCTGCGACCCGCTGATCGGGGAGCACGACTTCTCGTCGTTCTGTCGCCGGCCCAAGGACCGTCCCGAGGCATCGCTGTCGCGTCGCATCACCGATCTCCGGGTCGTCGAGGTCGACGATGACGTGCTCGAGGTGCGCATCGCCGCCAACGCCTTCTGTCACCAGATGGTGCGCTCGATCGTCGGTGTCCTGGTCTCGGTCGGCGAGGGCAGGCTCACGGCTGCCGACGTGATGACGATCCTCCGCGCCCGAGACCGCACCGCCGTGCCCCGGGTGGCGCCACCCCAGGGCCTCGTCCTCCACGAGGTCGTCTACCCGGCCTGAGTGGCGACGGCGTCGAGGCGTCGGGCGAACCGCCGCCAGTGGCGCTGACGGTGGCGGGAGAAGACGGTGGCGAAGGTGCTGACCACCGGGGTCAGCGCACCGGCGCGGCGGACGAGCTCGTGTGGCACCTCGAGGGGGAGGGCCTCCCGGCGACGTGGAATCGACCGTCGACGACCTGACCCAGCTGATCGTCCGCTATGCCGGTGCGCCGGCCTGAGCGTCGGCGACGGCGGCGTCGATGCTGTCGACCAGGACCGAGCTGAGCCGTTCGAGGTCCAGCTCGGTGATGGTGAAGGCCGGACCGATCATCACGGTGTCGCGGACGGCGCCACCCCGGCCGGCCGGGTAGTAGAAGACGCCGCGCTCGAGGCCGGCCGCCACGATGCGATCGACCACCCGGGCCGCCTCGGGGAACGGCGTGCCGTCGGGGTCGGCCGCCACCTCGACGCCGGCCCACAGCCCTCGCACCCGGATCTGCGCCACGTTGGCGTGCTCGCCGAGCGCGTCGGTCAGCAGTGACTCGAGCACGTCGCCGAGCTGGGCCGACCGGTCGACCAGCTCCTCCTCCTCCATGATCCGCAGGACCGCGTCGGCGGCGGCGCACGAGGGCGGGTGACCGCTGAAGGTGTAGAAGAACAGCGGCTCGCCCGCCTCGGCGAGCGGCGCCACCACCTCGTCCGATGCGTAGACGCCTCCCATGGGCGCATAACCCCCGGCGAGGCCCTTGCCGCCGACCATGATGTCGGGCCGCACTCCCTCGTGGTCGACGCCGAAGCGAACCCCGCTCCGGCCGAACCCGCTCATCACCTCGTCGGCGATGAGGAAGATGCCGGTCTCGTCGCAGAGCTTGCGGAGCGCGGCGAGCTCACCTGGCGGGGGGCTCACCACCCCGGCGGCCGACCCGGTGATCGGCTCGACGATCAGGGCCGCCACCGTCGAGGGGTCCTCGTGCTCGAGGACCGCACGGACCTCCTCGGCGGTCGGTGGCGCATCGGGGTCGAAGCGGTGATCGGAGATGCTGGGCAGCTTCGCCTCCTGCCCGAGCACCGCCTCGTAGGGCCCCCGACGGGAGGCGTGGCCCCCGACCGACAACGCCGACAGGGTCACGCCGTGGTAGCTGTTCGAGCGGCCGAGCACCTTCGTGCGCCGAGGATCGCCGGCGTTGCGGTGGTGATGGACGGCGAGCCGGATCGCCGCGTCGACCGACTCCGAGCCCCCCGACACGAACGTCGCGTGCACGAGCCCGGCCGGCAGCCACCGGTCGACCAGGCGATCGGCCAGCTCGTCGCGCTCCGGCGAGCTCCACGGGGGGATGCTGTAGGTGTGGCGGCGCGCCGCTGCGGCGACCGCCTCGGCCACCTCGGGTCGGCCCCAGCCGATGTTGGCGACGATCGCCCCGCCGGCGGCGTCGAGCACGTCACGGCCGTCGTCGGTGCGGAGGTGGACGCCTTCGGCGCCGACCACGCGGAACGACGAGCCGAGTGGGACGAGCGGGTAGCGGGCCGTGGAGGTGAGCGGCGACATGCCCGCCATGGTCGCACCTCCCCACCCGGGTTGTCCCACGCTCCGGAGGCCAATACCCTGGGCGGTCGCCCACGGGCGCCGCTCCACGCGCCCCGTCCGGCCCCCCACTCCGAGAGTTCGAAGGTAGCGCCGTGCGCACGTATGTCCCCAAGGGATCCGAGATCGAGCGGTCCTGGCACGTGATCGACGCCGAGGGTCTGGTCCTCGGTCGCCTCGCCACCGAGGTCGCCACCCTGCTGCGTGGCAAGCACAAGCCGACCTACACCCCCAACGTCGACACCGGTGACCACGTGATCATCGTCAACGCCGCCAAGGTCGTCATGACCTCGGGCAAGGCCGAGCGGACGCTGATCCACCGCCACTCGGGGTACCCCGGTGGCCTGAAGTCGACCACCTTCGCCGAGGCGCTCGATCGCAACCCCGAGGACACCCTCCGCGGCTCGATCACCGGCATGCTGCCGAAGGGCCGCCTCGGCCGCCAGATGGCCCGCAAGCTCAAGGTCTACGCCGGCCCGGCCCACCCGCACGCCGCGCAGCAACCCGAGCCCTACGAGATCCCGCACGCCCGCCACGTGGCCCGCTAGGAGACGTCGACGTGACCGCACCCATCGTCCAGGCCACCGGCCGTCGCAAGTCCGCCATCGCCCGGGTCCGCTTCCGTCCGGGCACCGGTGCCGTGACCGTCAACGACCGGTCGCTCGAGGACTACTTCCCGTCGGCGAGCCAGCGCATGCGGATCCTCGAGCCGCTGCGGATCACCGAGACCGAGGCCAACTACGACATCGACGCCACCCTCGACGGGGGTGGCTCGAGCGGCCAGGCCGATGCGCTCCGCCTCGGCATCGCCCGTGCCCTGGTCGACGTCGACGAGGAGATGCGCAGCCCGCTCAAGCGCGCCGGCATGCTGACCCGCGACGCCCGCATCAAGGAGCGGAAGAAGTACGGCCTCAAGAAGGCCCGCAAGGCTCCGCAGTACTCCAAGCGCTGAACCCACTGGCGGCCCGGTGAGCGAGCTCCCGGTCCGCTTCGGCACCGACGGCGTCCGGGGCGCGGCCAACACCTCCATCACGCCCGAGTTCGTGCTCGCGCTCGGACGGGCCGCGGGGCAACTCCTCGGCGACGGTCCGATGCTGCTGGGTCGCGACCCTCGCCGCTCGGGCACCCTCCTCGAGTCGGCGCTCGCCGCCGGCATCGCCGCGGAGGGACGTGACGTCGTGCGGGTCGGTCTGACCTCCACGCCGGCACTGGCCTGGCTCGCCGCCACCGAGGGCCGTGCCGCGGCCATGTTGTCGGCCTCGCACAACGCCTTCGGCGACAACGGCGTCAAGCTGTTCGCCCCGGGAGGCACGAAGCTCGACGACGACGTCGAGCGAGAGCTCGAGGACCGCCTCTCGACCCTCTACTCCGATCGGCCCGCCCCGACGGCGTCCGGCGCAGCGGTCGGCACGGTCTCCGACCACCCCGATCCGACGAGCGCCTACCTGGCGTGGATCGTCGAACGGCTCGACGGGCGCCGTCTCGACGGCATGAGGATCGTGGTCGACTGCGCGAACGGATCGGGTTCGGTCGTCGCCCCCGCCGCCCTCGCCGCCACGGGTGCGGACGTCACCGTGCTCGCGGCCGAGCCCGACGGCACCAACATCAACCGTGGCGTCGGCTCCACGGCGACCGAGGGCCTGGCCCGCCGCGTCGTGGAGGAGGGGGCCGATCTGGGCCTCGCGCTCGACGGCGACGCCGACCGCCTCGTCGCGATCGACGATCGGGGCGGTGTCGTCGACGGCGACCACCTCCTCGCCCTGTTCGCCAGCGACCTCCGCGATGCGGGCCGCCTCCGCGACGACACCGTCGTGGTGACGGTCATGACCAACCTGGGGTTCCGGCTGGCGATGGAGTCGGCAGGGATCACGGTCGTCGAGACCGCCGTCGGCGACCGCAACGTCCTGGCGGCGCTCGACACGAACGGTTGGACCCTCGGGGGTGAGCAGTCCGGTCACCTGATCTTCAACGAGCTGGCCACGACCGGCGATGGGTTGCTGTGCGGCGTGCTGCTCTCCGATCTCGTGAGGCGGAGCGGCCGGTCGCTGGCCGACCTCGCGGCGGCCTCGATGACCCAGCTCCCCCAGGTCCTGGTGAACGTTCCCGTCGACGCCGGTTCGGTCGACATCGACGACGTCCTGGCCGACCGGTTGTCCGCGGTCGAGGACGAGCTCGGGACGACCGGGCGGGTGCTCGTCCGCCCGAGCGGCACCGAGCCGGTCGTGCGGGTCATGGTCGAGGCACCGACGGCCGAGCAGGCCGAACGAGTCGCTGACGACCTAGCGGGTGTGCTTCGGGCCGCGACGTCCTGAGGGCCGATCTGCCGCTCCGCCGCGGAGGACCGGCGGTAGCCTCGTCCGGATGTGCGGAATCATCGCCGTCCTGCAACGACGAGCCGTCGGTGAGCCGCCCACCCCGGCGCTGATCGAGGAGCTCCTCGCCGCCGCCGAGTCGGCGCTGGACGCGGTCGGTCGCTTCGACGACACCGCCTCCCTGGACGTGGCGGCCGGCCACCTCCGCCACCTCGACGACGAGCTGAGCGGCGCGCAGGGCGCCACGACCCTCCTGGAGCATCCGGCGACGGCAGCGGTGTTGCGCAGCACGACCGAGCGCCTGACGAGTGCGGTCGCCGAGCTCGACCGCGTCCTCGACGCCACCGCCGACGGCCTCTCGGCCCGCGAGCTCGAGCATCGCTCCGCCGCCCTCATCGCCGTGAAGGATCCGCTCTGGGCGCTGCGTCGCGACCGGTTGCCCACCGTCGAGGAGATCGCCGACCTCGGCGGGCCCCACCTGTCGAGGTCGGGCGTCGCGTCCTACTGGGCCATCGTCGTCGCGCTGTCGGCCATCGACCGCCTCGAGGTCCGCGGGCGCGACTCGGCCGGGCTGCACATCACGGTCCACGACCACGACCTCGACCTGGAGAGCCCCGGCGTCACCGCCCTGCTCGCCGACCGCCGAGGCGGTACGCGCTTCCCGAATCTCGCCGTCGAGGTCGCCGACGGATCGCTGTCCTTCGTCTACAAGGCGGCCGCCGAGATCGGTGAGCTCGGCGACAACACCGCTGCGATCCGGGGCGCGATCCGCGACGACGGGTTGCTGCGCGATGCGCTCGCCGGCGACGACGCCGAGGTCACCGTGCTCGGCCACACCCGCTGGGCGAGCGTCGGCATCATCTCCGAGGCCAACACCCATCCGTTGAACCAACTGGAGGAGGGCGACGAGCGTCGCCCCTACGTCGTCGCAGCGCTGAACGGTGACGTCGACAACTACGCCGACCTCAAGGTCGCCCACCGCCTCCGCCTGCCGGGCGATGTGACGACCGACGCCAAGGTCATCCCCGCGCTCGTGGCCCGCTCGGTCGACGAGGGAGCAGCCGCCACCGATGCGTTCCGCTCGACCGTCGGATCGTTCGAGGGATCGGTCGCCATCGCCGCCGATGTCGCCGGTGAGCGCGACCGTCTCCACCTCGCGCTCCGCGGCAGCGGCCAGGGCCTCTTCGTCGGGCTCGCGAAGGATGCCTTCGTGGTCGCGAGCGAACCCTACGGCGTGGTCGAGGTGGCCGACCGTTACCTGCGTCTCGACGGTGAGTCCCTGCTCGACCCCGACCGGCCTGAGACCAGGGGCCAGGTCGTGGTGCTCGACCGTTCCTCGGCCGGGACCATCGGGGGCATCGAGCGCGTCGTGTTCGACGGGACGGCCCAGCCGGTCACGGCCGACGAGCTCGTCGAGCCCGAGATCACCACCCGCGACATCGATCGCGGCGATGCGCCGCACTACCTGCTCAAGGAGCTGACCGAGGCGCCCGAATCGTTCCGCCGGACGCTGCGGGGCCGGATCGACGTCGGCCACGGCGCCCCCCGGGTGGTGCTCGACGAGTCGATCGTGCCGCTCGAGGTCCGCGAGCGCATCTCGACCGGTGAGCTGAACCGGGTGCTCGTGATCGGCCAGGGCACCGCCGCGGTCGCCGGTCAGAGCCTCGCCCGCACCCTCTCCGTGCTCAGCGCGGGCACCGACCTCGACACCGAGGCCGTCCCCGCCACCGAGCTCTCCGGCTTCGGTCTCGGCGACGACATGAGCGACACGCTGGTCGTGGCCATCAGCCAGAGCGGCACCACGACCGACACCAACCGCACCGTCGACCTCGCTCGTGCCCGTGGGGCCGCCGTGATCGCGATCGTCAACCGGCGGGGGAGTGACCTGGTCGATCGGTCCGACGGCGTGCTCTACACCTCCGACGGGCGCGACGTCGAGATGAGCGTCGCCTCGACCAAGGCCTTCTACGCCCAGGTCGCTGCAGGCGTGCTGCTCGCCACCGCGCTCGCCGAGGCCGCCGGCGCCGAGTCGAGTCGCCGGGCCGAGCTCCTCGAGGGGCTCCGGCAGCTCCCCGACGCCATGCGTCGTGTGCTCGCCGACCGGCCCGGCATCCGAGAGGTGGCCGTCCGCCACGCCCCGATGCACCGCTACTGGGCGTTGGTCGGCAACGGCGCGAACAAGATCGCCGCCAACGAGGTCAGGATCAAGCTGTCGGAGCTCTGCTACAAGGCCATCCCGAGCGACGCCACCGAGGACAAGAAGCACATCGATCTGTCGTCGGAGCCGATGATCCTGGTGTGCGCCGCCGGGCTGTTCGGGTCGACGGCCGACGACGTGGCCAAGGAGGTGGCGATCTTCCGGGCCCACAAGGCGGTCCCGATCGTCATGGCCTCCGAGGGCGAGGAGCGCTTCGCGGCCGCCGCCGAGCTCATCACGGTCCCCGCCGTCCACCCCGAGCTCGACTTCGTGTTGGCCGCCATGGTCGGCCACCTGTTCGGCTACGAGGCAGCGCTGGCCATCGACGCCT
>JBCCTY010000056.1:0-17646 GCA_039197885.1 Actinomycetota bacterium | reverse complement strand
GATCACCACACGGCGAGTGGACGACGATGACGTCGCCCGACTCCGACGAAGTCACGATGGAGGCACCATGAGCACCTGGACCGGCCTGACGGCCATGGCCCGCATCGAGGTCGTCGTCGACGGCGACCTCGTCCCGACCGTTCGCGACGTGCTGCTGTCGTCGGGCGCCAAGGGCTACACGGCGCTCCACGGGGTCTCCGGCTTCGGACACGGAGGTGAGCACGCCGGCCGCCTCCTCTTCAACGACCGCCACAGCCTCTCGCTGCTCATCTGCGTCGCCCCGATCGAGAAGGCCGACGCCATCGTGGCCGGCGTCCGCTCCCTCCTCAACGACCACCGCGGCGTGATCTTCGTCAGCGAGACCAACGTGAGCCGGCCGGAGTACTTCCAGTAGACCACCCGGGTCCGGGACCTTCCGCCCGACCGTCGGTGACACACTGACGGGCGCCTCATGCACCTCTTCCGCCAGAGCGACGAGACGCTCATCGACGACTCGTTGACGAGCACCGACTGGATCACCGCGGGCGTGATCGTCGTCGGAGCGCTCGCGCTCGCGATCACCCTGGCCCGGGTGCTCCGACGACTCATCGAGCACGGCATCGGCCCGGGCTTCGCCGCCATCGTCGCGGCGCGACTTGCGGCCTACGTCGTGTTCCTGGTGGGCGTCTCGTATGCGCTCACCACGCTCGGGGTTCGCGTCGGCCCACTCCTCGGCGCCCTCGGACTCGGCGGGCTCGTCCTGGCGCTGGCGCTGCAGGGCCCGGTCGAGAGCCTCGTCGCGTCGGTCATCCTGCAGGCTCGCCGGCCCTACACCGTCGGTGACACGGTCGAGATCGACGGCGAGCGAGGCATCGTCGCCGACATCGACTCGCGCACCACCGTGCTCGAGGCGCTCGACGGGCGCCACGTCCGGGTCCCCAACCGCACGGTGATCAGCACGACGATCGTCAACCTGACCCGGAACCCACAGCGGCGCAGCCGCCTGGTGGTCGGCCTCGCCTACGAGACCGACCTGCCGGCCGCCGTCGCCGTCCTGCGCGACGCCGTGCGCGGCGTGGTCGACGTCGCCGCCGAGCCGCCACCCCAGGTCCTCGTCGACCGGTTCGGGGAGTCGACCATCGACGTGGTGATCCTCTACTGGCACGCCAGCGACGTCGCAGCGGAGCTGACCGCCCGCAGCGACCTCGCCATCGCCGTCCATCAGGCGTTGGACGCCGCCGACATCACCATCGCCTTCCCACAGGTGGTCGTGTGGACCGGTGAGCCCGACGACGAGCGGCGGTCGGCGACTGATCCCGATGGCGGTCCGCACTGATCACGACGATCAGCCCTGGCCGCCGGTCGCCGGATCGGGAGGCGACTCGTTCGACCGGCCGAGGGCTCGCCGATCGGAGGTGACCGGCGGCGGGTGGATGGCCGGGTTGACCGCGTCGACCTGCGACACTGATGTCGCGAGGAGCAACCCACCGTGCGCCTCGCCCGCCTCGGGGGCTCGCGGAGGCCTGCCCACCACGTCTCCGCGAGTCGCCCGGGGCACCGATCGCTCGATCCAACGGTCGCCGCTCGCGGGCCCGGACGCGACGAAGGCCCCGCCGGTTCGGCGAGGCCTTCTGAGCTGCGCAGCGCGCCCGGAGGGAATCGAACCCCCAACCTTCTGATCCGTAGTCAGACGCTCTATCCAATTGAGCTACGGGCGCTGAGCGAAGACCGAGCCTACCGGAGCGGCTCCGCGCTCACCACGGGCGTTCCCGAGGACGATTGCTGCCGGTCAGCGCAGGCCGAGCTTGCGGCTGCACGCGGGCCAGGCGCCCCAACCCTGGATGTCGAGGAGGCGCTCGGCCCGGTAGATCTGCTCGGCGCGGCTGGCCAGGTGAGGGAGGCTCTCGCCACCCACGGCCGCCCACGAGCGGGCCGAGAACTGGACGCCGCCGTAGTAGCCGTTGCCGGTGTTGATCGACCAGTTCCCACCGGACTCACAGACGGCGAGGCGATCCCAGATCGCGATCCGCTGCGGTGACAGCGTGCGGAGGAAGGCCTCGAACTCGGTGAGGCCACCGGTGGCGTCGTCGACGGCGATGACGTAGCCGTCCCCGGTCGGTCGACCGGCGACGCCCACCACGGGACCGTCGAGCTCGAGGCTGTGGTCGAGCCGCGCGCCGGCCGGGCCGGCGTCACCGATCAGGCGGACCGCGGTGCCGCGGGCGTGCACGGCACCGTCGCGGGTGACGAGCCAGTAGCCGAACCCGTCGAGCGTCGCGGCGACGCCGACGACCTCGTCGTCGACGAGCTCGCCCGCCAACGATCCGTGGAACCCGGCGTCACCGAACGCGAACACCCCACCATCCGCCGCCACCAACCAGTACCCGAGACCGGTCGGCGTCGACGCCATGCCCACGATCGGGGCGTTGAGGACCAGCGCGCCGAGGGAGCCGTGGAACCGGGCGTCACCGAACGCGAACACCCCACCATCGGCCGCCACCAACCAGTACCCGAGACCGGTCGGCGTCGACGCCATGCCCACGATGGGCTCGGCCAGGAGCGTTCCACCCATCGAGCCGTGGAACCCGACGGCACCGAAGGTGAAAACACCACCGTCGCCGGAGGCCAGCCAGTAGCCGGCTCCGTGCGGTCCCGCCGCGATCGCGACCACCGGGGCGTGGTTGATGCCCGCGATGTCACCGTGATCGGGCGCCTCACCGAACGACTCCACCTCGCCGGCCTCGGTCGCGACCCACACGTCGGCTGCTCCACCACCCGGGACGGCGGCGATGCCGACCGCTCCGGGCACCGGATCGATGTCGGTGTCGAACACCCCGGCCGGACCGAACACGGCGACCCCGGTCGGGTCGGCGCCGCCGATCGGGCCATCGGTCACCTCCGCACCGGCAGGCACGGCGACGAGGATCGAGAGGAGGACGGCGACGACGGTGGCGGCCACCGATCGCTGCAGGCGGGTGGACATGGGTGGAGACCTCGCTTCCGCGGACGCGCACGAGCGGGTCCGGGCGGTGGGGGACGGGAGGGCGACGTGGGTCGGTCGGGGGCCGGTCCGCTCGCCTCGCGAAGCACGGAGCCGCGTCATCCCCGACCAGCGTCGCTGGTCGATGTGTTCAGATTACGCGAAGACCGTCACCGAACGGCAACATTCGCCGTGGTTCTCGGTCACACTGGTCACTGCGTCCCGACGGCGCCGTCCCGCCCGCCGTCGCCGTCGGGGCGCAGCACTCGCTCGGTGGGCCCGGCTTCGCCGGCCTGATCGCCCCGCCGCCCGTGCCGTCTCCCGCTCCGCTGGCAGCACGAGGAGCTCACCATGAGCAGGCCTGCGAACGCAGGCCTGCCACTCAGCGGAGAGGGTGGGATTTGAACCCACGGTGGACGGTCAGCCCACAACTCCTTAGCAGGGAGCCCCATTCGGCCGCTCTGGCACCTCTCCTCGGAGGCGGTCTCCCGCTCCGGCCCGCCAGCGTGCCAGGAAACACCCCCGGTTTCCACCGTCGACGACCGAGAAGGCGCGGCCGAGGACTCAGTCGATGGGCCCCAGCACCCGATCGAGGTAGTCGTTGCGGAAGGTCCCGGACGGATCGACCTTCGCCCTGGCCTCGGCGAAGCGGTCCCACTGCGGGTAGCGCGGGCGAAGCGTCTCGTGGGTCTGGAAGTGGAGCTTGCCCCAGTGCGGCCGACCGTCGTAGTCGTCCATGATCGCCTCGACACCCCGGAAGTAGTCGCCGTAGGGGATCCCGACGTACTGGTGCACGGCGATCCACCCCGAGTCGCGGCCCTCGGCCGTGGAGAGCGCGATGTCGTCGGCCGCCGACACGCGGACCTCGACGGGGAACAGCGGCGGCTCGGCCATCGCATCGACCAGCGAGCGGACCCGCCGGAGCGCTTCGGGCACGGCGGCGACCGGGATCGAGTACTCCATCTCGCGGAAGCGCACCCGTCGGGGGCTGGCGAACACCCGGTAGCTGCGATCGACGACGTCGCGCGACGAGGTCCCGACCGCGGCGAACGCCGACCGGATCCGCTCTCGTTGCGACGGGAAGCGACGGACCGCCCGCATGGCAAGATCGAGCGCGACGTTCTCGCCGAACTCCTTCTCGATCAGGTGACGAACGCGTGACGGTGGGCGCTCCGGTTCGTCGGTGCGTCGGTTGCGCTTGGTGAGGCAGGCCCCGCTCCCGGGCAGCCAGAAGAACTCGGTGTGGTCCGCGCTGGACACGAACCCGTCCCAGTCGTCGAGGAGCTTGTCGAGGCCCGCACCGCGCTCGTCGGCGTGGAGGTTGAACGACGGCACGCCGCTGAGGCGGATCTTCGTCACCACGCCGAGCGCACCGATGCCGACCCGGCCGACCGACCACACCTCCGCGTTCGAGGAGGCATCGCACCACAGCACCTCGCCGGTGCCGGTGACGAGCTCGAACCCGACGATGTTGGTCGACAGGTTGCCGAGGGCCCGACCGGTGCCGTGGGTGGCCGTCGCGGTCGCGCCGGCGAGGCTCTGGGTGTCGATGTCACCCAGGTTGGGCAGGGCGAGCCCGAGGTCGTGGAGGCGCTCGTTGAGGTCGTGGAGCCGGATGCCGGCGCCGACGGTCACCTCACGGGTCTCGGGGTCGTGATCGGTGACCTCGTCGATCGCGTCGAGCGACAGCAGCACGCCGTTCGTGCAAGCGGCGTCGGTGAACGAGTGCCCGGCGCCGACGACCTTCACCCGCCCACCTCGGGAGTGCGCGGTCGCCACGATGTCGGCCACCTCGTCGGTGCTCATCGGTGCACGTCGCTCCATCGGCAGGCAGGTCTGGTTGCCGGCCCAGTTGGTGAACCGCGGTGCGAGTCGTGCCATGTCGAGTCCCCCGTTCGTGCTCCGCCGACCGGGCTACCAGTGCCGGAGGTCGATCTCCCAACGCTCGACGATGGTTCCGCCGTCGGCAACCCAGAGTTGCTCGTGGCGGGCCACGGTCGGGTCGACGTGGGCGGGCCGGAGGTGGATCCGGTCACCGACGCGCCAGGCTCGGCCGTCGGTCGGAGCGAGCGTCGTGTGCTCGTCGGAGCAGAAGAGCACATCGCCACCGTCCCAGCCCGGGTCGCCGTGGTCCATCCCGAGGGCCTTGAGGCCGGCATCGGCGACCATCCACCCCTTGGGGCTGACCGAGATGACGGTCGCCAGCACCGTCAACGCCTGCTCGAAGGGCAGGTCGAGCTCGTCGTACTGGGTGTCCATCAGGGTGTAGCTGCCGGCCTGGACCTCGGTGCACCAGGTGTTGACGTCCCAGGTGCCGGTGCCGCCGCCGGAGATCACGTCGCCGCCGATGCGCTCCGACGCCTCGAGCAGGGTCGCCATGGCTCGTTCGACCCGGGCCGTCCGCTCCTCGCGATCACGCACCATCATCAGGTGGCCCTCGTAGCCCATGACGCCGCGCACCTCGACGCCGGCGGCGCGGGCCCGCTCGGCGAGGCGCTCCCCCGTCTCGATGTCGCAGCCGCAGCGCGGCAACCCGACCTCGATGTCGACGAGGACCGACCGGATGCCACCGGCGATGGCTGCGTCGAGGATGGGTTCGGAGTCGACGGCCACGGTCACGTCGGCATCGAGCGATCCGAGCCGGGCGACATCGAGGGTCTCGTTGGCGAGGAGCAGGTCGTCGCCGAGGCCCGCTGCGGCCATGCCCTCGATCTCCCGAGGCGTGGCTGCGCAGAAGGCGGTGTGGCCCGCGTCGGCCAGCCGCCGGGCCAGCGCCGTCGACTTGAACGCCTTCACGTGGGGCCGGAGCGCGAGCCCGGGACGCAGCGCGTCCATCGCCGCCGTGTTGCGCTCGAAGGTCGGCCCGTCGACGACGAGCGCGGGCGTGCGCAGGTCCTCCACGGTGGTCGGTGCGTCGGACGAGCTCATGGGGTCAGCCTCCCAGCTCGGGGCGGTCAAGCGGGGCGGGAACACCCCCGGTCACCGAACGCGACTCCACTCCCACTGTTGGTAACTTCGACGTTGACCCCGCGATCGGTCACGCCCACCATGGACGCACCGCATCACCGGCCGCGACCAGCGGTTCGGGGTCCCGGCGCCGCACACCGCGCCAGACCACAACGACGTCCCGCCGCTTCCCAGGGAGAACCCAGTGACACCACGCATCGCGGTCTTCGGACTCGGCTACGTGGGGGCAGTGTCCGCCGCCTGCTTCGCCGATCGCGGGCACGAGGTGATCGGGGTCGACGTGAACCCCGACAAGGTCGCCATGATCAACGAGGGCCGCACACCGGTCGTCGAGGAGCGCATCGGCGAGCTGATCGCCGAGACCGTCGCCAGCGGACGCCTCCGCGCCACGACCGACGCCGCCGAGGCGGTACGCGAGAGCGACATCGCCCTCGTCTGCGTCGGCACGCCGTCGACGCCGGGTGGCGGGCTCACGACCACCTACCTCGAGGCCGTCGCCGACGAGATCGGCGCGGCGATCGCCGAGGCCGGCACCCGCTACACGGTCGCCTTCCGCTCGACGATGCTCCCCGGCACCTGCGAGGAGCGCCTGATCCCGCGTCTCGAGGCTGCCTCCGGCCTCACGGCGGGGCAGGACTTCGGGGTCTGCGTGAACCCGGAGTTCCTCCGCGAAGGCACCTCGGTCAAGGACTTCAACGACCCGCCCAAGACCGTCATCGGCCAGTTCGACGACAAGAGCGGCGAGATCCTGGCCACGCTCTACGACGGCCTGCCCGGTCCCGTGCACCGGGTGCCGATCAAGGTCGCCGAGCTCGCGAAGTACGCCGACAACTGCTTCCACGCCGTGAAGGTCACCTTCGCCAACGAGATCGGCGCCGTCTGCGGAGCGCTCGGGCTGGACAGCCACCAGGTGATGGACGTGTTCGTGTCCGACACCAAGCTCAACATCTCGCCGGCCTACCTCAAGCCGGGCTTCGCGTTCGGTGGCTCCTGCCTGCCGAAGGACCTGCGGGCGCTGACCCACACGGCTCGGCACAACGACGTGCGGATCCCGATGCTCGACCAGGTGCTCACCTCGAACGAGGCGCAGATCGACCGGGTCTTCCAGCAGGTCGCCGACACCGGCTCCCGTCGGGTCGGGCTCTTCGGCTTGTCCTTCAAGGCCGGCACCGACGACCTCCGGGAGAGCCCGCTCGTCGAGCTCGCCGAGCGGCTGCTCGGCCGAGGCTTCGAGCTCCTCATCCACGACTCGCAGGTCTCGTTGTCCGCCCTCCACGGCGCCAACCGCGCCTACGTCGACAGCCGCATCCCGCACCTGTCGAAGCTGATGGTGTCGTCGCCCGACCAGGCAGCGGCCCACGCCGAGGTCGCCGTCCTCGGCACGGGCACCGAGGAGGCGGTCGCTGCCGTCGAGCGCTCGGGGGCCACCGTCGTCATCGACCTCGTCCGCAACGCCGCCACGTCGCGGCTGGCGGACCACCCCGGCTATCAGGGGATCAGCTGGTGACCAAGGGCCGGGTCCTCATCGTCGTCGAGAACCTGTCGGTCCCGTTCGACCGACGGGTCTGGCAGGAGAGCCGGGCGCTGGTCGACGACGGGTACGAGGTCCACGTCATCTGCCCGACCGGCACCAAGCGCGACACCGAGCGCGAGGTCGAGCTCGAGGGCGTCCACATCCATCGCTACCCGCTGACCCCCGCCACCGGTGGTCCGCTCGGGTTCGTCAAGGAGTACGGACTCGCCCTGTTCCACAGCCTTCGGATCGGGCTGCGCCACGGGCTCCGTCGTCGGTTCGACGTCGTCCACATCTGCAACCCGCCCGATCTGCTGTTCCTCGTCGCGCTGCCGCTGAAGCTGCGTGGCGCCAAGGTGCTCTTCGACCACCACGATCTCGTGCCCGAGCTCTTCCGCTCGCGCTTCGAGGGCGGGGCGAAGCTGCTCCTCAAGGGCACCGAGGTCGCCGAGCGGCTCACGTTCGCCACCGCCGATGCGGTCATCTCGACCAACGAGAGCTACCGGGCGGTCGCGCTGACCCGCGGGAAGAAGGACGACGACGAGGTCACCGTCGTGCGCAGCGCTCCGGACCTCGCCCGCTTCGAGATGGCCGAACCCGAGCCGGCGCTGAAGCGGGGCAAGGACTTCCTGGCCTGCTACCTCGGGGTGATGGGACCCCAGGACGGCATCGACTACGCGCTCCGCTCGATCGCCCACCTCCGCCACGACGTCGGCCGGACCGACCTCCACACCGTGTTCATGGGCGCCGGCGACGCGTTCGACGACATGGTCGCGCTCGCCTCCGAGCTCGATCTCGACGACTGCGTCGAGTTCACCGGTCGGGTGTCCGACGAGGACGTGTGCCGCTACCTCTCGACCGCCGACGTGTGCCTGGCGCCCGACCCGAAGAACCCGCTCAACGACGTCTCCACCATGAACAAGATCATGGAGTACATGGCCATGGAGCGTCCGCTGGTGTCGTTCGACCTCGTCGAGGCGAAGGTCTCGGCCGGTGACGCCGCCCTCTACGCCACCCCTAACGACGTCGAGGAGTTCGGTCGGCTGATCGCCGAGCTGCTCGACGACCCCGCCCGCCGAGCCGCCATGGGTGCGCTCGGCCGCAAGCGGGTCGAGGGGCAGCTGAGCTGGGACCACTCCCGCCGCCACCTCATCGACGCCTACACCCGACTGCTGGACTGACCCTCACATGATCACCCCACGCGTCTCGCTCGGCCTCCCCGTCTTCGACGGCGAGGCCTACCTCGAGGAGACGATCGCCTCGATCGAGGCCCAGACGATGGGCGACTTCGAGCTGATCATCTGCGACAACGCCTCGACCGACCGCACCGAGGAGATCTGCCGCAAGCTCGCGGCACGCGACCCGCGGGTGCAGTACCACCGCAACGAGCGCAACCTCGGCGCGGCGCCCAACTACAACCGCACCTTCGAGCTGGCATCGGCGCCGTACTTCAAGTGGGTCGCCTACGACGATCTCCTGGAGCCGACCAACCTGGAGGTCTGTGTCGACGCGCTCGACGCCGCCGAGGACGACGTCGTGCTCGTCTATCCCCGGACGATGCTCATCGACGGCGACGGCGCCGACATCGGCCTCTACGAGGACCGCCTCGACCTCCGGGAGCGCTCGCTCTCGAAGCGCATGGTCCACTTCGCGTCGACGTGGCGGCTGTGCAACCCGGTGTTCGGCGTGATCCGCTCCGACGTCCTGGCCCGCACCTCGCTGATCGGCGCCTACCCGTCATCCGATGTCACGCTGCTCGGCGAGCTCGCCCTCCATGGCCGTTACCTCGAGCTCGACCAGCCGCTCTTCCGGCGGCGCATCCACGCCCGGTCGTCGCGCCAGGGTGAGCTGACGATGGAGGAGGTCGAGCAGTGGTTCGACACCTCCGCCACGCCGAGCCGCCGCTGGCTGAAGGTCTCACCCCGCACCGGCGTCTTCTGGCGCCTCCTCGGAGCGATCGCGACCGCCGACCAGCCCGCCCTCGGCCGCCTTGCGGCCGCGCCGGCCTTCACCGCTGCGTGGTGGATCCGGCGTGCCCGGGTGCGAGGTGGAGAGCTCAAGCAACGCGTGCGGAGCCGAGGCGATGCCGCCGTCGGTGGCTGAGCCGACGGTCCGCGCGCATCCTGACCTCCCCGTCACCGCCGCAGATGGCAACCTCACGGGGTGGCGACGATGGTGAGCGTGCTCCGCTCGCGACTGCTGGCGATCGGTTCGATCCTGCTCGTCGTCGTGTTCGCCGCCCTCGCGGTCATCCTCATGACCCGGGACGCGGGCGGCGAGAGCGACGACGTCCCGCTCGTTCGCTGGACCTTCGACGAGGGGTCGGGGCCCACCGCCTCACCGGTCGCCGGCGCGACGACACCCGTCGAGCTCACCGTCGTCGGCGACGCCGAGTGGGGTGACGGCTACATCACGGTCGGCCGGAGCTCCTACCTCGTCTCCGACGGTGCCGTGACCGCGATGGCCGATGCGATCGCGACGTCACGCGAGGTCACCTACGAGGCCTGGTTCGACCCCCACCGCGTCGACCAGGGCATCGACGCCACGATCATCTCGCTCACCGACGGCCGGTCCAACGACCTCCAGCTCGTCACCAACCCCGACGACGGCTCGACCGGCGTCGTCGAGGCCCGCATCCGGTCGGCGCTCACCGACGGCGACGGCCGACCTGGCGCCACGTCCGAGGAGGGAGCGCTGGGTGGTCCGCTCACCCACCTCGTCGTCGTCCACGCCGGGCGCACCATCGAGATCTGGGTCGACGGCGAGCTCGTCGACCAGCAGCAGGTCGGTCCGATGGTCGGCCCCTCGGCCGCGTCACGCCTGACCTTCGGTGCCGACCTCAACGGCACCACCCCCTTCGCCGGTGATCTCCACGAGTTCACCGTCTATGCCTTCGCGCTGACCCCGGCCCAGGTGGCCGGCAACCTCGCTGCCGGCCCGGAGGGCGAGCCCGACCCCGCCTCGGTCGACGTCGTGATCGCCGCCGAGGCCGAGACCGACGAGGAGGCGGATCCCTCGACCTTCCTCGAGCCGGACGACGACGGTGAGGAGGTCGTCTCGGGGGTGGTCTTCACCGGCATCGACGGCGACGGCGCCGTCGAGGTGTGGCACGGCACACAGGGCCCGTTCGGTGAGCTCGGCCGGGCCCAGCCCCTGTTCAACATCATCGGATCGGCTTCGGACCCCGACGGCGTGGCCGAGGTCCGCTTCACCCCACCGGGCGCCGAGGAGCCGATCGTGGCGGGCCTCGGACCGAACGGCCGACGGTTGGTCTCGGCCCGCTCCTTCGTGCTCGAGGTCCCCGCCTCCTCGGTCGGGAGCAGCGCGACGATCCCCGTCGTGGTCGTCGACGACGGCGGCGACGAGACCACGGTCCAGGTGCCGATCACCGACAGCGATGCGAACGCCGCCGACCTGCCGGTCGTCATCGACTGGCGCGGTGAGGACGGCGCCGGCGACACCGTCGATGACTTCGCCGATGTCATCGACGGCCGATGGGGGCTCAGCAACGGTGAGGTCGTCACCGACGAGGTCGGCTACGACCGCCTCGTCGCCATCGGTGACACGTCGTGGCAGGACTACGAGGTCCTCGTCCCGATCGTGGTCGAGGACATCGCCGACATCGTCGGCCCCAACTCCAACGCACCGGGCGTCGGCGTGATCATGCGCTGGAACGGCCACAACGTCCTGAGCGGCGACGCGCCCCAGCCCCTGCAGGGCTTCCGGGCCTTCGAGGGCCAGCAATCGCCGTTCGGTGCGATCTCGTGGTTCCGCTTCGGTGGCGTGGGTGGCCGCTTCCAGCTCGTCGACCACCAGAACTCGGTCCGCGCCGCCGATCCCGGCCAGTTCCCGAACGGCGTGCGGCACTGGCTCCGGGCGCAGGTCACGACCGAGAGCGACGGCCGCAGCGTCTACCGGGCGAAGATGTGGCAGGCCGGCGAGCGCGAGCCGGACGGCTGGACGCTCGAGTTCACGACGGTCAACGACGGCCTGGAGCCCGACCGGGGCTCACTGCTGCTCGTCGCCCACGAGGTCGACGCGCGCTTCGGACGTGTCACGGTGACCGAACCGGGCGGCCAGGGCGTCCCGACCGCCGAGGCGACCAGCGACGCCATCGCCGAGTGGTCCTTCGACGAGGGTTTCGGACCCACCATCGGCGACGTCACCGGCAACGGCCTCGATCTCGGCGTGCCGACCGGCGCCGACTGGGTGGACGGCGGTCTGCTCTTCAACGGCGACGACGGCGCGCTCAGCGGACGCGCCACCGACCAGGTGGCCGCGATCCTCGACGCACGGGAGTTCTCGCTCGAGCTCTGGGCCGACCCGAACGGCCTCGAGCAGAGCACGCTGGCCCGGCTGTTCACCCTCCAGGGCAGCTCCGGTGCGGTCGAGGTCGGTGTGTCGCCGCTGAGCGGCGCCTTCGACGAGATCGAGGCGCGGGTCAGGGCGAGCGAGACCGACTTCCTGGGTCGACCCGGCATCCAGGTCGACGGCGTCATCGACGGGGGCCTCGTCCACCTCGTCGTCACCCACGACCGCTCGGGAACCACGACGGTCTTCGCCGACGGCGTCGAGGTCGCCTCGGTCGACGACGGCACCATCGAGGACTGGCCGCCCGACGCCCGGGTGTCGATCGCGTCCACCCCGCTCGGGGGATCCGGCTGGTCGGGCACCATGCTCCACGCCGCGCTGTGGGACCGTGCGCTCGACGGCGACGAGGTCGGCGCCCGCTTCGACGCCGGCCCCGGGGTGGCGCCGTAGCCGTCCGGGGCTGGCACGCACGGTCACGCGGTCGGGAGTCGGACCGTGAACGCACACCCCTCGCCCGGCGCCGTCACGAGGTCGATCGTGCCGCCGTGCGCGGTCACGATCGACTGCGCGATCGCCAGCCCCAGACCGGAACCGCCCGTGCCGCGGGCCCGCGATCCGTCGCTGCGGAAGAAGCGGGTGAAGACCTGGGCCGCATGCTCCTCGTCGAGGCCCGGCCCACCGTCGACGACGACCAACTCGACGTGGTCGTCGACCTCGGCGACCGTGACGCGCACCGCGGCGCCGGGTGCGTGGGTGAGCGCGTTGTCGACGAGGAGCACGGTCACCTGCGTGATCCGATCGGGATCGACATCGACGACGACCCGACCCTCGACGGGGACGTCCGCCTCGATGCCCCGGTCCGGGTGGGCCGCACGAGCGTTCTCGACGACGTCACGGACGAGCGCCCCGAGGTCGGTCGGCACGAACCGGAGCTGTTGACCCTCGTCGAAGCGAGCCAGCTGGAGCAGCTCGTCGACGAGCGCCCCCATGCGAGTGGCCTCGTCCTGCATCCGACGGACGGCGTCGTCGAGCTGGCCCTGCCCACGGAACCCTCCGGCGACGTAGAGGTCGAGGTATCCGCGGATCGACGTGAGTGGCGTGCGCAGCTCGTGCGACGCATCGGAGGCGAACTGGCGGAGCCGATCCTCGGCCGCGTCGCGTTGATCGAGCATGACGTTGAACGAGGCGGCGAGCTCGCCGGCCTCGGTGCGCTCATCGAGCTCCGGGGCGCGCCGCTGCCGATCACCCTCGGCGACGGCGTGCGCCGTCGCGGCGACCGCGGCGATGGGGCGCAGCCCGAGACGGACGATCCACCAGGCCAGCAGTCCGAGCACGGCGGCCACCGACACCGTGACGACGACGAACATCACGACGAGCTGTTCGACGGTCTCGTCGACGTCGGTCGTCGGGATCGCCACGACGAGGGTCGTCGCTGCGCCGCGGATCGGCTCGGCGATCACCCGGAACCGGGTCGTGCCGTCGGCGCTCGATGCGAACCGGAAGGTCCGGGAGGTCGGGCGGTCCTCGGCGATGGCGCTCAGGTCGGGCGGCGAGGGGACGAGCTGTCCGTCGACGATCGTCGAGGTCGCACCCGAACCATCGATCTCGGCGATGAAGATGTCGGTGATCGGCTCCGATACCCCGCCCTCGGGCGCCGGTCGCCCGGGATCGTGCACGGGTGGTCCGGGGCGGTCCAGCGGAACGATCTCGGAGAGCCGACGATCGAGCTGGTCGATCAGCTGGCCACGCTGGACCGCGACCACGATGGCGCCGACGCCGACGACGAGTGCGAGGACGGCGACGAACCCGCCGAGGATCCGGGTGCGGAGCCTCACCCGTCGTCCCGCAGGCAGAAGCCGATGCCGCGGATCGTGTGGATGAGCTTGGGCTCGGTGTGGTCGAGCTTGCGACGCAGGTAGCTGATATAGGTGTCGACGACCGACGAGTCGCCGTCGAAGTCGTAGTCCCAGACGTGCTGGAGCAGCTGCGCACGGCTCAGCACGCGCCCGGTGTTGCTGATCAGCACGTGGAGCAACCGGTACTCGGTCGGTGAGAGCTCCACGACCGTCCCCCCGCGACTGACCCGGTGCGCATCATCGTCGAGCTCGAGGTCGGCGCATCGGAACACCGGCCCGCGCGCCGAACCCTGCCTCGAACCGAGTCGCAGCTGCACCCGCGCGACCAGCTCGGCGATCGCGAACGGCTTGACGACGTAGTCGTCGCCTCCTTCGGTCAGCCCCCGGACCCGGTCGTCGGTGGAATCGCGCGCGGTGAGGAAGATCACCGGCGTCTTCCGTCCTCCGTCCCGCAGTCGGCGGAGCACCTCGAACCCGTCGAGCCCCGGCATCATCACGTCGAGGACGATCAGGTCGGGTCGGTGCTCGGCGGCCGCGGCGAGCGCCATCCGGCCGTCCTCGGCCGACACCGTCTCGATCCCGGCCAGCTGGAGCGCTGACTCGACGAGGAATCGGATGTTCTCCTCGTCGTCGACGACGAGGACGAGCGGCGCTCGGTCAGCCATCAGGCCCCCTGGATCGACACCAGGATCGCCGCCGCCTCGGCCTCGATGGTGGACACATCCACGAGCTCGGACGCCTGATCGGTGAGCACCTCGGTCCAGGTGGTGACGATGTCGTTGGCCGCGCCGCTGTCGTACATCGCCGCCCTCAGCTCGACGAGCGCCTCCTCGTAGAGCGCCGCGAAGTCGTCATCGGCGAGGAAGCGCTCCGAGAGGACGTTCCCGCCGAAGGCGCCGCCAGGTCCACCCGGCCCACCGACCGGCGGACCGCCTCGGCCGGCGTCACCGCCGGGACCTCCGACACCCGGGCCGCCGAGGCCCGGACCACCGCCGCCGACGTTGGCGGTGTCGAAGGCGAGGTTGAGATCCCAGTTCACGACGGTGAAGCGGTCGGTGTCGGGATCGAGGTAGAGGTAGCTGTTGTTGCCCGGACCGTCGATGTCGTCGAAGTTGCCGATCAGTTCCTGGAAGGCGAGGTAGGTCGCGAAGTCGTCGACGTCGAGGTGGTCGCCCAACTCGGCGGCGAACGTGGCGTCGTCGGCGTTGTTGACGAAGTCGAGGAACTCGATCAGCGGTTCGAGGTCGTCATCGCCGGCCTTCTGGTCGAACACGTCGTCGTAGGCGTCGGGGTCGTCGCCGCGGTAGCTGTAGTCGCCCTCGCTGTCGGCCTTGTAGAGGAGGCCGTCGTCATCGCCGAACTCGTCCTCGGCCCAGATCTCGTCCGGGTGCTCCATCGCCAGGCGCAGCTCGGTCTCGCCGCCGTTGACGGTGAGCGTCGTGGCGATCGCCTCCTGCGTGGCCAGTCCGGCCACCCCGAGGAGCTCGACCGCGACGGCTTCGTTCATCGCCGTCTCGGTCGAGTTCGAACGGATCACGAGGTCGGTGTAGCCCTGGTAGCTCTGATCGTCGACGAACTCGTCCAGCTGGACGAGCCACGGCAGCTCCTCGGGGGCATCGGCCGTCTCGGTGGTGAGACCGAAGAGCGAGGAGTTGCCCTTGAGCCGCAACCCGGCGTCCTCGATCGTCGTGCCGTCGATCGTCACCGTGACCGAGATCCAGTCCTTCTCACCGGTCGTCTCGTAGGTCTCGATCATCTGGGCGTAGTCCTCCTCATCGAGCTCGATCTCGATGTCGTGCACGACGCTGCTGTCGAAGAGCGCGACGTCATCACTGAACGAGACCTCGGCGATATCGATCGCCGAGGCGTTCTCGACGTCATCGGGGCCGGCCTCGACCTCCGCGTCGGTCGAACAGGCCGTGACCACGAGCACGACGCCGAGGGCGGCGCCGGCGAGACGGGTGCGGAGTCGGTGGCTGATGCTCATCGGTCGTTCCTTGTCAGGAGGGGATGTCGACCAGGCAAGCGGCCGCAGATCTGGGCGGTCTGCGAGCGATCTGGGAGTTCTCTGTGAGTCGCCGAGCCCCGCCGGGGCGCGTCGCGGCGATCCCCACGGACTCCGGAGGGGGCTCACAGAGAACTCCCAAGCTGGACCGGTTGGGTGGTCGGTGCACCATCCACGACTCACCAGGAGCCTCCCGTGTCGAGCTCACTCGCCATCGCCATCGATCTGGTGGCCATCACCGTGCTGGTCTTCGGTCTCTACTTCCCCCGCTACCAGCGCAAGGACATGGTCGTCGCCATCCTGAGCCTCAACATCGGGATCATGGCGGTCGCCACGGCACTGGCGTCGTCGCAGGTCTCGGCCGGACTCGGTCTCGGGCTCTTCGGGGTGCTGTCGATCATCCGGCTGCGCAGCGCCGAGATCGCCCAGGAAGAGATCGCCTACTACTTCTCGGCGTTGGCGCTCGGCCTGCTCGCCGGCTTCGAGGTCGACCCGGCGTGGCTCACCCCGGTGCTCATGGCCTCGATCGTGGCGGCCTTGTTCATCGGTGATCACCCCCGCCTGTTCGCGACGAGCCGGCAGCAGACGGTCCAGCTCGACGCGGCCTACACCGACGAGGTCGAGCTGACGACGCGCCTGGAGGATCTCCTCGGGGGCCGTGTCGTCAGGCTCAAGATCAAGAAGGTCGACCTCGTGAACGACACGACGTCGGTCGACGTCCGCTACCGACTCGCCGTCGATGGCGCCGTCCGAAGCCGCGAGCGCCTCGGCACCGGAGGTCGGTCATGACCCTCGTGGAACCCGCCGGTGCGTGGATCGACCAGCTCCGGCCGGTCACCCTCGACGAGCTCGATACGGCTGCTTCGTTGCAAGAGCGCATGGATCGCAAGTACATCCTCACCGGCGAACAGCTCGGAGCGCTCGTCGAGGAGCTGGCCGGGCGGCTCGCCGTGCTGGAGATCGATGGCCGTCGCCGCGCCGCCTACGCGTCGACGTACTTCGACACCGTGGACCTCGAGTCCCATCGCGCTGCCGCCCACCGGCGTCGACATCGGTGGAAGGTGAGGACCCGGACGTACCTCGACACGGCCACCACGATGCTCGAGGTCAAGACGAAGGGTCGGCGAGGGCGGACGGTCAAGCGACGCCGGCCCCACGAGGCCGGCAGCACGGTCCTGGGCGAGCGAGGTCGTCGATTCGTCGACGAGTCGACCGGGATCATCGGCCTCGGCCCTCGGCTCGTCCCCGCCCTCACCACCGAGTACGACCGGACGACGCTCGCCGACCTCGACGACATCGCTCGACTGACCGTCGACGCCCGCCTCCGGTGCACCGACCGGACCGGCCGGAGCGTGGTGCTCCGCGAGCGCGTCGTGGTCGAGACGAAGTCGCCGGGCGCACCGAGCGTCGCCGATCGATGGCTCTGGGCCGCCGGACTGCGGCCGCAGAGGATCAGCAAGTTCGGGACCGGACTCGCTGCGCTCCGGCCGGACCTCCCGTCGAACAAGTGGCATCGCACGCTCACCGGTCACCCGTGGACCGAGCTCGGCGGATGATGCTGGACCACGGTGCCGGGGGGAGCACGGCAGCGTGCGTCGGCCGCGCCCACGTCGGTCGACGGAACCTCGGACGGAACGTAGGGTCCGCCCGATGGGTGAGCCCGTTCGGGTGATGCTCGAGCACGGCAAGAAACGGCGCGTCGTGGTCTGCGCCGTCGACTGGCCGGGATGGGACCGCTCCACAACGCTCGGTGGCGACGTGCTGGCCGTGCTCGATGCCTACCGATACCGGTTCGCGGCCGTCGCAGAGCTCGCCGGCTACGGCGACGAGTTCGCACGCCTGCGCGAGCTCGCGATCGTCGAGGAGGTCGAGGGCATCGGCATGACCGACGACTACGGCGTCTCCGGACGCGCGGCCTCCGTGGAGCTCGACCCGCTCACCGACGCCCAACTCGAGCGGAAGCTCGCCCTCCTCGAGGCCGCGTGGGCGACCTTCGACACCACGGCGGAGCGGGTCTCGGCCGAGCTCCGGACGG